>CAZWQB010000001.1:0-74536 GCA_964636035.1 uncultured Roseivirgaceae bacterium
GTTTCAAGTTTAAAAAGTTGGCAGTGGGAAGATGGATGGTTCAAAGTTCAAAGTTTACAGTTCATGGTTCAGGGTTCATACAAACTGTAGTTGTTTAGCAATGCGCCGCGTTGTTTAAGGCTCCCCTCTTCAGGGGGAGCTGCCAGAGGCTGAGGGGGTTTAAAGTTCAAAGTTTAAGCTGAGGTGGGTATTTCAGGTTTCAGGTTTAAAAAGTTGGCAGTGGGAAGATGGATGGTTCATAGTTCAGAGTTCAAGGTTCAGAGTTCATAGTTCAGGGTTCATAGTTCAGAGTTCATAGTTAAAGGTTAAAGGTTTAAGGTTTAAGGTTTAAGGTGGTTTAGCAGTAAATTAAGCCAGCGTCAAAAATTAATACTCATCAATCCATAATTCAACATTAAAATCCATAACTTCTAATTTCCTTTGCGCTACTTTTTTGAAATTTCTTACAATGGAACGCGTTATCACGGCTGGCAAAAGCAACCGAACGCCATTACCGTACAGGAGGTAGTAGAGAATTCATTGTCAACCTTGTTTCAGGAGACGGTGGCAATTACAGGTAGTGGAAGAACAGATACTGGTGTACATTGCACACAACAATACTTTCATGTGGATTTCGAGGAGGAAATTGATGGGGCAGACTTATGTTACAAGCTGAACAGATTTTTACCTTCTGACATCAGTATAAATAGTATAAAGAAGGTAAAAACTAATGCGCACGCCCGTTTTGATGCCGTAGAACGAAGATATCAATACAGAATAGCGAGGCTAAAGAATCCTTTCCTGAGTGACTTCAGCTATTTGTTTTTGAAGCCATTGGATATCGGGCAAATGAATTTAGCTGCGAATACATTGCTCAATCATATAGATTTTCAATGCTTCAGCAAAGTAAAATCCAATACAGCAACATACAATTGCACCATTACGGAAGCGCGGTGGATAATTGAGAACGATGAACTAAATTTTTACGTTAGTGCAAACAGATTTCTCAGAGGTATGGTACGGGCCATTACGGGAACCTTATTAGAGGTAGGACAGGGGAAACTAAGCATTCAGAATTTTGAAGAAATTATACTCAATAAAGACAGGAAGAAAGCGGGAAGAGCTACACCCCCTCAGGGCTTGTTTCTAACCCGGGTTTCCTATCCTGATGATATATTTTTATGATTGTAAAAAATGTTGCTACGTGAAGCTTTTTAAATTCCTCATCCCGCAAACTTCCTTCGGGCCAGGCGTAAGCAGTTTGAAGCGAAAAGGATCGAAGCCTTAACAAACGACTAATATTAGATAAATTTTTAAGTGGACAAAGAAACAATAAGCGGCAATATAATAGACTTTAAGGTTCTCAAACGCATTTTCAGGTTTGTCAAACCTTATATTGGGAAGTTCTATTTTTTAGTAATTCTAACATTTGCGCTTGCCATTCTTGCTCCCGTAAGGCCCTACCTTATCCAACTAACAGTCGATAATCATATCATGGCCGGCGATTTCCAGGGACTTATTGATATGACAATCATATTAGTAGGGGTATTGGTATTACAGGCAATTGTCCAATATGCTCACACCTATTTATCGGGTTGGATGGGGCAATACATCATTAAAGACATTCGGATTGCGCTTTATCAACATCTGCTAAAGCTCCGATTAAAATTCTTCGACCGAACCCCCATCGGCAGACTGGTAACAAGAAACATTTCAGATGTAGAAACATTGTCAGACGTCTTCAGCGAAGGATTGGCCGCTATGGTGGGTGACCTGCTGCAGCTCATTTTTATTCTGGCAATCATGTTTTACACAGATGTAAAGCTCACGCTGGTGATCCTGGCCACCCTTCCGTTCCTTCTGATAACAACTTATATCTTCAAGGAGAAGATCAAAGTTTCATTCAATCATGTAAGAAATGCTGTTTCCAACCTCAACGCCTTCGTTCAGGAACATATTACAGGAATGAACATTGTGCAGATCTTCAACAGTGAAGATGCCGAATACAAGAAGTTTAAGGCCATCAATCAGGAACACAAAAAAGCCAACCTGAAATCTGTGATGTACTACTCCATTTATTTTCCTGTTGCAGAGGTGATACAGGCGGCAGGCATTGGCCTGGTTGTGTGGTTTGGCGCAAGCAATGTGATTCAGGGTGAACTTACGCTCGGTGTCCTGATTGCATTTATCATGTATATCCAAATGTTCTTCAGGCCCATAAGAATGATTGCAGATCGATACAATACATTGCAACTCGGGATAGTGAGCTCAGACAGGATTTTGAAACTGCTGGACAGCGATGAAAATATTACAAGCAATGGAAACCTGCATTTGAAAGATTTAAAAGGAGAAGTAACATTTAAAAATGTATGGTTTGCCTACGATCAGGAGGAATATGTGTTGAAAAATATTTCATTTGAAGTAAGGGCAGGTGAAACCATCGCCCTGGTAGGGGCCACCGGCGCTGGAAAATCGTCCGTAATCAATCTGTTGAGCCGGTTTTACGATATTAACAAAGGTGAAATTTGTATTGATGGAGAAGACATCAAGAATTTTGACCTGGATTTCCTCCGAAGAAACATTGGGGTGGTACTACAGGATGTTTTCCTTTTCTCAGACACCATTGGTAACAACATTTCTTTGGGCAATCCTGACATAAGTCGCGAGAAGATCATGCATGCGGCGAATTTGGTGGGAGCAAGACGGTTTATAGAAAGGCTGCCCGGTGGGCTGGACTATAATGTGATGGAAAGGGGAGGTTCTTTGTCTGTAGGACAGAGACAGTTAATTTCTTTCGTCAGGGCTATGGTTTATGATCCGAGGATTATTGTACTAGACGAAGCCACTTCGTCCGTTGATACTGAAACCGAGGAACTGATACAAGGTGCGATTGAAAAGATGATGAAAGGACGTACCTCTATTGTGATTGCGCACCGGCTTTCCACAATTCAAAATGCAGACCGCATTATTGTGATGGACAAGGGCGAAATTAAAGAACAGGGCAATCATGAAGACCTGCTTCAATTAAATGGATATTATGCACAATTGCACCGCATGCAATACAAGGAAGTGGTATAAGTAGCCCAAAAGCTCGTGCTGGCTTGCTGGGCCTTCTGCACCTCACCTTCAGTCTAATTTCTAAACAACCGCCTTTGTTAGGAGTTAATACCTAATACTATTTTTTAAACTAATTTTTCCACTATGCATATTCAGAAAAGGTGGGCTATTCCGATTGCTATTATTGTAGTACTCATTATAGCCAGGCTGTTGTTGCCTTACTTCGTGACAAAATATGTAAATCAGGTCTTGAGCGAAATTGAAGGCTATCAGGGTTCCATCGAGGGAGTCGATATATCATTGTATAGAGGTGCATACGCCATCAACAAACTAAAACTTGAAAAAATGGACGGTGAGATTCCTGTTCCATTTTTGGATATAGAGAAAATAGACCTTTCGGTAGAGTGGGAGGCTATATGGGAAGGGGCGGTCGTAGGCGAAATACAGTTGCTGTTCCCTAAGCTCAATTTTGTGGCCGGACCTTCAGAGGAAGAGACACAAACGGGGGCAGAAACGGATTGGACAGAGCCGATCAAAGATCTGATGCCGCTACAGATCAATCGCTTTGAAGTGGTGAGGGGAAAAATATCGTATCTGGATTTTCATGCGAGTCCGAAAGTAGACGTGGCGATTGACAGTCTAAACGCAGTTGCCCTGAACCTCAACAACGCCTCAGACAATGCGGAAAAGCTTCCCTCAAGCCTAAAACTCACTGGAACTTCTGTTGGAGGCGGTCATTTGCTGTTGGAGGCTGACATGAACTTATTAAAAGAAGTTCCTGATTTTGATGCTAATCTTGAATTTACTGAGGTAGACCTGCCCGCTTTAAACGACTTTATCAAAGCGTATGGCAAATTTGACGTAGAAAGGGGCACCTTCAATTTATATAGCGAAATTATTTTGAACGACGGCAGCTTTGATGGCTATGTGAAGCCGGTAATGATTGACATGAAGGTCTTGGATCTAAGCGAAGACGCCAAAGACAAGGACAATATCTTCCAAATGGTTTGGGAAGGCATTGTGGAGTTGGGATCGGAAGTCTTCGAAAACCACAAAGAAGATCAGGTAGCTTCGCGGGTACCCCTGCAGGGAGAATTGGGACAGGTGCAAACTGATATATGGACTACCATTTTTACCGTATTGAAAAATGCTTATATAGAAGCCCTTAAGCGGGAAGTTGACAATACTGTGAAGCTGGAAGAAGGTTAGGTTAGATGTTAGATAGAAGATGCTAGACTTTAGACAGTAGATGTTAGATATTAGATATTATGATGTTGAGTAGGACTTGCTGAACACGGCTTTAAGATAAAATTGATCCGGAGCGTTTTTCAACAAGTCCCAATCGGCCTGCGAGGCAGGCCTTAATCAGCATTCTGAAAATTCAGGGAAACTGCGTCAATCTGCTCTTTCCAGCATCAATATCGAAGATTGTGGCACAATGAAAAACTTTTCATTTTCATACATTACCTCATACGCTTCTCTTTGCAGGAATATGGCAAGATCTCCTTCTTTAGCCTGCAACGGGATATAGCGAATTGTTTCTTCTGATTCTTTCCAGGGTTCAGGCTCCTCCATAGGAATGGGAATGGGATAGCCAGGTCCTACTTTCATCACATAGCCCGTGTGAACTTTTTCCTTTTCATGAACCCCGGGTGGAAGGTAAAGGCCACTCTGAGTTTTTTCAGAATGTTTTCTGGGCTTTATTAACACTCTGTCGCCAACAACTAAAATATGCTTCAATTTATCTGCAGGTGAAAATGACATTGATTTATGATTTTTAGCCGCAAAAATACATCTTTAATTTTAATGCGCCTTAAGGTAAGGATGATCTCTTCTCTTAAATCGGAGGGGTTATTTTTTCTTCTTATCTACCAAAAGTTCTTCCATTATCTGGTAAAACTCAGGAAAAATGCTGAGATCATTGTGCTTACCGCCGGCAATCGTATAAAAAGTTACTTTATCACTCTTGTCTTTTAACTGATAGGCTAAATCATACGGAATAATTTCGTCATCGGTTCCGTGAATGATATAGATGGGATGCCGTATATGCCGAACATGGTGATCTACCGGAAATTTGTACCGCAAAAGTAAGCCATGAGGCAAAAAAGGTGCATAGCTGCGAGCAAGAGCGGTCATATTGTTAAACGGCGACTCCAATACCAATCCCCTGTTCCACTTTTCATTGGCTACCCTGCTGGCAATTCCTGACCCGATCGATCGGCCATAAATGAGAATCTTATTACCATTATAACCGCTGTCGAGTAGATATTGATAACATGCGAGTGCGTCCTGATGTAGCTTGTATTCATTGAAGGAACCTGTACTTTTTCCATATCCTCTGTAATCCATAATGAACAGCTCATAATCGAATGGCAGGAATTGAGAGGCTACGGTACCCCAGCTTGCTAAATTGCCGGCATTGCCATGAAAATACAAGACTACACCTTTGGGCTTTTCAACTTTAAAATGCAGCGCATTTATCTTCTCACCGTCCGGCGTGCTAATCCATACTTCCTCAAAGGGTTCTTCAAAATCATACTGATAATCATCAGCCAAAGGGAGGGGATGAAAAATGATTTTCTCCTGATATAAATAGAAAGCAATGCAAAGTGCCAGATATGCGAAAACAAGTATTCCCAGTACAGCCAATAGTTTTCTTTTTATGGTCATTTCCAACTAAACGTTATTTCACTTCCGTTATCTCTGCTGTTTTCAACTTCAATGTAAACATCTATTTCCTGTTGCAACTCCTCCACATGCGAAATGATCCCGACCACCCTGTTTTCCTTTCTCAAGGTTTTTAGGGTGTCAAAAACTATTCTTAGCGCATGTTTATCCAGTGCTCCAAAACCTTCGTCAAGAAAAAAGAAACTTTGATCAGCCTGATTCAGTACCTTCACATTTTCAGCCAGAGCAAGTGCCAGACATAGCGATGCCTGAAAAGTTTGCCCGCCGGAAAGCGTCTTTAGCAGCCTGGTTTTACCATTGTTAAGATAGTCTCTTACGATAAAATCATTCTGCTCGTTCAATTCCAAGCTCAGGTTATTTTTCGTTAACAGCAAAAATCGTTCATTCGCTGACTTGCATAAATTATTGAGATAGATCGAAGAAACATAATTCATAAAACCGTTCCCTCTAAACAAATTGCAAAGTTCCGTTAGGTTCTGCTTTCTTAGTTCGAGCTTGTGATGCTCCTCAAAAAGTTGGTTCTTTCTTTCTATCTTCCTTTTTATCTCCTGAATCTCGCGGCTTTTTAATGAAATATTACCCTGAGCGCTTTTAATTTCTTCCTCCAACGCCGTCATTTCCTCTATCACGTCCCGGTGATGGTCCTGTCTGTATTCTCTGTTGTTTATTTCTTTTTTAAGGCTGTTGTATTGCTGCTCTACCTGAAGCATCCGGGTTCTATACTGATCAATTTCCTGCCGCTCCCTATCTATATTCAGGTTCATCTTCAAAATTTCGTTTACCTGATGGATGGATGTGAACTCCTTATCAACAAGTAATTTTTGAATCTCGAGATCTAAAGCCACCGTTTTCGAAACCAAGTCCTCCACTGCCCTTTCCTCAGATTTTAGCTGACCCTGCAGACTGCTCAATTTTTGTTCAGTATGGCTGATAACTTGCACCGATTCTTCATATACCTGATTTAGTCCCTCTATGAACTTTAGACCTCTTTGCAAACTGGAGGAAAGTTCCTCTACAGTATGTTTTTCAAATTTATTATACTCGTAAGTCTTAAGCATTTGCTTCATCTGCGCTACTCTTGCATCCTCTGTGGCTTGTCGCCTTGAAAGCTCATGCACATAGTTTCTTTTTTCTTCACAGGCTATTTCCAATTGCTGTATAGAAAGCTTTATCTTTTCCCGGGCGGCTTTGTTTTGAGCAAGTACCTCTTTTTGCGAAAGCCTTTCGCTCAGCTTTTCTTTAATGGTTGATAAGGAATCTGTTTTGTCAGCAGCAGTGGGTTCGCTTGCCTTATGGGCGGCAATTTTTGCTTCAATTTTAGATGCAGTCTGCACGTTTTGATAAAGCCTCTCCCGGACGCCCATTTTCTTTAGCTGAATGGCCTGCACTTCCTTCTCCAACTGTTTCATCCGGCTTTCTTGTATCTTCAATTCCCGGAGACGAGTTTCGATTTCTTTCATCTCGCTATTCACTACATGGGGTTCAGCAATATTGGGGTGATGTTCAGACCCGCATAATGGGCAGGGGTCGCCTTCAGAGAGATTGTTCGAATAATTGGAAAGCTGCTGCTTCACCTGCAAAGGAATTAATGCATTGTGAAGAGAAGCAATCGCGTTTTGAAGACTGGCCGATTGCTGCTCAACTGCCCCCATGGGATTCTGAGGATCAGCCTCTGCCAAGGTGAGCCCTTCGGTTGATAGTTTTTGGGCGATCGCTTTTTCATATTCACCGACCTTTAGTTTCAAGCCTTCAATTTCCTGAATACACTCTTGCTTCTCCTTTAATAATTCTCTCTCCTTTTCCAGCCATTGGTACCGCTCCCTTAAAGCATCCACGTCCTGCAAAGCAATTTCCAGGGCATTAATATCCTCATCGAGTTTAACCTGCTGCTGTTTATCTGCCTTTAATTCATCCTGAATTTCCGTCAGAATTTTTGATGCTTCCAGCGTTTCGTCTTTCAGGTCGTACGCTAATTTTTTTAATTTCCCTATTTCAATAATGATTTTCAGGTCATCGCATTTGTTTTTGGCCTCTTCTATTTGCCCCAGTTCCTCTTTTGCCTTCCGGTTTTTTTCTTTTGCTGATTCCAATGCAACTACCGCCGCTTCCGACTGCTGTTGAAGGTCCTCAAGCTGCGCTTTTTTAACCTTCAGATCTGCGGCATTGTGGCTCAGCGACTTTAATTTATCTTTGAAATAAGTGTAGGCACGGATATAGGTGTTCAGTTGGTCTGTTTTACTTCTAAAAAAATCACCTTCAGATTTGAGTTGGTCTAAAATTGATGAGGCCTCATAGAAGGAAGTAAACAATTTTTCAAGAGTCCTTAACTGCTCTTCTTCTTTTCTAAGCTTTAACAGCTGCTGATGGCAAAGATTGACCTTCTCCGTTAGCAATTCTATTTCTGATTCAAGGAAGATGATTTCTTCCGGGCCCACTTCTCCCAATTCTTCAAGTACTTTCTCCACCGCCTGTATATCTGCCCTCGTCTGGATTTGGAGTTTATTGGTCTTGCTGTACAGATCAAATTGCTCCAATGGAAACAACTCTTTCAACATTTGGGTCCTTGCCGCCGTAGTCTGGTCAACAAAATCACGAAACTTCCCCTGGGGAATGATTATGGTTTTCATGAAATTGTCATAACTCATTCCCAAAATAGACGAAGCATCGTCAATTTCCGTGGGCATCCACTGGTTGCCATCCCATTTATAGTAGCTCCTTTCCTTAACACTTACATCATCAAAGTTTTTGCTATTCCTCTTGCTCAAATAGGTAGACCGGAACTTTTCTTTCCCAGATACGCCTGCATAAAAACTAAAATCGATGAACAGCTCATTACTCTGCAGGTTCATGATGTTATAGTTTCTCCCAATTTGGGAAAGCCGCTCTGTTTTATTGAACAAAGCAAGCATGATAGCCTCCAATATAGAGGATTTTCCGCTTCCAACCGGCCCAAACAATCCGAACAATCCTGCTTCTATAAGCGGTTTGAAGTCGATTGTCTGTTTTTCTTTATAGGAGTATAGGCCTTGTAAAGTAAGTTCTATGGGAATCATACTGGTTTTTCATTTTTCAGGAACACCATTTGTCGGTGAGCTACTTTTCTTCATCTGCAGATTCAATGATCTCATTTAAAAGTGTCATCAGCTCCGCATCGGGTTCCTGTCCTTTCCTAAATTTAAAATAGTCTTTAAATGCAGTTTTAATGTCTGTCATATCAATCACGGGAGATTTTTTTTCTTCTGTGAAATCCTGCGAAAACTCTGGTATGATGCTGACTATGCCATCATGTGCCTGAAAAAGTGCTTTTTTTGTCCTGGCATCAATGTAAGTGTCGCTCACTAAGGTTAGTTCTACATACACATCGGGATTTTCCTGCAACCAAGCCAGGGCCGTTCCTTCATCTTCGAAGCGTTTTTTTACGAGTTTTCTTCCTCTGGTAAGAGCGACGGCCGCTACCTCTACCTTATCACCAGGTTTTGCATTGATAATCACTACCTGCTTGGTCTGGTGCGCTTCACTAAAACTATAAGCGAGCGGGCTACTCGAGTAGATTACAGGACACGGCGTCTGAGAAATCCATTGATATCTGTGCAGGTGGCCAAGCGCAGCATACTGTACCTGAGGCGGAATGCTTTCTGTAAATATGGCCTGCGCGCCTCCCATGTGCAAAATGGGCTTCTCATCGTCGGGTTCCTCTGGCGCCGGTCCGTCTTTTTCCATCACGTACAAATGGGCAAGTAAAACATTCACCCCCTGGTCATCGCAGTTTTCGTCGGCAATTTTCTTCCACGAACCAGCGAGAACGCTTCGCAGCTCCTCTTCTTTGTCCTCCGTTCCTAAAAACTGTTTCAAACTTTGCTCATTCGCATACGGAGTCAATATTACTCTCAAAGGATATTCATGTTGCGGAACTTTTAATTCAATAAAGCCCGGAGCAGATTTCAGAATGGAGAGGCCACTTTTTAAATCAAAAGGTTTAATGCACGACACTGGCCTTCCGCAAAAAATGATCCCACATGCCCGGGCCATAGGATCGGGCGCTTCTATGCGGTCAGGAGAATCGTGATTTCCTGCAATGGCCACTACCGCACGACTGCCGTTGGCAGATAAACGACAAACGGTTTTATAGAACAATTCGACGGCTTCGGTGGGGGGATTAAAAGTATCAAAGAGATCGCCCGCAATGAGTACCACGCTTACTTTTTCACGATCCGCTATTTCGCAAATCTCATCCAACACAGCTTCTTGTTCGTTAAGCCTTGAATAGTCATTTAAACGCTTTCCCAAATGCCAATCGGCAGTATGAAGTATTTTCATGGGTATATTAGTAATGAATTACAAACAGAGCTAACCAGGGATAATCGGTTTTAAATATGGACATCGTTTTTCTCCCGGTGAAAGTACTTCAAATTTACCTATTTTGAAATCCGCCCGCAGGCAGTTCGTGCGTTTTGCGTCCCGGTGGTTCACTGGTAATTGCGAAACCCGGAACTAAAATAAAAGGTAATGACAAAAAATAATCCTCTCTTGAGACTATTTGCAAAGAAGTAAATAGATTTACATGAGCCAAAATAATACAAAATGAATTTCAATCGAAAAGAATATTCTGACGAAACGCTAATCTTATTGTATGAATCCATTTTAAAGCCCAGGCTGATCGAGGAGAAAATGCTGATTTTACTGCGACAGGGGAAAATCAGCAAATGGTTTTCAGGAATTGGACAGGAAGCTATTTCCGTCGGAGCAGTATTGGCACTGGAGTCTGACGAATATATTCTCCCTATGCATAGAAATCTCGGCGTCTTTACGGGAAGAAATGTCCCTCTGGAAAGGCTTTTTTCACAATTTCAGGGGAAGATGGGTGGCTTCACGAAAGGAAGAGACCGTTCCTTTCATTTTGGTTCCAATGACCATCATATTGTGGGAATGATTTCACACCTCGGTCCGCAGTTGGCCGTTGCAGATGGTATAGCCCTTGCCAGCAATCTTTCCAAATCAGGAAAAGCTACGCTGGTTTTTAGTGGTGATGGAGGGGCGAGTGAGGGAGATTTCCACGAGGCACTGAATGTAGCCGCTGTATGGGACCTCCCGGTCATTTTTGTAATAGAAAACAACGGCTATGGATTGTCTACGCCCAGTAGTGAGCAGTTTAAATTTAAGAGCTTCACAGACAAAGGCCCGGGCTATGGCATGGACGCCATTCAGATAGACGGAAACAATCTGCTGGAGGTATATGATACCATCAGCCAAACTGCCAGAAACCTGCGGGAAAACCCACGGCCGGTCCTCATCGAGGCACTGACTTTTCGGATGCGTGGCCATGAAGAAGCATCAGGCACAAAATATGTCCCGCAGGAATTGTTTGATAAATGGGGAAAGAAAGATCCTGTGCAAAACTATGAGCAGTTTTTGCTAAAAACCGGGGTGTTGGATGAGCGGAAAGCTGAGAAGATACGCAATAGAATTAAGAAAGAGATTGAAAAAGGACTTGAGATATCTTTTGCCGAACCTGCGCCGACACCAGACTCGCAGTTGGAAATAAGCGACATGTATGCAGACCACAGGCAGTCGCTGGTGCTACCGGAAAATGATAGTAAGTCGGAAAAAAGATTTGTTGATGCCGTTTCCGATGCCATTAAGCAGAGTATGCAGAAATTTCCTGAGTTGATTTTGATGGGCCAGGATGTAGCTGAATATGGCGGGGTGTTTAAAATTACCGAAGGCTTTGTAGATCTTTTTGGCAAAGAAAGGATAAGAAATACGCCCTTGTGCGAATCTGCAATTGTTGGAATCGGGTTAGGCTTATCCATTAGGGGGTACAAATCTATCATTGAAATGCAGTTCGCGGATTTTGTCACCTGTGGCTTCAACCAGATCGTGAACAATCTGGCAAAATCACACTACCGTTGGGGCCAGCAAGCCGATGTGGTCATTCGCATGCCTACAGGAGCAGGGGTTGCGGCCGGTCCGTTTCATTCGCAGTCCAATGAATCCTGGTTCTTTCACACTCCGGGCTTAAAAGTAGTCTATCCATCCAACCCTTTTGATGCAAAAGGATTGTTAAATGCAGCCATTGAAGATCCAAACCCTGTTATGTACTTTGAGCATAAGGCGCTGTACCGTTCGGTTTCGCAGGAAATTCCAGATGATTATTATACTGTGGAGATTGGCAAAGCCGGCTTGGTGAGCGAGGGATCGGACATTTCAATTATTACCTACGGAATGGGCGTTCACTGGGCGAAAGAAGCGATGGAATCTATTGACAATCTTACAGCAGACATTCTCGACCTCAGAACGCTGCTTCCGTGGGACAAAGATGCTGTCCGGCAAACTGTAGAAAAAACCGGTAAAGTGCTATTCATTCAGGAAGATTGCCTGACTGGTGGGATAGGTGCTGAAATTTGTGCCTGGATCAGCGAATACTGCTTTACTTCGCTGGATGCGCCCGTGATGCGGGAAGGAAGCCTCGATACCGCTGTTCCATTTTCACCGAATCTCGAGCAGAACTTTCTTCCAAAAGGGAGATTGAAAGAGAAAATTCTGGCGCTGGCATCCTTCTAAGAAATATGTAAAACTCAGGTGCTAGAAAAAGAAGAATTTCACATGTTTTTATAATAACCACCTCTTAATCGCCTCCTTGGGAAAGGATGAGAGTTGATTATATGTGAAATTCTTCTTTGTTCTTCCCTAAGCCGTAAGTTTCCGGAGACAGGAGAATCTATCCTAAGGAATTTATACCTGAGTAGTTACCTTTTAAGAGGTATGTTTAAGTGAATTTTTAGTAAAGCTCATTTCCGACTCTTCTCTCCTTTTTAAAAAGGAATTTTTATAAAACGAGCTTTTAAGTCTAAGTTATGTACCCGAATAGATAAATCAATCTCGTCCCGGTTTAGATTTATGAAACTTCGCGCCTTTGTGGCAACTAAAAAAAATGTAAAATATTGAGTCGCAAGGTACAATGGAGAGGTTTGCCCTGATTCTATAAAAATCCTGTAGTCAAAAGTTGATAAATTCGCTGAATTTTGAACTAATATTGTTCAATAATTTTTTGAAATAAACAATAAACGAATCTTATCATTATACGCTTAAGCACTATACTTCTGGTAGTATTCCTTTGTGGAGCCTTGCACTGCGTGTTGCCAGTGTCTGAAGTCTATGCGCAGGTGCCGTTACATGATAAAAGGCTAAAAACCAAGAAGCAGGAAAAAAAATCGAACCGAAAAAAACTGTTTGAAAAGCGAAATGGAGAGGATTCTAAAAAGGTAAATACGGAAGTACGAACCACAAATCCTTCCGGTAGCAAAAAGGATAACAGAAGTTTGGGCAGCCCTTCTTATGAACCGGGAAGTCACAGGCTAGACAATAATAGCAAGGAGCACGACAGGCCGGTAAGCCCGGAAACCAACTACGGTGGAAGCAAAAAGCGGAGAAAAAACAAAGTAGCCCGAAAAGACAAAGAAGCGGGATCATATACAGGCGATTTAAAAAAATCGTCTAACGTTATTAAGCCTCAACGTGGCAGCAATACCACGCCCGGTGCGACAAAAGCCAAATCTCAAAAACAGGTAGAAAGCGATTTCAAAGGAAATTCTGTGGACATGCACCGGTTTTCAGGGCGCATTAAATCGAAAGGGTCCAAAGCCGACAGAGATAGCAAAGCTACTGAACATGAGGGCAACCTGGAACTTGGCTCAAACACAAACAGGCCACTTCGAGAGTCTTCCTATTCGAAAACGCTGATCAGGAGGAAATCTGAGAAACAGATTAAAAGAGATCTTGAAAAAAAATCTCAGAACATGCACCAGTTCACCGGGCGCGTCAGGACTGGGAATGCGAAAAAAGACGCCGAAAGAAACAAAAAAGCAACAGAGTATGCCGGAAATTTAAAGTATGGTTCAAACATTATCAAACCCCAAAGAGGTTCTGCTTATGTAAAAAATGCGAAAAAGGGGAAATCAGAAAAGCAAATAAACAGAGAGTTTGAGCAAAAATCGGCAGCAATGCACCAATTTGCAGGAAACACGAAAATCAAAGTGGCTGATAGAAAAGTGCTGGGCAACGAATTCGGAAAGACATTAAAAATTCCTGCCAATAGGGCCAGAACAAAACACTTTGAGAAATTGTCGAAAGAGGCACATCAATTTGCGGGAGATATCCGTATAAAAAAACTGAAGGATAAAAATTTACATCCCAGCGTCTCATATTTAGAGGGCAAGAAAAAAAGCTCTATTGAGAAAAAAGAGAAATTAAGGAAACGCAAGGTGTTCTGGTCGAAATTTTGGAGAAACGACGATCAGCCAAAAAGTGTAAAAGAAAAACCGTCGAAGCCTAAGTATGACAGCCGGGAGAGTGAAATCTGGTATGATTAAGTAAAAATTGAGAACATGGTTTGGAATAAATTAGAAAGCGAAGAACAGTTAGAGCAGTTAAAAGCAGATTCTGGCGAACAAAAGGTTTTGATTTTTAAACACAGCACACGATGTCCCATCAGCAGCATGGCACTCGACCGGCTTGAAAGAAGCTGGAAAAACGAGGAAATGGAATCGGTATCGCCTTACTATCTCGATCTTATTGCGCTAAGAAACGTTTCTTCAAAAGCGGCGGAGATCTTCAACGTTCAGCATGAATCTCCGCAGGTGCTTCTCATTGAGAATGGCAAATGCATATATAATGCCTCCCACATGGGCATCAGCTATGATGCCGTAAAAAAAGCCGCTAAAATTTAAAGCTTATCTCCTGTTGCAGGCTTTCTGCAAGGCTCAATGCAACAGGACAGGTCAACGCAGCTTCCTTAAGTTGCTCAAGTTGCAAACCTGATACTGTAGGACGAGGCCATTCGAAAATAATTTGAATGGCTTTTACTTTTCTTGGTGCGTTGTGCATTAATTTGGTGACTTCTGCCGAAAGTCCTTCCAATGAAAAGCCTTCTTTTTCTGCTCTTATCCCCATAATGGTCATCATGCAGCTGCAAAGCGCGGCAGCCAACAAATCAGTAGGAGAAAATGCTTCTCCTTTTCCATTATTGTCTACCGGAGCATCTGTAACCAGCAATTTGCCGGACTTCAAATGGACTGACTCAGTGCTGAGCTCGCCTAAATATTTTGAACTTATCGTTGCCATTAAACTTAGTTTTATACTTTTACGTTATCCATTTAATCACTATATTTATTGTGCAATCTATGTATTTTTTTGTAACTACTGTCGAGCGGCTATTCCCCTCTAAAGTTTTTTAAAAATTAAGTTGTAGATAAATATGATGCATTTGTGAGGTTGTGCCTAAAAATAAAATGATGCAGGGATAAAATGTCAAACAAATCTTTAAAAATTTACCTCATTCTCCTCATTTTCAGTATTTCTTTCCCTGTTTTATCACAGGATACTGAAGATTATGAATACACTCGAGAATACATCTGGGGTGTAAATAAAAACACCAATGGAGGTTTAATTGGAGGAGTCATATTTAAGTACAGCCAGGCATTGAAACCCACCCTTTTTCAAAGCTTTGGGATTGAACTGGTAAATGTGAAACATCCCAAAGAGGTAAGGATAGACACTTACACCGGCAATTCATTCATTTACAGAAAGCAGAACTATCTTTATTCTGTGCGGCTGCAATATGGCCGTGAAAAAATATTGTTTAAAAAGGCGCCGCAGCAGGGCGTGCAGGTAACAGGCATATTGGCGGCCGGCCCTACTATCGGTGTAGTTGCCCCTTACTATGTGCAGGTGCAGTTAGACCAGTTTTCATCTGTTACCGTTCCTTATGACCCTGATTCGAGGCTCCAGGGACAAATTGTTGGTACCGGGGGCATATTCCAGGGAATTGAAGAGTCTGATATTAAGCTGGGGGCAAATTTAAAGGCAGCGGTTAGTTTTGAATTTGGCACCTTCAAAAATAGCGTTACCGGGTTTGAAGCAGGATTTTTACTAGAGGCATTTCCGAATGAGATCATAATCCTGCCAGGTGCCCGCAATAATAGTGTTTTCACATCCGCTTTTATAAACATTCTTTTTGGAACCAGGAGATAAGCTTGTTCCTGAACCCTGAATTTTAATTCGATTATCTTTACCTTTGCCACAGGTAAAGCGAGAAGAATATTATGATAGAACTACCCGTTATCTCAGAAGAATCTACAAAAATTAAAAAACCAAATTGGCTAAGAGTAAAGCTGCCAGTTGGAAAAGAATATGCGAAAGTACGAAAGCTTGTAGATGAATATAAATTACACACCATTTGCGAGAGTGGAAACTGCCCGAATATGGGCGAGTGCTGGGGTGCCGGCACTGCTACGTTTATGATTTTGGGCAATGTTTGTACCAGAAGTTGTTCATTTTGCGCTGTTGCTACCGGAAGACCGCCAGAGTATGATACCGAAGAGCCTCAAAGAGTAGCTGAAGCTATCCGTCTCATGGGCGTAAAACATGCTGTTATCACATCTGTAAATCGTGACGAGCTAAAAGACCGTGGTGCAGAAATATGGTACCAGACGGTTGTTGCGGTAAAAAATGTCAGTCCGGAAACTACAATAGAAACCCTTATCCCCGACGTAAAAGGGAATTGGGATGCCTTATACCGGATGATCAGTGCCGGACAGGAAGTTGTGTCACACAATGTTGAAACCGTTGAGTCGCTCTACAGAAGGGTGAGGCCACAAGCTAAATACGCCAGAAGCCTTGAGCAGATCAAACTTACCAAAGAATTCGGAAAAAGAACCAAATCCGGAATTATGCTCGGCCTGGGAGAATCCAAAGAGGAAGTGTACAAAGCCATGGACGATTTGGTTGAGCATGGGTTGGATATCCTCACACTGGGTCAATACCTGCAACCAACCAAAATGCACATAGAGGTGGCCGAATTCATCCATCCGGATACATTTGCCCATTATAGGGAAGAAGGATTGGCTCGAGGTTTAAAATATGTGGAGTCGGGACCTTTGGTCAGATCATCTTACCATGCGGAGCGTCATGTGCATGTTTAGGATGCTTAAGGCATGTAATGACATTCAACAATGACGCTTTCATCAGTGACTTATTTTAAGACTTGTAAATAAGGGGCGATTTGTGAAGAGAACCAGGTCTGGTGCAATTTCATATTCAAGCATTTATTAATCTTTATGGACGAGAGTCAATCATTGGACAAACTAAAATATCCTATAGGACGGTTCAACAAAAATTCAATGGATGCTCCTCAATATCTTGAAAGGAGTATTTTTTCCATTGAAACGCTGCCTCACAAGTTGCAGAATGTGGTGAGCAGGCTCAACGAAAAGCAACTCGACACACCTTATCGGGAAGGAGGCTGGACAGTGCGTCAGGTGGTTCACCATTTGCCCGACAGCCATATAAATGCCTGGATAAGGTTCAAGTGGGCCCTGACAGAAGACTCTCCGATGATCAAGGCCTATTTTGAAGATCGTTGGGCGATGCTCCCTGATTACAAGGCCCCGGTGCATCTTTCGCTCAATTTGCTGACAAGCCTCCACGAGAGATGGGTGCAACTTATGCAAGGACTCTCAGATCAGGATTGGGAAAATACGTTCGTGCACCCGGAAACCGAAAAACCAATAAGACTGAGGGAAATGGTGGGCATGTACGCCTGGCACGGCGAGCATCACCTGAGTCATATCCGAAACTTGATGGAGCGGAATGGGTGGAAACACTAATCAGCCAGCTTCACTAAAGTTGATGTCTTTTTGTTAACTGGCGCTGCCGCAAGTTCATCGCCCGGTGGCTCTAATTTGGGGATCTCAAACGTATTTCCCTGCTGCCTTCAGCTACATTAGCATGCTTCTTCAACCGCCACCCCGGGGCTAAAATACTGCTAATGCGCTACGAAAACAGAAAACATCAGTCGGTGCGGCCTCTGGGGTCATTTTTTTTCCATCTCCTTAACCTGGTAAACAATCCTGGTTATTTTTGTTTATTTGAAGGTATGCGTGACAAAAAAATACTCCTGGCAAAAGGCGTGCTGCTTATAATTCATATGGTAGGTATTATAGGTTTGTCTTTTCCTGACCTGAGGCCTTACTTTTTGAGCCTTACACCCCTTACTTTATTAATTTCAGCAATTTCTTTGTTTTACTTCCATGAAAACTGGAACAAGGCTTTTATTACCTTTCTAATTTTATGTTATGCGTTCGGATACGGAATAGAAGTAGTGGGCGTAGCAACAGGCCTCGTGTTTGGTGATTATAGCTATAGTGCCGCCCTGGGACCAAAACTAGTAGACACCCCATTGATGATTGGTATCAACTGGCTATTTTTAATATATGCTACAGGTACAATTGCCAATACATTAAACGCTCCAACGATTATAAAAGCCCTGAGTGGTGCTGTTCTCATGCTAGTACTCGACCTTGCATTGGAGCCGGTGGCCATTGCGCTCAATTTTTGGGAATGGCCGGGAGATAGTGTGCCGGTGCTCAATTATGCGGCTTGGTTTTTCATTTCGTTTCTATTGCTTCTCCTTTTTTACCTGATGCCTTTCCAAAAAGGCAATCGATTTGCTTTGTTCCTGTACCTGGTACAGTTGCTATTTTTCATCTTGTTGGGAATTATACTGTGATCGTCTGCAAAAGTCTTTAACAGTATCGGTTCAAGCGAGGGGGTGCATTAAAAGCGAAAATGGATTCATAATAGCTATTCAACGATAATACGACTTGTTTCAGAGACGAACATACCCGGTCTATGTTTAAGATACAGGATAGTTCTAGTCGTTTCACCGGGTGTAATATATAGGAGAAAACAAAGATAAAAAATTGTTATTGTTTTTTTATAACCTTTCCATCGATGCCGCCGTATAATTCAATAGTTTCGGAAGGAAATTTAATTTAACATCGATTTTTTAATAGAGTATTTAAGCCTTTCTACAATTTCCCCGGAGCTTAATTTTTTTAACTTTTATTGTCAAATTTTTATTGTTTACTGTTAAACAAATTTCGCTGTTTAACATTTTTTTTAACTCAAAAACCACTAATTTATGACAGCTTTAGAATTTGGTTATTCTCTCAACAAAATGACAAGATCATTGAAGCCTTTCGCTCTAAGACTCACAAAGGATGCCGAAGCAGCAAACGATTTATTACAAGAAACTACCTTAAAAGCCTATACTAACAGAGAAAAATTCGCTGATGGTACAAATTTGAAAGCATGGTTGTACACAATTATGAAGAATACCTTCATCACCAACTATCAGCGCATGGTAAGAAGAAACACTTTTATTGATACTACCGACAACCTGCACTATCTAAATTCTTCGAACAATGTCACCTCAAATCTTGCATATTCAAGCTTTGCCATAAAAGACATCAACAGGGCCATCAGGAAATTAGATGATGCGTACAAGACACCATTCATGATGCATTTCAGAGGATTCAAGTATCATGAAATAGCGGATCGCCTTAACATACCTATTGGAACCGTTAAAAACAGAATTCATATTGCACGGAAAGAGCTTAAGGAAAAGTTACAGAATTACGCTGTAAAATAGGAGGTTTTTTTATGAAATCGATTCCTAAGGTTTTACGAAAACAACTAGTAACATTTAATCTTATCAGCGCGGTTATTAACCTTAATTGGTTGGCACGTGCATAAAAAAGTAATTGTCATAGGATCAGGTTTTTCTGGTATTTCTGTGGCAACAAACCTTGCCCATTCTGGCTATAGCGTTAAAGTTTTAGAAAAAAATGCCATAGCGGGAGGAAGGGCAAGGTTTTTTTGTGCTGAAGGCTTTAAGTTTGATATGGGGCCCAGCTGGTATTGGATGCCAGATGTTTTTGAAGACTATTTCAATCACTTTAATAAAAAGAGGAGCGACTTCTATGAGCTGCAAAGGCTAGACCCTTCGTATACCGTCATTTTTGGAAAAGATCATTATGTTGATCTTCCTGCCGATTTTACCAGATTGAAAGCACTCTTTGAATCCATTGAAGCAGGCAGCGCTTCAAAGCTGGATTCCTTCATGGAACAGGCTGCCTATAAGTACCGGGTGGGAATGAAAGACCTGGCCTATCGTCCCGGGAGGTCGGTCATGGAGTTTGCCAATGTGAAATTGCTTTTGGATGTTCTTAGAATGGACATTTTTAAATCGTTTCACGCCCACGTCAGGAGGTATTTTCGAAACCCGATTTTGTTGAAAATTTCAGAGTTTCCAATTCTTTTTTTGGGAGCAGTTCCGCAAAATACGCCAGCCTTGTATAGCCTGATGAACTACGCTGACATGAAATTGGGCACCTGGTATCCAAAAGGTGGAATGCATAAAATAGTAGAAGGAATGGTGGAACTGGCCTCCTCTGAAGGCGTAGACTTCCTTTATAATACGCCTGTTTCTTCAATTGCTGTAAACGACAACAGCTATGTCACAGAAGTTATTTCAGGAAAAGAAAGGTTCGAAGCAGATATTGTAATTGCTTCTGCAGATTACCAGCACGTAGAGCAAAAGTTAATTCCTGAGAAATACAGGACTTACAGCTCGAAATACTGGGAATCCCGCACCATGGCACCCGGCAGTTTGATTTTCTACCTGGGGGTTAACAAAAGACTCGAAAATCTTAATCATCATAACCTTTTTTTCGACGAAGACTTTACCAGGCATGCTGCTCAAATTTATGAAACTCCTGAATGGCCGGATAAACCACTATTTTACGTATCGGTTCCATCCAAAACTGATGCCACGGTGGCGCCTGCAGGATGCGAAAATGTTTTTATCCTTGTTCCTGTAGCACCCGGGCTGGAGGACAGTGACGATGTCAGAGAAAAGTACTATGATATGATCATGAATAGATTGGAAAAACTTACTAACCAACCTATTAAAAATCATGTTACATATAAAAGGAGTTACGCACATAAGGATTTTATTGGTGATTATAACTCCTTTAAAGGAAACGCTTACGGCCTCGCGAATACTTTAAAACAAACTGCGTTGCTAAAGCCTTCTTTAAAAAGCAATAAAATTAGAAATTTATACTACACCGGCCAGTTAACTGTGCCAGGGCCTGGAGTTCCTCCATCAATCATATCTGGCCAAATTGTAGCCAGGGAAGTGGAAAAGGATTTTCCAATTTAAAATAGCGGATTATGTTTAGCTTCAAAGCCTATGGATCTTTTTGACATCACCAATTATCAATGCAGTAAACTCATTACTGAACGATATAGCACCTCCTTTTCTTTGGGGATCAAGGCCCTTGATAAAAAATACCACTTCCCCATTTATGCCATCTATGGCTTTGTCCGCTTTGCCGATGAAATTGTTGATACCTTTCACGAGCACAACAAGCAGGTGCTTCTTGAGAGATTTAAACAGGATGCACTACTGGCTATCAAAGAAAAAATCAGCCTCAACCCTGTTTTACATTCTTTTCAGATTGTTGTTAACAAATATCAAATTGAAGAGTCTCTGATTTTGGCTTTTTTAAAAAGTATGGAAATGGATCTGTCCCATCAAAGCTATAAGGTGGAAAAGTACAGCGAATATATTTTCGGATCTGCTGAAGTGGTAGGGTTGATGTGCCTCCGGGTATTTTGTGAAGGGGACGATAATCAATACCAACAACTAAAGCAACCGGCGCAAAAACTGGGGTCAGCTTTTCAAAAGGTCAATTTCCTCAGAGACATCAAAAGTGACTTTCAGGAGCGGGGCAGGGTTTACTTTCCCGGCCTGGATCTCGAAAATTTTGATTGCGAAACCAAAAAGATGATAGAAGAAGACATCCAAAAGGATTTTAATGAGGCTTACCAGGGCATTATTAATCTACCGGAAGGTTCTCGATTAGGTGTTTATCTGGCTTACATTTACTACTTACAGCTTTTTAAGAAGATCAAAAGCTGCCCGGTTACCGAAATCATGAAGCGCAGGATAAGGGTTCCTGATAACCTAAAATTCGCACTTCTTGTAAAAACGTACTTCAAGCACCAGTTTAACGCGCTATAATGTATACTTATTTGTTGATAAATATACTCACCATCAGCTTTCCACTGATCAGGTCATTTGAAAAGAAAATATACTTTTTCCAAAACTGGAAATACATTTTCCCGGCTATTGCACTCACCGGCACTTTCTTTATCATTTGGGATCATTTTTTCACCATCTGGAACGTCTGGGGGTTCAATACGGAGTATATCTTAGGCACTTTTCTGTTATCCTTACCTCTGGAAGAGTGGCTATTCTTTCTTACAGTTCCATTTGCGTGTTTCTTTATTTATGAGGTACTGATCTATTTCTTTCCAGGTGATCCGCTAAAAAGCTACGCAAATATTTTCTGCCTGATCACAATAGTTGGCTTGGTATTGATAGCAGTTTTTAACAGCGACAAGTTGTACACTTTCGTGACCTCATCGTTGGCTGCTGCTTTTTTGGTTATCCACTGGCTTATTTACCGTAATAAATATCTTGGCAGGTTCTACTTCACTTACCTGGTGCATTTAATACCATTTTTAATTGTAAATGGAATTCTTACCTACCTTCCCGTTGTTGAGTATAATAACGAGGAGAACCTGAATATCAGGATTTTGAGTATACCAATAGAAGATGCCGTGTATTCCTTTCTATTGCTGTTGATGAACATTACACTCTACGAATTTTTTAGGGAAAAATTTAAACAAAAATCTTAAGAAGACATTTGCTTTATATGCTTAACCTTTCTGTACATATCGATACCAATTCCGGATTTTGCTTCGGCGTCGTATATGCTATAGAGATGGCAGAGGAAATATTAACGACTGAGGGCATATTGTATTGCCTGGGTGACATTGTGCATAATGATGAGGAGGTAAAGAGGCTTGAGAAGCTCGGTTTAAAGATAATTGGTCATGATGATCTAAAAAATATCAAAGGATCCAAAGTCTTGATAAGAGCTCATGGTGAACCACCTTCCACCTATGAAACCGCTCTGTTGAACAACCTGGAACTAATAGACGCTTCCTGCCCGGTGGTATTAAAGCTCCAAAACCGTATTAAAAACTCTTATGACAAGCAAAAAAACGTATATATCTATGGAAAGCACGGCCATGCAGAAGTAATAGGCCTGTTGGGCCAAACCAATAACGAAGCAATAGTATTTCAGGATGTTGATGAGCTGGATATACAGACTATGCCCCGGAACATTACCTTATACAGCCAAACCACCAAGAGCACAGATAATTTTTACAGGATAAGGGATTACTTGGAAAGCAACGGAATTACCACCAATGCCAATGATACCATCTGTAGGCAGGTTTCTAACAGAGACAGAGACTTAAGAAATTTTGCCTCGCAGTACGATAAAATAGTTTTTGTATCAGGCACCAAATCTTCCAATGGCAAAGTATTATACAACGTTTGTAAAGAAACCAATAATAATACCTATTTTGTATCTAACCCGAACGAATTAGATGCAGTCTGGTTTCGCCAAAACGACTCAGTAGGGATTTGTGGTGCCACCTCCACACCCATGTGGCTTATGGAAGAAGTGAAAGAAAAACTGGTTTCTTTTTAACAACCTTTCTATGGATGCTATGCGACTACATAAAGGGACAATTATTGCCTGCCTGATCATTGCAATGTGGTGCGCGACCTTAAGTATGCTGCTGAGCTTTGAAATCGATTGGTTCTCGCCGCTCCCCTACATCCTTGTATTGGTGCAAACCCACCTTTACACCGGACTATTCATTACCGGCCATGACGCGATGCATGGTACTGTTTCCAGAAATAAGAAGGTAAACAAAACGATAGGAATAATTGCCATTGGCCTTTTTGCCTACAACTCTTACTGGCGATTGTTGCCCAAACACCACAAGCATCACCGGCACGTGGGCACTCATGATGATCCAGATTATCACAAAGGTTCATTTCCGGTGTGGTATTTTAAGTTTTTGAATCAATATGTCACCATTTGGCAAATCCTGCTGATGGCATTGACCTACAACCTTTTAATCCTGTTTTTCCCTACACAAAATGTTGTTCTTTTCTGGATTATCCCGTCGGTATTATCCACCTTTCAGCTTTTTTATTTTGGTACTTACCTTCCCCATAAAGGCGAGCACGCTGAAAACAATATTCATAAATCGACCACGCTGAAAAAAAATCACCTATACGCCTTCCTTACCTGCTACTTTTTTGGTTATCATTATGAGCATCATGACGCGCCGCATGTCCCGTGGTGGCAGCTTTACAGACAAAAGGGGTAAAAGCCTAAAACTTTTATTCTGAATATTGATTTATGATTGTCAATAGTGCCGCAAACAAGGTGTAGTGCCGGAGATTGAAAAATTTGGCAATACACCTCTGATAATTTATAACAGAAGAATATGAATTTTGATAATCAGTTTAGATTTCGGTTCAGAGAAATCCTGGTCATTATAATCTTATGGATTATAAGTTTAAACATCTACATAGTCATCCGGTATTGGGGAATTTCCGAACTTTCAGGTTCATTTTTTACGATCGAGAGAATTGCTTTCAGCGATTTTTATCTTCTTGCACTGGTCGGCGGTATCGCCATTGGTTTCTTTACAGGGGTTTTTGAGCTCTTCTTCTACCCCGATGTATTGAACAGAAGATCCTTTTTGATGGTAATTTTCTACAAAAGTATCTTTTATCTTATTGTTCTTGTTGGAGTAATTTTGGTTCTGACCTGTTGTTATTTTCTCTTCAAAGGCTTTTCATTCGTTCACGCCATGGATAAAGCAGGAAGTTTTGTCAGTACCGATTCTTTTATATCACTCATTATTTACCTGGCCATCGTAAGCCTGCTCATCAACTACATCAGGTTGATCAGCAACAAATTTGGTCCTGATATGCACTGGAACATGGTATTTGGGAAATACCATGAACCTAAGGAAGAAGAGTTGATTTTTATGTTTTTGGATTTAAAATCCTCCACTACCATTGCCGAACAACTCGGACATATACGGTTTAGCTCCTTTTTGCAGGATTATTTCCGGGATCTATCAAGATTGGTAATTGCTTACCGGGCGCAAATCTATCAATACGTAGGCGATGAAGCGGTGATTACCTGGACGCTCAAAGGAGGCTTGAGCAGAAGCAACTGCATTCGGTTTTTCTATGCCTTCGAACGCCGGATTTCCAGGAAAAAAAAGTATTACCATAGAAAGTATGGCTTCGAACCAGAGTTTAAAGCCTCATTGAACGTGGGCACCGTAACGGTGGCAGAAGTAGGCGAAATAAAAAGTGAAATAGCCTACCATGGCGACGTGGTGAATACCGCATCGCGGCTACAGGAGCAGTGCAATAGATTTGGAAAAAAACTGCTCGTATCCGAACATCTTCACAAATACCTGAAAAACCACAAGGCTTTACAGCAGGAGTTTATCGACCGAGTCATTCTAAAGGGAAAGGAAAAACCTTTAAATATTTACAGCGTAGAATTAAAGGATGTTTGACAGCGATTTCTTCACATAATCTTCCGGTTTTACATTTGCCAGGTCTGATTCTATCGTATACCAGCGATCGGAGGCAATGCCTTGGCTTGTTCCCAGCCAGTTTAACAATATCAATTAATAAAAAGCAATTTTTTAATATAACATGGCAAGTGAAATGAGGTACTTCGACAGAGATTTAAGTTGGCTCACCTTTAACTACAGAGTGCTGCTCGAAGCCAGGGATAAAAATGTACCACTGTATGAGCGCATCAAGTTTCTGGGAATTTACTCCTCCAACCTCGACGAATTCTTCAGGGTCAGGGTAGCTTCTTTACAGGGACTTAAAAAGCTGGACAAGAAAAACAGAAAGGAATACCTGGATTTTAAGCCCAAGCAGTTACTCAATAAAATACACGAAGTTGTAGACCGCCAGCAAAACGAGTTTGGTCAGATATTCCGCGACGATATTCTTCCCGAATTAAAGTCTCAGGGAATTATATTGTATAACAAAGAAATTAATCTACTTCCCTCACACCAGGCCTTTATTACAAGGTATTTCCGGAATAGAGTACTGTCATATCTTCAACCTGTCTTCCTCAAAACGGATAGTTCCAATCTTTTTCTGGATAACCGGAAAATTTATTTTGCTGTGAGGTTGCGGAAGCAGAAAGACGGCGGCACTGATGAGGTAAGATATGCGCATGTAAACATCCCCTCTGACAACCTGCCACGGTTTTTGGAATTGCCCGGTGTAGATGACAAGCATTATTATATATTCCTGGATGATATCATTCTGTTCAACTTGAAGCTCATTTTTCCCGGCTATGAAATCATCGACGCCTATAGCATTAAACTCAACCGGGATGCGGACCTGCAAATTGAGGATGAATACGAAGGAGACCTGGTTGATAAAATTAAGAGAAGTCTCTCCAAACGCCAGAAAGGCCCCCCTGCAAGATTCTTGTATGATTTGAATATGCCCAAAGAGTTTTTGCTGAACCTGAAAACGGTATTTCAGCTCCGCGAAAAGGACCTGGTTCCGGGCGGCAGGTATCATAATTTATTTGATCTGATGGATTTGCCGAACCCTCTGAAACCTGCTCTGGAAGCGCCACCTGCACCTCCCCTTCCAGATGTTGAATTGGAGCGCTTTGAGTCTATGTTTCAGGCAATTGACGAAAAAGACAGAATCGTACACTTTCCATATCAGTCCTATGAATATGTACTGCGCTTTTTTAATGAAGCCAGCGTAGATCCTTATGTAAAAGAAATTAAGATTACCCTGTACAGGATAGCCGGTGAATCATTCATAGCGAATTCACTCATAAGCGCAGCAAGAAATGGAAAAAAGGTAACGGTATTTGTAGAAGTTAAAGCCAGGTTTGATGAGGCAAATAATCTTAAATGGGCTTCAGAAATGGAGGCGGCAGGCATCCGGATAATTTACAGTATTCCTGGTCTTAAAGTACATGCAAAGGTTGCACTTGTAGTCCGGCAATCGCAGACCGGTGAGATCAAAAAATACGCCTATCTCGGAACAGGAAATTTCAACGAGACCACGGCACGTATATATGCAGACCATGGACTGTTTACCTGTCACCAGCACCTTTCAGAAGAACTGGATAGCGTATTTGAATATTTAAGAGTACAGAAACAAATTGCGAAGCTGGAACATCTCCTGGTGGCAAAACACAACCTACAGGAAAAATTCATTGCCCTGATAGACAGAGAAATTCAAAATGTAAAAGCTGGTAAAAAAGGCCATATCATTATCAAATTGAATAACATCCAGGATAATGTTATGATCGATAAGTTATATGAAGCAAGTGAAGCAGGTGTTCAAATTCAGCTAATCATCCGGGCTATCTGTTGTGTAATCCCCCAAAAACCCGGTTTAAGCGAAAACATTGAATTGCTAAGGATAGTAGATGGGTTTCTGGAACATGCGCGGGTTTTCATCTTTCATAACGACGGCAATGAAGAAATGTATATTGGCTCTGCAGATTGGATGAAGCGCAACCTTTATAGGCGAATTGAGGTATGTTATCCTATATACGATCAAGACGTGAAATCAGAAATCAGGAAGATCATTCAGTTCCAGTTAGATGACAACACCAAAGCAACACGCCTGGATCAGGAGCTGAACCATTTGGAGATGAGTAACCAGGGCACCAGGTTGATCAGAGCGCAGCAAGAAATCTATAATTGGTTAAAGGCTAAAAATCCGGAAACCATTTCACAATAGATCAAAAAAACGATGGCCGTTATTAGCTGTGGACTGTTAATGTATAGATTAGATCCGGAATTATCCGTATATTTAGTACACCCGGGCGGACCCTATTTTAGCAAAAAAGATAAAGGGTGGTGGACAATTCCCAAAGGACTTCCAAATGCGGGCGAGGAATTGCTAAATGCAGCTATCAGGGAGTTCGAAGAGGAAACAGGATTAAAGCCTGCACCACCTTATACAGAGCTCGGCGAAGTTCGCCAAAAAGGGGGAAAAGTCGTTTACTGCTGGGCATTTGAGAACAATAGCGATTCTGAATTAATATTCAGGAGCAATACATTTTCGATGGAATGGCCGCCAAAGTCAGGAAAAAGAATGGACTTTCCCGAGATTGATAAGGCGGAATGGATGGATTGGCAAGCTGCATTGGAGTTTATTAATTCACAGCAGAGCGCTTTTGTAGAGAGATTGATGCGGTTAAAAGGCCTTTAGAGCAAGATCATGTATTCAACGGGATAAATTGAACCTATTTGTCGTTAAAGTATGTTGAGTTTGAACTGGAAACAAACCAAAAAGCAAATTTCTACTTTTTAAAGCTTTATTTTAGTTGATATTTATTACAAATATTATTTAGGGGAATTGATTTTCTCTTCAGCGAAATCGACATTTGAATTCAAACTGTTGTTTCAAAAATTACATATATTTGTGTTCACTATTTTTTATACCTTAAGAATTAAACCAAAATTCATTTCATGAAACTACGACGGATTTTAGTTATTGATGATGATGAACTTAATAATTTTGCAATAGGCAAATTTTTGGAGTCATACATAGCTCCTTCTAATATCATAGTGCAGACCAATGGTTGGGAAGCGATTGAACATCTGGAAAGATGTAAACAAAAGAAAGAGACTCCTCCGGATATAATCTTTGTAGACTTGTCTATGCCTGATATGGACGGGTTTGAGTTTCTTGGTTATTATCAAAAGAACTTCCACGACGCTTTACCTAATACAAAGTTGATGATCTTAACTTGTTCGACAAGAGAGTCAGATGAGAAAAAAGCACTCGAATATGCGTGTGTAAGTGACTATCTCAGTAAGCCACTGTCTGATGAGAAAATGAGTGAATTTGTGGGCTAAATTTTTTTTATCTGACGTTCTTATTTCTTAAACCTTCCAGGTTAATTGATGTTGATATTTTGCATAGTTAAAGAAGGCTGGTTCTGATTTTTTGGTTTCTTTAATTTGCGGGAGTCCGCGCTATTGCTCTCGTACTTTGGCGCAGGTGTTGGGATTATTTTTTAAACTGGTGTTATGATCGAATCTCGAAAGAAAGGTTTTGTTCTTGTTTGTGACAAAAACGGAGAGCTGGACTCTGTAATAAAAGACGATTATAATATCTTTTCAGACAAGAAGACTAATTTTTACGATTTTTTTGAACAGGATTCACAGTACGAGGTAAGAAGATTTCTCAACAAAATTTATGATGATAACGCATCTTACGGAAACGTTATAAAGATTGAGGAATTTCAAAATCCTCACAATTTTTGCTTAGCCGGCGCGCCCTATGATAGCAACGCCATTATTATTGGTTCCTCAAAAGAAGATTTCGAATATTATTGCAAAGAAATGAAGCAAAGCCTGTCCAAAGATCTGAAATTTTTGGATGAGCTCTGCTCCCTGAATCGGCCTGTAGACGAGCGATTTAATACAACTAGTTCGGTTGGTGAAGTCGCACCATCACTGCACAACGTAGAAATTCCAACTCTACAAAAAAAACTGGCACAATCTGAGAAAGCACTAAAGAATAAGATCCTGGAGCTGGATCAATTTGCGCATATAGTTTCCCATGATCTAAAAGCCCCTTTATCGCAGTCAAAGTTAATCGTTCACCTCTTGGAAAAGAGGCTCCGAATGGAACAAAATAACAAAGAAATTCTTGAATTATTTGACATGCTGGTAATCAGCACCAATCACATGTCAGATCTGATAGACAGTATCCAACGGTATTCCAAATCTGGCTATCTGGATCAAAAGTTATCCAATTTTGAGCTTGCACATCTGTTTGACGAAGTCATAAACGACTTGCCGGTGCCTCCAAATATGGTGGTGACCTATGGACAGGATTTGCCTGTAATATATGCTAATCGACAGAAACTCTATCAGGTTCTATTTCAGTTGGTTGGCAACGCCATCCGATTTCATCATAAGGCGAACGGGAACATTGAAATAAAGTTCGAGGAGCTTGAGGAGTTTTATTCTTTTGAGGTCGTAGATGACGGTCCGGGAATTCCTGAAGATTACCATCAAAATATATTTGAAATCTTTAACAGAATAAACTTCAGAAGCAACAAATCGGGTTCTGGTGTTGGCTTGTCCATCGCCAAGAAATTGGTGGAAGAAGGCGGTGGTATATTGTCGCTGGATTCAAAAGTAGGAAGCGGCTCAAACTTCAAATTTATCTGGCCAAAATGGAACGGACTGGTGCCCGGGAACCCTTAAGGCATGCTGAATCGCGCTTTCAGAGAAATTTTTGCCCTTAATACTTCTTTCCGGTAGTATTTGTTACAGGCCTTGTCCCTCCAAAGCTGCTGTCTTACCTGCTATTAAACCAAACGATCCTAGAAACGGGTGACTTTACAGCTGTTCATTTTCCTCAGAACAAACAAATTATACCTTTGCCTGTTATTAGCAATATCAAAACATTAAAAAATGAAAAACTTCATATTCTTTAGAGTGTCTATTTTTTTACTAATTCTTGTTTCGTTTACAAGTTGCGAAATCGTAGGAGGTATATTTGAGGCAGGTGTTTGGGTCGGGATGATTATCGTGGTGCTGGTGTTAGCAGGTATTTTCTGGTTGATCAGAAAATTTATGAGTTAAAGATAGAAAGTGGGCGATGCAGGATTCGAACCAGCGACCCCCAGCTTGTCGAGCTGGTGCTCTAAACCAACTGAGCTAATCGCCCATTAGCACTTGTTTAGGCTGCGAAGATACATATTTTTTTCAAATCCCTATTACTATTTTTAAATCCAGTTTTCTTCGTAACAATTTGCTACCACATTTAGTTTTTAAAGCTAATTATATTAGTATTTTGAACAAATGTTTGTAGATTTGGATATGGAACAAGGGTACTTTAAAGGTAGAGGGGCGCAGCTAAATACCGCCAATCCGTTTCTGAAGCAGGAATACGTAACCGAGCATATTGAGGGGCTGGACGAGGAGTTTTACGTATTACCTAAAACCACACTCTACAGAGAAAATCCTAAACAAATTGTCAATAAAGTAGACAGCCCTGATTTGAAGTTCTATTACTCAGCAAATCCGTATCAGGGCTGCGAACACGGCTGCATCTATTGCTATGCCAGAAATTCACATCAATATTGGGGATTTAGCGCAGGACTGGATTTCGAGAGTAAAATCATCATAAAAGAAAACGCCGCTGCACTTCTCGAGAAAACTTTCTTGTCTGCTGCATGGAAACCCTCACCCATCATGCTATCAGGAAACACAGACTGTTACCAACCGGTTGAAAGAAATTTGCGAATTACCAGAAGCCTGTTAAAAATATTTTTTAAGTACGGAAATCCTGTAAGCATCATTACAAAAAATACGCTGGTTCTAAGGGATTTGGACATATTGAAAGATCTTGCCACAGAAGGCCTTGTGCATGTTAATTTTTCAATTACCACCCTCGATGAAAAATTGCGAAGGGTTCTTGAACCGCGAACAGCCACTGCAGTTGGAAAATTGAGAGCCATAGAGAAACTAAGCGCAGCCAGGATTCCCGTATCAATCATGAATGCTCCGATAATTCCGGGTCTTAATGTCCAGGAAATCCCTTCCGTAATTGAGCACGCTGCCAATGCCGGAGCACTTAATGCCGGATACACTACAGTACGTTTGAATGGAAATATCAAACATATTTTTCATGATTGGCTGCATCAAAACTTTCCCGACAGTGCTAATAAAGTTTGGAATCAGATATGTGAATTACATGGCGGTAAAGTAAATGACTCTGACTGGGGCAGAAGAATGAAAGGAGAAGGAGCCCTCGCCACGATGATTAACCAATTATTCAACACTGCGAAAAACAAGCATATGGGAGGGCGATCTGTCCCCGAACTGAACGTAAATAAATTTCGCCGGAATGGCAATCTGACGCTTTTTTGAGTCTGGCAGGGACATTAGGTTTTGTTAAGTTTAAACAGAAATCTTATTGCTATCCGGAAATTTGATATCTAATCTGCCTTATAAAAGCAAAATATTATCAGCTTATGACAAAGGGTAGCTGGAAGACCGATTAATAATGGTCGGATTTTTGTATTTTAGCTTTTTTGTTTATTTTACAAGCATTCCAATTTTATAACAACAGCCCCATTAAACTTTTTGAAAGAATAGCTGGTTTTCTAATTGCTGCTGGACTTGTATAGTTGCTGTTGTCAATACCCGGAACATATAAAACCGGCGAATTTCGTGCGATTGCGTGTGCAGTTGGTTCTTCAATTCAGAAAAAGTATCTATATATGATCAAAATTATTCCATCTATTTCAGTCATCAATGGAAAAACCACCAGGGTTTCGCAGGGAGATTTTTCCAGGGAAAAGGTGTATGATGTTAGCCCGCTAAACGTGGCCAAAAGATTCGAAGACTTTGGGGTAAAACAAATCCATTTGGTTGACCTGGATGGCGCAAGAAGAGGGGAGCCTGCCAACTACCCCACGTTGGAAATGATCGCCGGCCACACCGATTTGGAGATAGATTTTACAGGAGGTATCAGCACTGACGGTGACATTAGTAAAGCCTATGAATATGGGGCAACGTATATAACGGCAGCCAGCGTTGCTGTCAATAGAAAGGAGCTTTTTGCATCCTGGATCGTTTCTTATGGCAGAGAAAAAATTACCCTCGGAGCGGATGCATTAAATAAGAAGATCACGGTGCGGGGATGGCAAAAGGATACGGATATAGACGTCTTTGAGCACATCGATTATTTCTACAGTAGAGGCTTAAAATACGTAAAATGTACAGATGTGAGCAGAGAAGGGGTCATGGAAGGGCCTGCGTTTGATTTGTACACTGAAGTTTTGAAAAGATTTCCGGGAATATGCCTGATCGCCTCAGGTGGTGTTCGCAATAAAGACGACATAGACAAGCTCAATGAAATGGGGATTTGGGGTGTTCATTTTGGTAAAGCGTACTATGAAGGCAGGGTAAAACTCGAAGAACTAAAAGATTACCTGGTATAAAAGCCCAATCCTAATCACTTAGGGGTCGCTGAAAAAGCATGAGGTGCGTCAGATACCAGGCGGTAAAGCGAAGAGTCTCTTAATACTTCGAGCTGAAGCCAACGAACCAGATGGCGTGCCTGAGGCTAACCTGAAAAATTGATCTTCCGGATTTTTTTTGGTGCACAAAAACGGACTATTTAAACAAAACCCTTGCGCTTGCTGAAAAAGTAAACAAAAAACGACCAACACAGAGGTCATTTTTCTCCGTCAAAAATCGACCTTAAGCTTTTTCAGCAAACGCCCTACTCAGAACAGCCTGAACAAATTCCTTCCGCTATCAGGTAAAGGCTCTTGGGTTTGTAATTTTCAGGAATGGATATGGTTGGAATTTTGGTGCTTTCGATACAATAGGTGTTGCCGCACTCCGTACAGTTGAAATGTACATGTTCATCGTGGTGTGCAGTTTCAGAACATTTATGGCTACACAAAGCATATTTACCCACCCCACTGCTGTCGAAGACTTTGTGTATAATACCCTTTTCTTCGAAGCTATTCAGCGTGCGGTATATTGTCACCCTGTCAAATTTGTTGAGCAATGCATCTTCCAGATGACTATGCGAGACAGCCTGCGATTCCTTAAGAAATAATTGAAGAATTTCTATTCTGGCAGGGGTTTTGCGTAGATTATGCGCTTCCAAAACCTTTCTTATATCATTCTGTTCCATTGTCACGTATTAACCAGATTTTCTAACCAAATAACTTCATTATAAGCAGCCATCCTGATAGAGCTGTTTTAAGCGAAGTTAGTTTTTTTTTACCTTAGAAATAAGCACTTTTGCATTTGAAACAATGTTGCATCAGAATTCGTTGCGCTTTAAAAAAGTTTGTGAGAAATTTTAGTGTTTTATTTTTAGTAATCTGGCCTTTTATTGTCTTTGGTCAGACTGGTTATCAGATTTCGGGGAAGGTCACCAATTGGGATGGGGAGCCCCTGATCGGAGCAAACGTACTTCTGCATGAACTTTCTATTGGTACTTTAACGGATGTAGAGGGAGCATTTTCTTTTTCAAATATTCGACCTAATTCCTACCATTTGCACATTACTTTCGTGGGCCATGAGTCAGTCTCCAAAACCATATTGATACGCGATAAATCGGTCTCATTGGATATTCGCCTAAAAGAGTCGACGGTTGAACTGAACGAGCTGTTGATCGAAGCGAATCCGTTTAAATCTGGTCCTGTAGAGCAGTCAATGACCATTGAAACCGTCGGGAGGGATTTTCTCAACACAAACGACAGAGGAACATTGGCTGGCGCCCTTCAAAAATTGCCAGGTATGAATGTCATCAACACAGGAGTAGGCATTGCAAAGCCGGTAATCAGAGGAATGAGCTTTAACCGGGTTCTGGTGAATGACAAGGGCATAAAACAAGAGGGTCAACAATGGGGAGGCGATCACGGCCTGGAGATTGATCAGTACGAGCCGGATAGAATAGAAATTATTAAAGGTCCTGCTTCGCTCCTTTATGGTTCTGATGCCATGGGTGGTGTCATCAATATTCAAGCAGCTCCAATTCCCAATGAGGGAAGCCTTACAGGAAGCTTACAGAGTGTCTTTAAAAGTAACAATAACTTGTATGGTTCGTCACTGAGCTTGCAAGGTAACAGGAAAGGCAAATTCTTTTCCCTTCGCTTGTCGGTGCAGGATTTTGCTGACTATAAAATTCCCGCTGATACTTTCAGCTATAACACTTTCGTGTATAAAATTGCAGACAACAAACTTGAAAATACCGCGGGCAATGAGCTGAATTTTTCCGGTGCTTTTGGCTTGTCAGGAAACTGGGGATACAGTAAGCTAACAGTAAGTAATTTCCACCAAAAATCAGGCATTTTTCCGGGTGCTATGGGTGCCCCCGGCGAGTACAATCCTGTTTATGATGGGAGAAACCGAAATGTAGACATGCCTCGTCAGGTCGTTAATCATTTCAAAATAATTTCAAATACCAACCTTTCGCTAGGTCGCAATTGGCTGGAAATAGATCTGGGCTACCAGGAAAATGTAAGGAGGGAGGAAGGAGAACCACATTCTCATGGCTTCGGCTCCGTGCCGGAAGGAACCCTGGCCTTGGGATTGACATTAAAAACCTATTCGCTTAACGCTAAATATCATTACCAGGTGGATGAGCGATACAGTGCGATTTATGGAGTGCAGGCACAATACCAAACAAACGCATTCAAAGGCTTCGAGTTTTTGTTACCAGCGTTCAAATCGTCCAACATTGGGGTTTACAGCTACCATGAGTATAACATAAACGACTCGTGGACCATTAATGGAGGACTTAGGGGTGACTGGGGAATGAGAGACATTAGAAAACACATTCGCCCCAGGTTTGATACCGAGGATCCCCGAGACTCTACGCTTGTCAATAATGATATTCAACGAACTTTTATAGATTTCTCTGGAGCGGTAGGATTATCCTATTATCCGCACCACAATTTTAACGCTAAGTTGAATATTGGTACAAGTTTCAAAATGCCTACAGCTCCTGAACTGTCTATGAACGGCCAGCATCATGGAACATTTCGGTATGAAAGAGGAAACGAGGCGCTTGATTCAGAGCGGGGCATTCAGGCCGACGTCAACCTCACCTATCATACACCGGCCTTGCATATTGGCCTTACCCCATATTTTAGCTATTACGACCAATTTATTTATCTGAAACCTCAGGCAAGATTCGCCGATGAGCATCATTCCAGCAATCAGGTATATCAATACATGCAGAATGACGCGGTTTTTACCGGTGGCGAACTCTCCACAGAGTACCATTTTATCCCGAACCTGCATCTTAAAATAGCAGCAGAATATGTTTGGAATCTGAACATCGATTCTAAAAGGCCACTGCCTTTTACGCCCCCTTTTTCATTGTTGGGTGAGGTAAGGTACGATATTCCGTTAACGTCCGAAACATTTTCAGATGCTTATGCAGGATTGGATGCCCACTTTTTCTCAGCTCAAAATCGGGTAGATCAAAACGAAAAAACTACTCCGGCATATGAAATATTTTCCTTTAATGCGGGCGTCAAATTTAAGATTCGAAACCAGAAAGCCTCATTCAGGTTCTCCATACAAAATCTTTTCGACGAGAAATATTTGAACCATTTAAGCAGATACAGGCTCCTGTCTTTGCCAGAACAAGGAAGAAACTATGTCATTTCGTTAAATCTTCCCTTTGACTTACAGAAAAAGTAAATTTTTCTCCCTCATATTTGCAACACTATTGCAAATGCGTTAAGTTTGCATAAAATAAAACTTTTAACCCATGAGATCTGACTTTTTTTTAAGATTCGCGTTACCAGCCGTGTTATTTTTTGCAGGATGCAGCGAAGATGACGTAGATAATGTAGCCCCCACAATTAGCAATGTAACCCTCAACGGGATGCCTGAAAACATCATCATCAATGCCGGCACCGAGATCGAATTTGATGCCCAATTTGAAGACAATGTTCAACTAGGACAATACCGGATTAACATTCACGATAATTTTGATGGCCATAACCACGGAAGAGTATTAGCATCTAATTTTTCTTATTCCCACACACAGGATTTAGAGGGGACTTCTGAAACGGTTCATGAACACATCCCGGTTCCTGCTGATGCTACTCCGGGACCTTATCATTTTTCAGTACAATATTTTGACGCCGAAGGAAACGAAGGGGAACCCAAATTTCTTCAATTTGAAATAGCAGATCCAGCTAACCAACCCATCATTGAAATTACCTCTCATGATATTCTCCAGGAAATTGAAGTCGAAGTCGGCGGCAGTATTCGTCTCGAAGGGAAAATTGAAGACCCGGATGGGCTTGACGAAGTACATGTACAGTTAGCGGCGGAACACGACCATGACCACGAGCACGGAAAAGTGAGTGAGGATCCAATATTTGACCAGGAGTTGTCTTTAGATGGTGCTACGAGCTGGGAATTCTCAAACATGAGTGCAATTCAAATTCCTGAAGATGCATCTCCCGGCCATTATGCCTTAGACATCAGCGCTACTGATACCGAAGGGTATACGAAAACTGTTTCAATAGAAATATCTATTCAATAGCAGTAAAATTAATTCAACCCTTCCATTGAAGATTCAAGCAATAAAACTTAACCGGGAGCAGACTGAAATGAAACCTTCAAAGCTGAGTGCTGATGTTTTAGGAATTTTTAGCTCCATGCTCTGCGCACTTCACTGTACGGGTTTTCCTGCAGTGGTTTTTCTGTCATCTCTAAATGTCCAACTGATTCCAGGCGGGCATTGGATACATTATGCATTCATTGGAATTTCTCTGCTGGCGGTTATTTGGAGTTCGAAAAAAGCTAATCCCCGGCTGCGCAAATTGCTGTGGGCATTTTTCATAGTTTTTTCTTTGGCTTTATTGCTTCATGAAATTATCCCGCAAGCCATCTACGTATCGCTGTCTGCTTCGATAGGATTGACCCTTGTTCATGGAATTAACTCATGGAAGATGCTTTTAGCAAAGGCCTAGCCGCTGATGAACCTGAAGTTCGAAATTCTAACGGCAGGACATTATATAATCAGAATTTTCTGTATTTTTAATTTAGAACTCGAACCATACTAACATGCAGCAACCATATTCCCGCTTCTTCCTATTCTTTTTGACCTTCACCTGCATCCTTTCTGCTTGTAATGACGATGATGAGACACTGGTTGATGAAGACCTTACGGGTAAGGTCCTGATCTATGACCTGGTGTCTGGCTCAGATTATAACGTAGATGGTACCATCACCTTTGAAGAAAAGCAAGATGGGAGCCTGAAGGCTACAATTAAAATTGGCGCAACCGGAGAGCCTTTATTGCACCCGGCACACCTGCATTATGGCAGTTATGCGAAAGACGCTGAAATGGCTGGGATGCTTGGTCCCGTGAACGGCGAAACCGGTGAGGGCATAACCGAAATAGTTAAGTTGGCTGACGGATCGACACTCGGATTTGATGCCTTAAAAGACTTCGATGGACATGTAAAGATCCACGGCGATGACGGTCCCAACAAAGACGTCATCCTCGCTTATGGTAATATTGGCAAAAACATTAATTTTTCAACTAACGCTACTGCGTTCGCTGTCTGTGAATAGTCAAGTTCCTGCTACAAAAGCTTTGCGTGTGTACTGATCCACCTCTCAGGCAGTTCTCCCTTGGTAGCACTTTCGTAGTCTGAATAACTGCATGGAATAATGCAGTTTCTGCCAAAGCTCGCATCCCCGAGGCTCCGCACCTGCTTTCCTTTAGGATAAGGCACTTCCATCCACCACTTTTCGCTCATTTTGCTCTTGTAAAAAATCAGTTTTTCCGGTTCTGAAGGCATAGACACCACATACCGCAGGTAATCATTTATCTTGAAATCCTTTTCGTTGCGCCTGTGGTAAAAGCCTTCGATAAAATACCATATCATAGTAGCTACCACCGAAGCTGTTTTCTGATTTTGATCATCGAAATCAGGATTGTATTCATAGAATCCTGCCGAACTCAGCTTGTCATTCAGGCCGGCATACCAGCAGATCTGACAGGCTTCCTCCCCTGACAAGCCAAATGCCTGCGGGCTGCTGTTGCCGGGAGCGTCGCTCGACTTAATGGCCGAAATATCAAAGCTCATCATATCCGCATAACGAATCACCGGCTCCATTTCCTGAATGTTTTGGCGAATTTGGCCGAGGCGATGAGATTCAAAATATAGTTTTTCCAGTATGGCAATAGCAGATTGGTCTACTAAATAACTCTGATAGGCCAAATGGATAAAGTTGAAAAGATAGTTGGGTTCATACATCAGGATTTTATTAATATGCTTCCTGCTCATGTCCATTGCATCATTGGCTTCTAAATCCAGCATGGCATCCACATTCAAAAAACTGATGAGTTTCTCCATGTTTTCGTAAGCAAGGTATTGCCCGTAATCCAGGTCATGAGAGCCACCCACCAACAAAGGCAAAGTATTTTGTTCTATCAAGACATTACAGACCTCCTTTAATCTGAGGTAAGTATCTTCCAGTGTATTTCCATTTCTTAAGTTCCCAAGATCGATGATTCGGTAGGCACCGCTACCCTTCTTAAGCGCATAAAGCTTTCTTCTTATAGCGTCTGCGGCTCTTTCCACGCCTACATTTCCCGAGCTTCCCCTGCTTTCCTGAAGGCCTATAATAGCTATGTCTGCCGATTTGAGGTCGGGATACATCTCCTTGTTGATATGGATTGCATCAAAAAAAGTATTCTGGCCGCTAATGCCTTCATAAAGCGACTCATCCAGCGGGGTAAAGAAAATTTTTAAATCCATTCTCTCATCTTCAATTAATGTTGCTACTGAAAATTCTTAACCAGGTGCGGACAGTTCAATGGACCGGAATCTTTCTTAACGGTAGCTATGATTCTTTTAAGGCTTCATCTTTGAAAAATATTCCACCTGTTCTTGAAGTCAATATTATGGTCATAAAGATAAACAGAAGATGGAAACCCTGCTACTATAAAACAAAAAAGCCTACTGTTACAGCAGGCTTTCTTAATATTATTATTCTACTGACGATTATCCGCCGAAATCATCAAATCGGATGTTTTCAGATGGAACACCCATATCATCCAACATTTTTAATACGGCAGCATTCATCATAGGCGGACCGCACAGGTAGTATTCTATTTCCTCGGGTTCCGGATGGGTTTTCAGGTAGTTATCATAAAGCACCTGGTGAATAAAGCCTACGTAACCGTCTTTATCATCTTCCAATGATTCCTTCACCTTCCAGTTGTCATCTGGCAGGGGTTCTGACAAACCAATATGGAACCTGAAGTTTGGAAAATCCTTTTCAATATTTCTGAAGTGATCTGTGTAGAACAATTCCCTTTTTGACCTTCCTCCGTACCAGTAAGAAACTTTTCTGTTTGTTTTTTGTGTATGGAATAAGTGAAATATGTGAGAGCGAAGTGGAGCCATTCCGGCACCTCCTCCAATATAGATCATTTCTCTTTGCGTCGGGTTAATATGGAATTCACCGTAAGGACCTGAAATTGTTACTTTGTCCCCTTTCTTCTTAGAAAACACATATGAAGAACAAATTCCCGGATTTACATCCATCCACTTGTTAGCAGCTCTATCCCATGGTGGCGTGGCAATTCGAATATTCAACATGATGATGTTGCCTTCAGCAGGGTGATTTGCCATGGAATAAGCACGGAAGATGGGCTCATCATTTTTCATCACCAGGTCCCATAAACCAAACTTGTCCCAGTCTGACTGGTAAACATCCTGTTTGTGCCCCAGTTCCGGATGTGGGGTGATATCCATTTCCGAGAACCTAACTTCACATTCAGGAACATCTATTTGTATGTATCCCCCTGACTCAAAATCCATGGTCTCCCCTTCAGGAAGCTTCACCACAAACTCTTTAATAAAGGTAGATACGTTGTAGTTGGATACAACCTCACATTCCCACTTTTTAATTCCAAAGATTTCTTCAGGAACACGAATATGCATGTCCTGCTTTACTTTCACCTGGCATGACAATCGCACTTTTTCTTTTTGCTCCGTACGGCTCAGGTGACCAACTTCCGTAGGCAATACCTCTCCACCACCATCTTCAACCACACACTTACACATGGCGCAGGTTCCACCACCACCACATGCAGAGGGAAGAAAGATTTTAGAAGCAGAAAGTGTTGACAACAAACTTGATCCAGCCGAAGCCACTAAGGGATTTTTCTCGTCGCCATTGATGAAAATTTTTACATCTCCCGATTGTACCAGTTTTGACTGTGCATAAAGCAAAATCAGTACAAGAAGCAAGATGATTAAAGTAAAAGCGACAATGGAAGTAATAACTATTGAAGTCATTTAACTTATTATTAATTGAATGTAATTGACAGTATTTGGGAACCCTCAAAGGGAACACAAATATATTTATAATATATTAAAACAATAAACTCGTATTCGGAAAATTTATTACACTAACAAGTTGGTTGTAAAGCTAACAACATATTATTTAAGAAAGTTGTAAAAGTGGTAATTTAACCATCAAATTATACCAGGAGCCTTTTCCAGGTGCCCTTCAGCCTGTTATATTTTATGGTACTTGGAAGGGACTTCCACCAATATTTATTCATTTCTACCGCAAATGAAGGTTGCATATAGCAATTGATTGTACAGCCTTCACACTCTGCATACCTACCCTCCATACCGATCAACCGTTGCACCTCTTCTGATCGATAAAGCGCTTTCAAATTATTATTGATGGGAATTGATTTTAACCCCAGGTGATAGCAGGGAAGTAGCAAATCATTCTCAGGCGAGATCACGATGGTTGAACTCGCTGCTTTACAAACCGGATCCAATACCTTGTTCCCCCCATCTCTTCTCAGGGCGATGAAAGCCTCATTTAGAAAAACGAACTTTTTTCTTCCCCAGCTACTAATGGTATCGAGTGACTTTATGGAAAGCCCGGCCCCGGAGTCCACGCTATTATAGTCGAAAACAGGGTTTAGAATGAGAATTAAATCATTGGGGAGGGAAATATTATGGTAAATAGCAGCGATTTGATCTATGTTCTCCTCGGTAACGGTAAAAATAATGTCTGGTTTTTCCCCAAGCTGCTTTGCAATTTCTATTGATTTCATCACGAAATCAAAACAGGGCACTCCCCTGCTAGCATCATGCAAGCTTTTTTCACCCGCGTCAAGAGAGAAGTGAAGCATGTCCACTTTACCTTGCAGCTTTTCGGCCCACTTTGGATAAAGCAGACAATTTGTAGTCAGTGTAGTAATGAAGCCCAGCTTTTTAGCGGTCGCTAGCAACAGATCTATTTGCTGATGCAGTAAAGGCTCTCCTCCGGTAAAATCAATCACCTTTACCCCCAGCTGTTTTAAATCTTCCAAATTGGCTAGTACGGATTGCTCGTCCACATAGGGTGAGGGGCGCTCCCATATATCGCAAAATCCGCACCGTGCATTACACCGATAGGTAACGTAGTAATTACACAATACAGGATGGGAGATTAACCGCATAACCTAAATTAAGCCGGAATTCATCGACCTCATTGAAGCATTTTCAATAAAGTAGCAAGTTTCACTTTCAAATTTCTTCTATCAACAATAAAATCTAAGAATCCATGCTCCAAAACAAACTCCGAACTTTGAAATCCTTTGGGAAGATCTTTGCCAATTGTTTCCCTAATTACCCTGGGTCCTGCAAACCCGATCAAAGCACCTGGTTCTGCGATATTAAAATCACCCAACATTGCAAATGAAGCAGAAACGCCCCCGGTAGTAGGGTCGGTAAGAAGAGAAATGTAAGGTATTTTGGCTTCTGAAAGCAACGCAAGTTTAGCGGAAGTCTTGGCCATTTGCATGAGCGAAAATCCCGCTTCCATCATTCTTGCTCCACCAGATTTTGAGATCATCAGGAAGGGAATTTTATTATTGAGCGAGTAATCGATAGCCCGGGCAATTTTTTCCCCAACTACAGAACCCATGGAGCCGCCAATAAAGTTAAAATCCATACAGGCAATGACAAGAGGCAGTCCATTTAATTTTCCATGAGCAGTTCTCACCGCATCTTTAAGGCCGGACTTTTCCTGCGTAGCTTTAATTCTGCTCGGGTAGGGCTTACTATCTGTGAATTTGAGCGGATCAGCGGATGTCATATCAGGATCCAGCTCCACAAACTCATTATTATCAAATAAGATTTCAAAGTATTCTTTCGATCCTATTCTTACATGGTAGTCATCTTCAGGACTCACATACGCGTTGTTTTTCAATTCCCTTGTATGGATAATTTTTCCTGTCGGCGTTTTATACCACAGACCGTCCGGCGCTTCTTTTTTAGCTTCGGTAGGGGTAAGAATACCTTTGTCCTTTCTCTTGAACCAACTCATTGATACTATTTTTTAAAAAAACCTGTTTGAAGTTTGTCTACAGATGCTACGCATTAGTAACATCAGGCGACAAATATACATCTTGAATGGCATTTAACAATTCAACTCCCTGTTTCATTGGTCATTGAAATGCTTTTCTTCCCAAAATTAAACCCATTCCGCCCGCTCTTTCATAATTCTGATGTTTTTACTGCTTCTGTCGGGTCGGCATCCCCTCCAGATCCTCCCCTGAATTGATTAAGCCAGCTCTTCCCATATAGCAAATCATATATTTGGTCTCAGATTTTGAAAAATTTACAGCGGTCAAACCTCCGCTTCCTTCCTGTAACTTTTTTTTAATGATATCAGCCTGAACGCCGGCGCGCAGGTGAATGACTTGCGCTGTCAAATCTACAGGAGTGTGGTGGCCCTTTTCGTACGTGTTAAAGATATTTTTACAGGTAGGGCTTAGGGGATTATCTGCTTTATTCCCAAGATTTTCAAGTAGGCGGCTGGACATTAGAATGAAATCTAAGTAAAAAATACATCAGAAACGCAAAGATATCAAAATTTTATCTTGAAGCTACTGCGCCTATACCACAAAAAATTATAATCATACCTTACAAGGGTAATGAATTGTCGAATAGTGTTTTTCTGGATCATTAAGGCTGATCTACCTTAGAGGTATGAAAAAACAGTTTAATAAGGCCCGAACGGTAACCTTGCTTTTGCTTTTATTTATAGGATTCTCAGTGTTTAGTTGTTCCAAAACAGTTTATGTAAGACAAAATGGAACTACCTATAACGACTACGAAGCTATGAAAAGCAAAAGGGTTGAAAAGAAGGATGCCAAAAAGCCCAAAACGTATGTGAAAAAGCAAAACTGGTAAAAAAAAAGCCTTGATGTAAATCAGGGCTTTTTTTATAGTCATATATGTGAGAGGTTCTCAGGCAAGACTTACTTAACTTCCTCGTAGTCTACGTATTCTCCTCCTTTAAATTCCTTGCCTTTTGTGGAGTTTCCATTTTTTGGGACGTAATCAATATCCACATTTCCATTTGTTGTCCGGCGGTGCTGATAATTGCTGCGTGACTGCTGAAATGACTGCGACTCCTGCATCTTATTGCCCAGCGATATGAAAAAGGTTTTCAGTAAAAACCCTCCTAGTTTATAAATCAGGTAGCATATTAAAAATGTTATTAAAAGAAATTTAATCATGAACGTTAGATTTTCTATATCTAATAAACTTATTTACTCAGGTATAAGTTTCTTTCGCCATAAATTTTAAGGAAATAGTCGTCCATCAAATCATCGATGAAATAGATTGCTTCGCCAGTAGATTTCATTTCAGGCCCTAGCTCCTTGTTGACGTTCGGAAACTTCTCAAACGAAAATACAGGAACCTTAATTGCATAACCTTTTTTAACCGGCTTGAAATCGAAATCCTTCACCTTCTTTTCGCCAAGCATTACCTTGGTAGCATAGTTCACATAAGGTTCCTGATATGCTTTACAAATAAAAGGTACGGTTCTGGACGCCCTCGGGTTTGCTTCTATGATATAAACTTTATCGTTTTTGATAGCAAACTGGATATTGATTAAACCTACTGTGTTCAGGGCCAGGGCAATTTTTTCAGTATATGATTCTATCTGCCGTATTACAAAATCCCCCAGGTTATAGGGAGGTAAAACAGCATAAGAATCGCCTGAGTGAATTCCTGCAGGCTCAATATGCTGCATTATTCCAATGATATAAACATTTTCGCCGTCGCAGATTGCGTCCGCCTCAGCCTCGATAGCACCATCAAGAAAGTGATCCAAAAGCACCTTGTTACCCGGAATATCGCGTAAAATATCAAGCACGTGCGTTTCCAGTTCCTGCTCATTGATCACGATTTTCATGCTTTGTCCTCCTAACACATAGGAAGGGCGCACCAAAAGCGGAAAGCCAATGGTTTTAGAAAGTTCCAGCGCACTGTCTGCATCTGTGATTACGCCAAATTCAGGATAAGGTATATCATTTTCTTTTAGCAGGTTAGAAAAACTGCCTCTGTCCTCCGCCAGGTCGAGCGACTCGTAGTTCGTTCCTATTATCTTGATACCATAGCGTTCCAGCTTCTCAGCCAGCTTTAGTGCAGTTTGCCCGCCCAATTGAACGATAACACCTTCCGGCTTTTCGTGAAGAATGATGTCATAAATATGCTCCCAAAATACCGGTTCAAAATACAATTTATCAGCAACATCAAAATCTGTTGAAACCGTCTCAGGATTACAATTTATCATGATGGTTTCATAGCCGCATTCTTTTGCTGCCAAAACACCATGTACGCATGAGTAATCAAATTCGATGCCTTGTCCAATCCTGTTTGGTCCGGAACCAAGCACTACTATCTTTTTCTTGTCGGAACGTACCGACTCGTTTTCATCTTCAAACGTAGAGTAGTAGTACGGTGTGCTGGCTTCAAATTCTGCCGCACAGGTATCCACAATTTTAAACACTCTTTTGATCCCCAGTTCGTTTCGCTTATGGTAGATTTCGCTTTCAAGGCAATTCAACAAATGCGCAATCTGCCGGTCTGCGTAGCCCTTTTCTTTGGCTTCTCTCAACAATTTGTCAGGAATTGTTGCCAGGTCATATTTTTCGATTTCCCTTTCTAAAGCTACCAGTTCTTCTATTTGTTGAAGAAACCATTTGTCAATTTTGGTAATGTTCTCAATTGTCTTGAAAGCAATTCCCAACTTAAAGGCATCGTAAATGTGAAAAAGCCTGTTCCAGCTAGGGTGCTTCAGGCTGTGTAATATTTCTTCCTGATTGGTCAGCTCTTTGCCATCTGCTCCCAATCCGTTTCTTTTTATTTCAAGTGACTGACAGGCTTTTTGCAGCGCTTCCTGAAAATTTCTGCCTATACCCATCACCTCACCAACCGATTTCATTTGCAGGCCCAACTCTCTGTCGGCTCCTTTAAATTTATCGAAATTCCAACGAGGGATTTTTACTATGACATAATCCAGTGCAGGTTCAAAATAAGCGGAAGTGGTTTTTGTGATCTGGTTATTCAGTTCATCCAGATTGTAACCTATCGCCAATTTTGCAGCAATTTTCGCAATAGGATAACCCGTGGCTTTAGAAGCCAGTGCGGAGGATCTTGACACCCGTGGATTGATCTCGATTCCGACGATGTCGTCATTCTCCGGGTTTACTGCAAACTGAACATTACAACCACCTGCAAACTGTCCGATGCCATTCATCATTTTGATGGCGAGATTCCGCATGTTTTGGTAAACCGTATCGGGCAGCGTCATGGCCGGAGCAACCGTAATGGAATCTCCAGTATGGATACCCATCGGGTCAAAGTTTTCGATTGAGCATATAATGATGATATTGCCCACGTTGTCGCGAAGCAATTCCAGTTCATATTCCTTCCAACCCATGATGCTTTGTTCAATAAGCACCTCGTGAATAGGGGAAGCATGAAGTCCGGATGTGAGTGCCTTTTCGAAGTTCTCAGGCTTCTCCACAAAGCCACCACCTGTTCCGCCCAATGTATAGGAAGGCCTTATTACCAAAGGAAAGCCTATTTCCTGTGCAATTTCTTTTCCTTGTAAAAATGATGTGGCGGTCGAACCTTTACACACATGAACATCCAGTTCATGCATTTTCAACCTGAATTTCTCCCGGTCTTCCGTAGTTTCGATGGCATCGATGTCAACGCCAATGATTCTTACACCAAATTTTTCCCAAATGCCTGCTTTATCACAATCAATAGCTAAATTGAGGGCGGTTTGTCCTCCCATGGTCGGCAATACCGCATCAATTTTATGTTTCTGCAGTATTTGGATAATAGACTTCTTTTCTAATGGAAGCAAATAGACATTATCGGCAGTTACATTATCAGTCATAATGGTGGCCGGGTTGGAATTGATCAGCGTCACTTCTATTCCTTCTTCTCTTAGTGAGCGTGAAGCCTGGGAACCAGCATAATCAAATTCACATGCCTGCCCAATTACAATGGGGCCACTACCGATGATTAGTACTGATTTAATGCTATTATCTCTTGGCATTTTAGGATATCTCTTTTAGGGTCTGAAAATGGTTGCGCAAATTTAGATGATAAAAAGGAGGAATCAAAAGTTGAATGGCATTTCAAGTTGATGAATTGGCCATACGTTAAAGCATCCCCGAAAATTTTTCGAAGGCCTACGAATGTTCGGTTCTGATACGGAATTTTTTCTTAAGGAATTTTGGCAGGCTACACAAGAATGGCAGTTAAAATATCCTTTCTACTGATGTTTATTGTATGGACGGTCCTTTCTTCATGAATTCTCTTCAAAAATATCAAACTACCAGCGAGAAAGTGGAAATCTCCAATTTTATTGAATCCTTACATTGTAATAATTAAAAATCTTGTAAACAGAAAATTTCCCTGATGTAGTCTATATTCACATTATTAAATTTATTTTTAATTAGAAGGGAAAATTATGGAAACCTTTAACTACGTAAAAGATGTTGTTGAAACCATCAGATTTCGGCACAGAAGAATGAAGGATGTATCTTCCGACATAGAATTATGTTATAAGAACAATGAAAATGTCCGTATCATTTACGACACAGATTCAGAGGAAAACAAGGACACAGTCTCTAAAATATGGAGAATTAGTGAAGATTCCATATTATTAACCAATTTAAAGATGATCCCGATCATCGCTATTAAAAAAGTAGAAATGGTAGCTTGAAGTACAATCGGCGGCTTAGGCCCTCAAAATGCTATCCATCCATATATTTTCTACACTCCCGGTATCAAAAATGGTGCCCCCTCCGGAGGCACCATGTTAATACTTTATCCTGATCTAATACAAAAAAGCTTTAGCTAAAAGTGCTATCTACACATGAATAGCCCGATTCTCTGACGCAGCAAGACAAGCCTCTTTAAGTGCTTCAGTATAGGTAGGGTGCGCATGTGACATCCTTGCCACATCCTCTGCAGACGCCCTGTACTCCATTGCCACGACTGCCTCCGCAATCATGTCCGCAGCGCGGGGTCCAATCATATGTACGCCAAGGATTTCGTCGGTCTTTTCATCTGCCAACACCTTTACCAAACCATCAGTATCCATACTCGCCCTTGCCCTTCCGGAAGCTTTGAATGGAAAGGATCCCGTTTTGTATTTTCTGCCTTTTTCTTTCAATTGCTCCTCGGTGTAGCCGACGCTTGCTACTTCCGGCCAGGTGTAAACGACACCCGGAATAAGCAAATAATTAATATGAGGCTTCTGACCTGCAAGTACTTCAGCTACAAACATTCCTTCCTCTTCGGCTTTGTGAGCCAGCATGGCACCTTTGATTACATCGCCAATCGCATAAATATTATCAACGCTGGTCTTCAGCATTTCATCCGTTTCTATTCTTCCAGCTTTGTCTGTCGAAAGGCCGACTTTGTCTAAACCCAAACCTTCTGTATAGGGCCTTCTTCCAATAGAAACTAAACAATAATCTCCTTTCAATTCAATTTCTTCTCCTTTTTTATTCTCAGCTTTTACAACCACCTCGTCTCCCGTGCTTTCAACAGACGTAACTTTATGGCTTAACTTCGAATCAATGCCAAGCTTTTTACTCACTTTGAACAATTCTTTGCCCATTGTGCCGTCCATGGTAGGTATCAGCTTGTCCAAATATTCCAATACGGTCACTTTAGCACCCAGCCGGGCATATACCGAGCCTAATTCCATCCCGATTACACCACCCCCGATTACAATTAAATGTTTGGGAACTTCCTTTAATGACAAGGCTTCGGTGCTGCTTATGATCCTTTTTTTGTCAATTCGGGCGAATGGCAGGTCAGCAGGCTTAGAGCCTGTGGCAATGATCACCTTATCGGTATCTATCTCCTTGTCACCATCTTTTCCAGCTATTTTGATCTTATTTTTATTGAGAAAAGACCCAAAACCATTATAAACATCCACTTTGTTCTTCTTCATCAAAAAGTCGATTCCCGCTGTTGTCTGATCTACAACCTCCTGTTTGCGCGAAACCATTTGACCAAAATTTACGCTTAGTCCTGAAAGCTCTATACCGTGCTCTTTGAAGTGCTTGCTTGCGTTATGATAATGCTCCGTAGAGTCAAGTAGTGCTTTGGAAGGTATACAACCTACATTTAAACAAGTACCTCCTAAAGTATCATACTTTTCTACAAGGGCAGTTTTCATGCCTAGTTGTGCACATCTTATGGCTGCTACATAGCCTCCCGGACCTGAACCGATAACCGTGACGTCGTATTGCATAATGTTGTATTTTAAATCCTAAAACAGTCGAACAGGCTATCTCAGGAAAAAGATTTAAAGATTAATTGTTTCAAAAATCATTTAAGTTTAAAAACATTTCCTTCTGATCTAAACGCCTATTAGCAGACGGGTAGGATCTTCCAACAATTGCTTTACTCTGACAAGGAAGCTCACGGATTCGCGGCCATCAATTATTCGGTGATCGTAAGACAGCGCCAGATACATCATAGGCCGCACTACGATTTCACCATTTACCACCACCGGACGCTCAACAATATTGTGCATACCTAAAATAGCAGACTGCGGCGCATTAATGATCGGCGTAGACATCATTGAACCAAAAATACCTCCATTTGTGAGGGTGAATGTACCGCCTGTCATTTCTTCAATACTCAGCTTTCCATCTCTTGCTTTTCCAGCAAGTCTCACAACTTCCTTCTCTATTCCTTCGAAAGATAGCTTCTCTGCATTTCGGATAACCGGCACTACCAGCCCTTTTGGAGAAGATACGGCTATTGAAATGTCACAAAAATCATTGAAAACCATTTCTTCACCATCAATCATGGCATTTACAGCAGGCCACTCCTGCAAGGCAACGCACGCAGCCTTTGTGAAAAATGACATGAAACCCAGACCAACTTCAAATTTTTCCTTGAATTGATCTTTATACTTTTTTCTAAGATCCATGATCGGTTTCATATCGACCTCATTAAAGGTCGTGAGCATGGCTGTCTCATTTTTTACCGTTACCAGGCGTCTTGCAACTGTCTTTCGCAGACTGGACATCTTTTGCCTTGTCTGATTTCTGTCGCCCGTGGCAGGAGACTGAGGCGCTTCTTTCGCAGCCTCCGCTTTTGCAGATGGTTTAGCTTCTGCCTTTTTGGATTCGGCTTCGGCTTTTAATGCGTCTTCTTTGGTTATTCTCCCGTCTACTCCTGATCCTTTTACAACATCCGCTTTAATGCCTTTTTCAGCAAGTATTTTGGCTGCTGCCGGCGAAGCATGCCCTGTAGCATAGGTTTCGTTCATGGGGTTTTCTCTTCCATCTTCATCCTCCTCATCCGGTTCTGCTTCTACCGACTTTTGTCCGGATTTGGTTTCTGTTACTTCAATCTTGCAGATTAAAGCGCCAATCTCAAGTGTATCACCCTGCTGTGCCACAATTTGGAGCTTTCCCTGCCCTTCAGCTGTTAATTCGAAAGTTGCTTTATCAGATTCTATTTCAGCAATTGCTTCATCGAGCATCACTTCATCTCCGTCTGATTTTAGCCATGAGCCGATTGTAACCTCGGTTATGGATTCGCCCACCGCAGGCACATACATTTCAAGCACTTCGTTTCCAGCGTCACTTACCCGCGACTTTACCTCTGGTCCCGTTGATTGAGTAGCTGCTTTTTCATTTTCAGATCCCTGACCCGATGCTTTTTCTTTCCCTTGATCAGTTCCTGCCGAACCCTCTTCTATTTCGCAGATTTCAGCTCCTATCTCTAACGTATCTCCTTCCTGGGCTTTGATCCTCAAAATTCCGGCGGCTTCTGCAGGCACTTCAAAAGTGGCTTTATCAGATTCCAGTTCACAAATTATCTCGTCCAATGCCACCTCATCACCATCTTTCTTCAACCATTGGGCAATTGTGACCTCGGTAATCGATTCTCCTACCTGAGGTACCTTCATTGTTTTGCTCATAATATTTTTTTTGCTTTGGTTAACAGCCTTTACAAAGGGAATAAATGTTTTGAAATAACACCGTATGCGACGTCAAGTTAATTTATATCCCTTTATAATCATTATTTCAAACTAAATTTTTTGAATAAAATTTGTCTCCCCCGGAAGGAATACTATTACTACAAATGCATTTTATGCAAAAGCCTTATTAATCAATTCTTCCTGTTCCTTTTTGTGCATTTTGCCGTACCCGGTGGCCGGAGACGCTGTTGCTTTTCGGGAGATCACGTCCACCGCCGGATTACGCATTGTTCGTAAAAGGAAAGTCCAGGCGCCCATATTTTCGGGCTCTTCCTGTACCCAAAACAGTTGTGCATCCTTATATTTAGCCAGAATATCGTCCACCTGGCGTTTAGGGAAAGGATATAGCTGTTCAATTCTGACAATGGCTATATCTGTGCGCCTCGTTTCTTCCTGCTTTTCCAACAGCTCATAATAAATTTTTCCTGTACACACCAAAACCTTCTTTATTTCCTTGGGATTTGCATTCGGATCGTCAATTACTTCTCTAAATCTACCGGAAAGGAATTCTTCTTTAGGCGATTCCACCCGTGGATGTCTTAATAAAGATTTGGGCGACATGACGACACAAGGCATTCTAAATGGCATGGCCAACTGCCTTCGGAGTAGATGGAAGAAGTTGGATGGCTGTGTAATGTTTACTACAAACATGTTGTATCCAGCTGCCATTTGAAGAAAACGTTCAGGCCGCGCATTGGAGTGTTCCGGACCTTGTCCTTCATAACCATGTGGCAACAATAAGACCAGGCCGTTCATTCTTTGCCACTTTGTATAAGAGCATGTAATAAACTGGTCTATCATTACCTGCGCACCATTGGCAAAGTCACCAAATTGTGCCTCCCAGATCGTAAGCGCGTTTGGGTTGGCCAGTGCATAACCAAATTCAAAACCTAAAGCCCCAAACTCTGATAACAGGGAATTGTACACCCTGAATTTTTCCTGCCCTTCCTCAATATGATTCAGGCTATTGTAAGCTTCATTGGTATTGACATCATGAATAACCGAATGCCTGTGAGAAAAAGTACCTCTTTGCGTATCCTGACCAGAGAGACGGACAATTTTCTTTTCCAAAAGAATAGAGCCGTAAGCCATCAATTCTGCGGCTGCCCAGTTCAATTGTTTGGTATTGAAGAAAATATCTTTCCTCTGCTTGAACTGCTTTTCTATTTGCTTAATGGGCTTGAAGCCCTTTGGAAGTGTGGTAAGTGCTTTGGCTACTTTTTCGAAAGCTTTCTCTTCTATTCCAGTCTCCGGAGACTGGTCAAAATCTTCTGGTTCCGATTTCCTTAAAACATGCCACTCCTTCTCCATTTGCTGATAATTGTACGGCAGCGGCTTTTGCTTCACCAAATTAAGCCTGGCCTGAAGCAGATCCCTGAATTCCTTGTCCATGTTTTCAGCCAGCTCGGCATCTACATGTCCTCTGTCTATCAGACTTCTGTTATAAACCTCACGAGGATTTGGGTGCTTTGAAATTTTATTATAAAGTGATGGTTGCGTGAATTTCGGCTCGTCACTTTCGTTGTGGCCATGCCTTCTGTAGCAAACCATGTCGATGAAAATGTCCCTACCGAACTTCTGCCTGAATTCTGTTGCCAGGTTCACACAAAATATGACAGCCTCGGGATCATCGCCATTCACATGAAGTACCGGCGCATCAATGGTTTTTGCCACGTCAGTACAGTAGATACTGGATCGGGCATCATCAAAATCGGTGGTAAATCCAACCTGGTTATTAATTACGAAGTGAATGGTTCCTCCAGTGTAATAGCCTTCCAGCTTTGACATTTGCGCAATCTCATAAACAATTCCCTGTCCGGCTATGGCCGCGTCTCCATGAATAAGAATCGGAAGTACTTTTTTAGGATCTTTGTACTGCTTGTCTATTTTAGCCCTGAGGAAACCTTCCACCACGGGATTTACAGCTTCCAGATGCGATGGGTTTGGAGCAAGCTTCAAATTCACTACGTTGCCACCTTCGCAGGTAATTTCGCTGGAGAAGCCCATGTGATACTTCACATCGCCATCTCCCATAGTAAGGTCTGGTTCGGCGGTACCTTCAAATTCCGTAAAGATCTGCTCATAGGTTTTGCCCATGATATTCGCTAGCACATTCAGACGGCCCCGGTGCGCCATGCCAATCATGACTTCTTCCACGCCCAAAGACGCTCCTTTATTAATAATTGCGTCTAATGCAGGAATGGTCGTTTCGCCTCCCTCTAAAGAAAAACGCTTCTGCCCTAAATATTTGGTATGAAGAAAATTCTCAAAGACAACGGCCTCGTTAAGTTTGGAGAGAATTCTTTTTTTCTGTTCCAGCGGAGGATTGAAGTTGAGCGACTCTTTTTCTGATTTGGCTTTGAACCACTCAAGAATTTCCGGCTCTCGAATGTACATGTATTCGAAGCCTACTGTACCTTCGTAGATCAGCTTTAGAGAATCCACTATTTTTTGAAGGGTTGCTCTTCCAATGCCGATGATTTTTCCCACTTCGAATTCAGTGTTCAAATCAGCATTGCTCAATCCAAAATCTTCCAGGTCAAGCAGGGCCTTGCGGTCCTTTCTTTCTCTTACCGGATTGGTTTTTGCCCTGAGGTGACCTCGGGTACGGTATGCATGAATTAAATGCCGTACCTTTATTTCATTGTCGAAATGTGCGGAGGAAACGGAATCTCCCGCTTCTGTTTGCAAAGGCGCTGTTGAGGCAGTCGAAGTACCGTTACTACTTCCGTTAAGCTGCGCAAATTCAAAACCTTCAAAGAATTTCTGCCAGGACTCATCCAGAGCAGAAGGATTCTGTTTATATGTTTGATACAACTCGTCCAGATAATTTCCGTGGGCGTTTGATATATATGAATACTTGTCCATTAAAGTTTTTATTTAAGATAATACAAAAGTAGATAAACTTTCAAATACAATAAAACCGTACATACGCATACACAAATATAGAGGATTGCAAAGGTTTGTTACCGGCATTTTATCAAAAACCCGATCTATGTAACATTTTAACAACAGTTGCAATTTCTCATTGTTTATTTAATCCAAGAAGCCAGGGTTTACGAGGCAGAACACTAATATGTTGGGCATTTTTTACACCCCGATTACTGCGTCTTGTCTGAAGCATTCAGAGGGCGCTGATCCTCACATACGGACATCCTGCCTCGGCGGGAATTAAGGGACGGCTGCTTCTTTTTCAAACCACTTTCTCGACTATAGATCAGCGCTTGTAAAATTTCCGATTGAAGCGTCAAAAAAGTGCAAAAGAATGCTTAAGTTTGCAAACTTATTGATGGACGGGTTCCATTAAAAATAAATTAATTTAAAAAATGGCAGTAAAAATTAGATTAGCGCGTCGAGGACGCAAAAAGATGGCAATTTACGATGTAGTCGTAGCAAATTCCACCGCACCACGAGATGGTCGTTTCATTGAAAAAATCGGAGTTTATAATCCTGCAAGCAATCCGGCTCACATTGAGCTGAATGATGAAAAAGCTTTCCAGTGGATTATGAATGGGGCACAGCCCACTGATACCGTAAAAGCAATGTTATCCTACAGAGGCATCCTTTTAAAGAAGCATCTTCAAATTGGTGTTCTTAAAGGAGCTATTACTCAGGAGCAGGCGGATGCGCGTTTCCAGGAATGGCAGGATGCAAAAGAAGCAAAAATAACAGGCAAGAAAGATACGCTTGCTCAGAAGAAAGAAGCTGAAGCCAAAGCCAGAAGAGAAGCTGAAGCCAAGGTGAAAGAAGCCAGAGCTGAAGCTTTGAGAAAGAAAAATCAGGTTGAAGAGCCTGCAGCAGAAGCAGAAGCAACGGAAGCAGAAGCAACGGAAGCGCCCGCTGAAGCAGCAGGAGAAGCTACTCCGGAAGCAGCCGCACCTGAGTCTGAAGCAAAAGCAGCAGAGGCGACCAACGAGGCTCCTGATGATCCTTCAAAAGCTCCTGAATCCGGCGATAAACTTCCGGAAGAAGATAGCAAACAATAGTATTTCGTATGGATTTCGAAGCATGTTTCCAGTTAGGGTATGTTTCTAAAGTCCATGGACTAAAAGGAGAAGTACAGGCATTTCTTGATGTGGATGTGCCTGAAAATTATAATAAACTGGAATCAGTCTTTGTTGACATAGACAACAAACTGATTCCTTTTTTTATTGAAAAAATCGCGGTCACGGAAAATAAGGCTGTAATAAAATTTGAAGAGGTGGATACCGTGGAGGCCGCAGATGCACTCAAGAATAAGAGGCTTTATCTTCCTCTCCATACATTGCCCAAGCTACCGCACGACCAGTTTTACTACCACGATATTATAGGTTATCAGGTGGTTGACGAGGCTGAGGGGCCTTTAGGAACAGTAGCCACCATTTACAACCTGCCTCACCAGGACCTGATTGCCATGCAGTACAACAGCAGGGAAGTACTAATTCCCATTATTGACGACATTGTAAACTCAGTCAATCACGAGCACAAAGAGGTCATGGTATTGCTGCCCGAGGGACTGCTTCAAATATATCTGGAGGATTGATCATGCGAATTGATGTAATTTCCTGTCTGCCCTCTCTATTGGCCAGCCCTTTCGACCACTCCATCATTAAAAGAGCAAAGGAAAAGGGTCTCGTATCTGTTTATTTACATGATCTCCGCGACTTTACCACTTCTAAACACCGCAACGTAGATGATTATGCCTACGGCGGTGGTGCAGGCATGGTAATGATGATAGAGCCGATTGCAAATTGTATCGATTATCTTAAGAACGAGCGAGACTATGACGAAGTGATCTATATGACTCCTGACGGGGCCACGCTGAACCAGTCAACGGCAAATGAACTTTCGCTTTTAAAGAACATCATTATCCTCTGCGGACATTATAAAGGCATAGATGAAAGGATCAGGGAAACCTATATCACCCGGGAAATCAGCATAGGAGATTATGTTCTCTCAGGTGGAGAACTGGCCGCTGCGGTATTAGCAGATGCAATCATACGGCTTATTCCGGGCGTGCTTTCAGATGAAACCTCAGCGCTTACCGATTCCTTTCAGGATGGCTTGCTTGCCCCACCTGTTTATACCAGGCCCTATGACTTTCAGGGCCTAAAAGTTCCGGACATTTTGTTAAGCGGAAACGAGAAAGCGATAGAAAAATGGCGTTTTGACAAGGCAGTGGAAAGGACGCAGCAACGAAGGCCTGATTTGCTGGAATAGTAAGGTGCACCTCTCCAACAAACGTCCACTCAACTTTAGACATTAAGCATCAAATATTTGAATTAATTTTTAGTATATACAAAATTTTTTCTATCTTTGCACTTCATTTTTCGGCGAGAAAGATTAATATCCATAAATCATGAGCGATCTTATAAAATTAGTAGAGGAGGAATATAAAGCAAAAAGGAATAGCTTCCCTTCCTTCAAAGCGGGAGACACTGTCAACGTCCACGTTAAAATCAGTGAAGGAAACAAGGAACGAATCCAGCAGTTCCAGGGCACTGTTATTCAAAGAAAGAATCCTAATTCAAACGGTGAAACATTTACAGTAAGAAAGGTTTCTAACGGCATAGGTATTGAAAGAATATTCCCGATAATTTCTCCAAGTATCGAAAAAATAGAATTGATTCGTCAGGGAGCGGTAAAACAAGCCAGAATATTCTATTTGAGAGGCAGACAAGGTAAAGCAGCGAGAATTAAAGAGAAAATGTAATAACAAGAGTTATAATTTGACTATGGCTGGTTCGCGAGGATCAGCCTTTTTTTGTTTTGCGAGGAGTGTTACAACCCTCTCTCATTTCTATCCTTTTAATTAGCACGCAATATCCCCTACCGCTTTTATTCTCCCTGAGTTTCAGATTTAAAGGACACCTGGCGCCAGAGCTAAAGCTTCAATAAATTTTAGCGTTCAATGCAAGTACAATTTCTTCTCAGGAATTAAACATTGAAGTACTTGCAGGATTATTACTATGAGGAAACAATAACCCAAGCTGAGACAGGATTAATTGCTTTTCCTTCTATTTCTACATATAAAGGTAATAATCTAAATAAACTCTCATGATCAAGCAGATTGTATTGGCCAGTCGGCCAAAGGGCATGCCCGGTAAAGACAATTTTAGGATAGAGTCTGTCGAACTACCGGAAATTAAAGATGGAGAAGTGCATGTACGAGGGCTTTACTACTCGGTAGATCCTTACATGCGTGGAAGAATGAACGACGCCAAGTCATATGTTCCGCCGTATCAAATTGGCGCCCCCATAGATGGCGGCGTAATTGCAGAGGTGATTTCGAGTAAGAGCGAACGATTTAAACCCGGAGATAAGATTCTTGGCAATCTGAAATGGGCTACAGAATCGATAGTCCCTGCCAAGGTTATTAAAACAATTGATGAAAATCTGGCGCCCGCCACCTATTATTTAGGAATTTTGGGAATGCCCGGTTTAACCGCCTATTTCGGCCTGATGGACATTGGGAAGCCCAAGGAAGGCGAAACAGTCGTTATTTCTGGCGCAGCAGGTGCAGTGGGCATTGTGGTAGGTCAAATTGCAAAGATTCAGGGTTGTCGGGTTGTTGGTATCGCAGGCGATGATCAAAAACTGAAGATGTTAAAAGATGAACTGGGTTTCGACGCTGTCATTAACTACAAAACTACTGGCGATATTGCCGCAGAAATTGCTGCGGCGTGCCCGGACAAAGTAGATATTTATTTCGACAACGTAGGAGGCGATATTTCAGATGCTGTAATAAAACACATCAACTTCTTCGCGCGAATTCCACTATGTGGGCAGATAGCTTTATACAACGCCTCGGAAACTCCTGTGGGGCCGCGCATACAACCCATGCTACTAACCCGAAGTGTATTGATGCAGGGTTTTATAGTAAGCAATTACCACCAGCGCTTTGATGAAGCTATTAAAAAAATGTCACAATGGCTCAAAGAAGGGAAGTTGAAATATACTGAAACAATTAAAGAGGGATTTGAGAACCTGCCGGAAACCTTTTTGGGGCTGTTCAAGGGCGAGAATTCAGGAAAGATGATCGTAAAAGCATGATGTTTGAGGCTATTGGCGCGATTTGATCAGCTTTCCAGACATTCTCAGGAGAATTTTGTGATAGTAGCTTCCAAAAAAGTCTCTGTCAACCATTTTCTTTAAAACCTACTGCCAAAATATTATTGCAGCAGTGTTATATTCCAGTATATTTACGTTTAGGTTTTAGAATCCAGGGCTGACCCTTTGAAAACAGTTATATGTAGACAAATAGCCACAAACTGAACATCCCAAAGAGCATGCTCGGAAGATTCGCCACAAAAGTGCAGGCGAATTTTGGTTCTACGGGTAAGGCTATTTTGTCCCAAACATGTTTGGGACAAGGTTCTGGCTTTGAAAAACAAATGATATTCAGATGAAAAAACCATAAGGGGAACCATACCCACCGAGGTTGAATAACCGATCTCGGGGAGCTGGGCATACCTCGAACGAAAATAGGTTATTCCATCCCGAAGCAAGTCCGGGACAGGATTCTGGCCATTTAAAACAATTTATTCAGATGAAAAACATTCAATTTTACAAGTATCAGGGAACCGGCAATGACTTTATAATGATCGATAACCGGTCTATGGTATTTGATGGTGGCGAACATCATCTGATCACCAGACTTTGCAACAGAAGGTTTGGTATTGGCGCGGACGGTCTGATCCTAATTCAAAACCACCCCGACTGCGATTTTGAAATGGTCTATTTCAATGCAGATGCCTCACAAAGTATGTGTGGCAATGGAAGCAGGTGTGCTGTAAAATTCGCCCAAAAACTGAATATCATTCAAGACCATTGCACATTCATGGCGATCGATGGCTTGCACGAGGCAACCATAAGCAATGGACACATTAAGCTGAAGATGGGCGATGTAAACCAGGTAGATAAAGTCGAGGACGACTACTATATCAATACGGGATCTCCGCATTACGTTAAATTTGTTGATCATTTAGATAAATTTCCTGTATTCGAAGCAGGAAAAGCAATACGAAATTCCGAGCCTTTTAAAGAACAAGGAACAAATGTAAATTTCGTTTCATTGAACGGGCATAACAAAATCTTTGTCAGGACATACGAACGAGGTGTGGAGGATGAAACGCTTTCTTGCGGCACGGGCGTAACAGCCTGTGCATTGGCTGCAAGTTTTTCCGATTACGTCAGTCCGATTAAAGTAGAAACGTTGGGAGGCACGCTGGAAATAGCCTTCCTTCAGGAAACGAGCGGTTCATTTAGAGAGATATATCTCTCCGGACCGGCGGAAGAGGTTTTTTCAGGAACCATTGGTATATGATGAAGACTGCTTCTGCCATAATGATTGCTGGCAGTAAGTTTGCTAATGGTAAAAGATGCGATTTGTATTGGATTCAAGTTGCACCTTACCTGGTTCAGTCATTTTGGCTTTACAGCCTGGCGCAAAAAGTTAAAAAAGAGTAGAGATTTCCGGGGGATTACATATTAAATTGATTTAGAATTTACACCTTACAAGGTTTTAACAAATATTCAACTTATGTTAGATTTTCTTACAAAAGGGCTGACCAAAATGTTTGGCAGTAAATCAGATAAAGATATTAAACAGATTTTACCTTATGTAAATCAGATTAATGATGCTTTCAGGCAGCTTGCTGCTTTGAGTGATGACGAGCTTCGAGCCAAAACGGCAGAAGTTAAAGCAAGGATAAAGTCCGACCTTAAAGACATAGATGACAAAATAGCAGCGTTGCACCAAAAGGTGGAAGACAATCCTGAATTGGATATCGATGAAAAAGAGGCAATTTTTAATGAGATAGACAAGCTGGAAGAAGAGCGGAATAAGTCGCTGGAGGATGTTTTGCTAAAAGTTTTGCCTGATGCTTTTGCCATTGTGAAGGAAACTGCCCGAAGATTTAAAGAGAATCAAAAGCTCGAAGTCACCGCTAATTTACACGACAGAGAATACGCGAGCGCGCATTCGAATGTCACCATTGAAGGAGATAAGGCAATCTGGGCAAACAAGTGGATAGCCGGGGGCACTGAAGTAACCTGGGACATGCTCCATTACGATGTACAGCTTATTGGAGGGGTGGTATTGCACCAGGGCAAAATTGCCGAAATGGCGACAGGTGAAGGTAAGACGCTGGTAGCTACACTCCCTGCTTTCCTCAATGCATTGGCAGACAGAGGCGTGCATGTGGTAACTGTAAACAGCTACCTTGCAAAAAGGGATTCGGAATGGATGGCGCCTTTATTTCAGTTCCATGGGCTTTCCATCGACTGTATAGATAATTACCCTCCCAACAGTGAGCAAAGAAGGAAAGCTTATAGGGCAGACATTACCTATGGAACCAACAACGAGTTTGGCTTTGACTACCTGAGGGATAATATGTCTCGAGACCCCAAAGATCTGGTACAGAGGAAACATCATTTTGCAATGGTGGATGAAGTCGACTCCGTATTGATTGATGATGCACGAACGCCACTTATCATTTCCGGACCTGTTCCAAAGGGCGATGAACATGAATTTTATGACCTCAAACCGCGGATTGCGAAACTGGTAGAAGCGCAAAAGAAGCTTGTGGGAGAATACTTGCTTGAGGCTAAAAAGAAACTAAAGGATGGTGATGATAAAGAAGGTGGTCTGCCTTTGTTCCGCGCCTTCCGGGGTTTGCCCAAATACAAGCCGTTGATCAAATTCTTAAGTGAGACCGGAATCCGCCAGACACTTCAAAAAACTGAAAATTTCTATCTTCAGGACAACTCCAAAATGATGCCTGAGGCAGATCAGCCGCTTTATTTTACCATTGATGAAAAGCATAACAGCATAGATCTGACTGAGAAAGGAATTGATCTTATCACCGGAGATGGCGAAGATGCCTCATTCTTTATTCTACCAGACATCGGGGTTGAAATTGCAAATCTGGAAAATGACAATGCCCTGAGTGATGAAGAAAAGCTGAAAAAGAAAGAAGAGTTCATCAAAGACTATTCCGTAAAAGCACAAAGAATACATACCATCAATCAATTGCTCAAAGCCTATACCCTCTTTGAGAAAGATACCGAGTACATTCTTGTGGACGGAAAAGTAAAGATTGTGGATGAGCAAACGGGAAGGGTGATGGAAGGCAGAAGATACTCTGATGGCTTGCATCAGGCCATTGAAGCCAAGGAAAATGTAAAGGTGGAAGATGCCACGCAAACTTATGCCACCGTAACCCTGCAGAATTATTTCAGGATGTACCATAAACTCGCTGGAATGACAGGTACTGCCGAAACAGAAGCCGGTGAATTCTGGGAGATCTACAAGTTGGATGTAGTGGTAATCCCCACCAACAAACCGATCATAAGAGACGACCGCGAAGACAAAGTTTACAAAACCGTGCGGGAGAAATTCAATGCAGTAGCCGACGAAATCAGTGAACTGACCCAAGCCGGGCGCCCGGTGTTGGTAGGTACTACTTCCGTAGAAATCTCTGAATTACTGAGTAGAATGCTCAAACTTCGAAACATATCACATCAGGTTTTGAACGCTAAACAACACCAGCGTGAGGCCGAAGTGGTTGCGGAAGCGGGAAAATCGGGAACGGTAACCATTGCAACCAACATGGCAGGCCGGGGTACAGATATTAAGCTTTCGCCGGAGTCGAAAGCAGCAGGTGGACTTGCCATTGTAGGTACAGAAAGGCACGAGTCACGACGGGTTGACAGACAGCTCAGAGGACGTTCGGGCCGACAGGGAGACGTGGGATCCAGCCAGTTCTTTGTCTCGCTGGAAGACAACCTGATGCGCTTGTTTGGATCAGATCGGATCGCCAAGCTGATGGACCGTATGGGACTGGAAGAAGGCGAAGTCATTCAGCACTCTATGATCACCAAGTCGATAGAAAGAGCTCAAAAAAAGGTAGAGGAAAACAACTTCGGAATCAGGAAGCGACTGTTAGAGTATGACGATGTGATGAATTCGCAAAGGGAGGTAATCTATACCCGCCGAAGGAATGCGTTGTTCGGAGAAAGATTACAGCTAGATATCATGAATATGCTTTATGATACCTGTGAAGACCTGGTGTTGAACAGCAAAACCGGTGAAAACTACGATAGCTTTAAGCTGAACACCCTTAGTGTCCTCGGAATTGACTATCCGATCACGCAGGAAGAGTTTATGAAGATATCTCCGGAAGACCTTTCAAGGCAACTGTATGATACTACCTACGCACATTATCAGAAAAAGAACAACGCAATTGCAGAAAAAGCATATCCTATCATTAAGGATATCCATGAGAAGAAAGGAGCAACCATAGTTGATATTCTGGTGCCATTTACTGACAGGAAAAAACAAATAGGGATATCATCAAATCTTCAAAAGAATGTGGACACGCATTGTAAAGAATTGATCCGGTCCATGGAGAAATTTGCGACCCTTGCATTCATAGATCAAGCCTGGAAAGAGCATTTGAGAGAAATGGACGACCTGAAGCAATCTGTTCAAAATGCTGTGTATGAACAAAAAGATCCGCTGCTGATATATAAATTTGAAGCATTTCAATTGTTCAAAGCATTTTTGGCTAAAGTAAATGAAGAGACCATCTCATTTTTACTCAAAGCCGATCTTCCGGTGCAGCAACCAGAAGATGTAAGAGAAGCAAAAGCACCGCAGAGGAGCGCACAACGACTGAATGAATCAAAAGAAGAAAGCCATTCTTTACTGGCAGGCAAAAACACTGACACCCGAAACAGACCTCCTGTGGAAAAAGTGGCTCCCGTGAAATCTACAAAAGTAGCCGGAAGGAACGATCGTGTCAGCGTACAATATCCTGATGGAACTGTTAAAAAAGATGTTAAATATAAAACTGTGGAAGAGGATCTGGTAAATAACAAATGTGTACTTATAGAGAATTAGTGTTCCGAACTTAATGCACTTCCTCAACTTGTAAATTTTGCCTTTCAATTAAAATAAATGAAAAGGTAATCTGTTTATACTATTAATATCATACCAATGCGAATCGTGAGTTATTTCTTTTTATATTCTGTTATTGCAGGCTTAATCAGCTGCGGTACAAGTACATCCATGTCGAGTAGTTCCAGTAAAAACACCTATGTTGAAGATTTAAGTGTGCACCGCATCGACTACGAAGCCATTGAGGAAGCGCCGGTGAAGGAAAACATCAATGAAATTCCAATCGAGGGTAACATCAGTACGGAAAGCGAAGTAACAGCGGAAATTGATGCAAAACTTGAACAAATTGCCGAGTCCAATAAGGGCAAGCAGATCTCCGGTTTTACGGTGCAGGTATACACAGGCAATAGCAGAGAGGCTGCCAACCAGTCTAAAGACATGGTATACCGCCTGATTCCTGATGCCAGGCCACAAATTCAATATGTGCAGCCCAATTATAAGGTAAAAGTGGGCAAATTTATAGACAGGCTGGAAGCACACAAAACCTACACTACCCTGAGAAAAGAGTTTCCTTCGGCCATGATTATTCCCGAGCGATTCACTATCCAATAATTATTAATAACTGAAGCTTTGAAGGAGCAAATAAAAGACTTAGCAAAAGCGCTGGCACAGGATATCATCGAAATACGCAGGCATCTACATGCGCACCCGGAGTTATCGTTTCAGGAGTATAACACCGCTCGTTTTATCGAGGAGAAGCTAAAGAGTTTTAACATCCCTTTTTCAAAGATTGCGGGCACGGGGTTGGTAGCGCTTATTAAAGGAAAAAACCCGGACAAAAAGATTATTGCCTTAAGAGCAGACATTGACGCGCTGCCTATTAACGAGGCAAATGATGTGCCTTACAAGTCAACGGTAGAAGGTGTTATGCATGCCTGCGGGCATGACGTCCATACATCATCTTTGCTGGGAACTGCAAAAATACTTTATACTTTAAGGGAGCAATTCGAAGGTACCGTCAAGTTGCTCTTTCAACCGGGAGAAGAAAAAATGCCCGGAGGCGCTTCATTGATGATCAAAGAGGGGGCGCTGAAGAATCCAGCTCCTGAAAATATATTAGGCCAGCATGTTATGCCTTTTATTCCGGTGGGCAAGGTAGGGTTCAGGAGTGGTATGTACATGGCCAGTACCGATGAGCTGTACTTTACGGTAAAAGGCAAAGGAGGGCACGGCGCTATGCCGGAAAGAAATGTAGACCCCGTCCTGATCACCTCCCATATCATAGTTGCATTACAACAAGTGGTAAGCAGGAATTGCGATCCCAAAGTGCCCTGTGTATTGTCATTTGGCAAAGTGATAGCCAATGGCGCCACGAACATAATTCCCGATGAGGTGAAGGTAGAAGGCACCTTCAGAACCATGGACGAAAATTGGCGAGCTGAGGCCCATAAGAAGATGGTGAAAATTGCGGAAGGTATTGCCGAAGCTATGGGTGGGGTTTGTGAGTTTACAGTGTTGAATGGCTACCCATTCCTAAAAAATGATCCACCACTCACCGAGCGTGCGAAACAAAATGCCATTGAATACCTTGGCGAAGAAAATGTTTTAGACCTGGATTTATGGATGGCTGCCGAAGATTTCTCCTATTATTCACAGCAAATACCCGCGTGTTTCTACAGATTAGGCACGCGAAACGAGGAGCGGGGAATTGTTTCCTCTGTTCATACTCCCACCTTTGATATCGACGAAAAAGCACTCGAGATCGGATCCGGGCTTATGGCCTGGCTAACGCTCAAGGAGCTAAGTCAAAAGTAGTCAGCTTGTATAACTTTATGCTTTAGTTGAAGAAGTAGTTTAATACCTCTTGCCTTATATTCGGATTAATAGCCACTGCTAATACCAATGATACTATCAAACCAATAGTTGCATAGGCCATGTCTTTTCCCGCCATCCGTAAGCTATTCTTCAGCGATTTCGCTTTTTTCTTATGGCGCTTTTTGGTGAGACTAATGGCTATTTCCCTTCCGCCTAAGAGCCCGATAAACACCCATGTAGTACTCATAGGAATCGTACTTATGGCTTTGAAATAAAATAGCAACATGGCATATATAAAATCTACTATTGTTGCAGCCCTCACATCCGTGACCCCTGATTTCTCATTCACAATTTTTTGAATTTTGTCACCTTTAAGATAAAAAAGGAGCCCAATTCCGGCGAATATAAACAGCGTAAAGGCGATAAACTGAGCCACATTTAGACTTCTCGGAAGAAATATGGCAATGTTTGCTGCATCCTGCTGGATCCACACCGACCACAAAATCCCGCTGGTTATCCACTGAATTACATTCCAATAGGGGGCCGGCTTCCCCTTAAAATATTGCTTTACAAAGGCCCCTACCATATACCAGGTAATTATTGCAACAATGAAGGCAATCACATAGCCTGCAAAACTTTTTTGCATTACGTCCCAAATTGCCCCGGCGTCTGTTGCAAAGGCATTCAGCAACAGAAAAGTGGTGGATACAGGCATGCGCATCCTGGTAAGGATAAGCAGGATCAAAGGTGCTGATAACTGTAGGAAGGTAAAGCTGGTGGGCGCCTCATTAAAACCCTTAGAGGCCAAACGCTGAAAACTAACATCACCATCAAATACAATAAAGCTGTAAGTGACTGTGGCAACAAAAATAAGACCTATGAAAAGCCATAAAATCCACCATCTCCGTTGCTGATTAGACGCAATAAACGTACCTATGGTTTGGATGCTATCATTGGCTATTGCAGAATAAGCGGCCAACATAAAGCCAAACCACATGGCTACTTGTGGATACGGGGTAACTACTCCCGCGATAAACGTGAGTATGGCCAAAAATGCAATAAAGGTGCTTTCCCTTTTGGTAACATCAAATATCTGATAGGTGCCTCCCGAAAGCTTATCCTGAGTTATTTTATCAGTAATTTTTTTTGCCATTTGGGGTATGTCGCTTGAAAATAAGGTTCAAAATAATCAGGATCTTTCCAATTTGATTACAAAACTAAAAAAATGTTTTACATATATAAATAAAAATATACGTTATCCACGCTATTTGTACTTGACCCGCAAATTAAAATTCTGCACCAATGGCTTTAATTGAAGCTCAGGAGAGATTTCACCGCCTGAGATTTTTGTGCATGATCATAGTTTTAGTTTTATATGATAAATAACTTTAGTTTATGTTATTTTACGCTTTCAACAAAACATATCATATTGACGAGATATTGCCCCGGTCAACAACGTATAATGAAAACGCATCTAAATTGTTCAGTAATTCAACCTATTATGATTATTCGTAATCCAGGAGAACCTGCATTGTATGGTAAAAAGTAAAATTCAAAGCAACGAGCCTAATCCTCCCAGGGTCAAAAATTTAGTTTGGAAGATCCTTGTTGTATTGGGAGGAATTCTCCTTTTCTTGTTTTCTATTAACCTTTTGGGGACAGCCTTTAACCATGTAGGCCAGGCCACCGCTGATACGCTTTTAAAAGCGACCAACAATCCCTTTATCAGTCTTTTTATAGGACTTTTGATTACCGCTATCATACAAAGCAGTTCCACGACTACTTCTATGATTGTGGCTGTGGTAGCAACGGGCTCATTAAGCTTGTCAAACGCGATCCCCATGGTGATGGGGGCAAATATTGGTACCACCCTCACAAGTACATTGGTCTCTTTAGGATTTTTAAACCAAAACAAAACTTTTAACAGGGCAATTGCAGCCGGTTCTCTTCACGACTTCTTTAACATTCTGATCACCTGTATCTTGTTTCCGCTCGAATACGCATACGGTTTTTTAACACTGCTTTCAACAGAATTTACCGATATACTCACCTCGTCTTCGCTGGTCTCTTTTTTCCCTCAGTGGCCTTTTGAGCTGTTCACCTTTCAACCCATTAGTGATTTTTTGGTCAGCACCATCCCTAATTCGTGGATTCTGATTATACTATCTTTTATACTTTTATACTTGTCAATCAACTTGCTTTCAAAGGTGATCTATCGGCTATTGCTTGGCGACTCAAACAACAAATTCAATGCTTACATCTTTGATAAGCCTTATAAATCATTTGGCTGGGGCCTCCTAATTACGGCATCTATCCAGTCCAGCTCTGTGACCACTTCCCTTACCGTGCCTTTGGTTGCACGGGGCAGCACATCCGTAAAAAAAGTGCTACCTTTTATCCTGGGTGCGAATTTAGGCACCACCATTACCGCCTTGATTGCTGCTTTGTTCAAATCTGAAGCAGCCATTTCGCTGGCGTTGGCCCACCTTCTTTTCAATTTAATTGGCGTAATCATTTTTTTTCCAATCCCCTGGTTGAGAAATATACCTGTGTATTTGTCTCTGCTGTTGGGAAAGTTCACCATGAAATATAAAGTGATAGGCTTTCTATATATCATCCTCACGTTCTTTCTGATTCCATTTTTGCTCATATATTTCTCACAATAGGTCTTAGCGCGAGGAAGACAAGATCAAGAGTGCAGCTTAAAACAATGCGCCGGCCACGAAGGCCCTGAATCTGCTGAGATGGACCGTCGCCAGGTATATAGCAAAAATTGAAAGAGAGACCTTGAAAACACAACAAGTGCATCTCTCCGTTTCGCACTTAACAGGCTTTGATCAACTGAAAGCATTCATCATCTATAAGATAAGATTCAATCGCTGATATCTTTTTAAAAGAACGAATGAACATTAAGAAATTAAAGTCCCTGATGTTATGCGGGATGCTGAACCAAATCTCTACAAAAAAATTATTGATGGCGTAAAGTTCTACATGCTGGTTTGGATATCGCTTTTCCGTCAAAAACCGCCCCTGGGTCCACACAACTTCCGCCCGTTTCTCCATATTCATCTTGATAAATTCCTCATATCTCATAGGAATGATATGTTATAGTTTAAAAAATATTCCCTCGCACAATATTTATCTTAACCTAATAAGAAGAAGAAAGTTATGCTATTGTAAACAGTTATTATAAGCCACAGACAAAACAATTTAATTATGAACAAGCAAGAATATATCGAGAAAGAATTACCCAGGCAGCAACAGGAAACACCGGGAAGGGAGGCAGAAATGAACCCGGCACCGGAGGTAATCAGGTCTGATTACCGGGGAAGCGGAAAGCTGGAAGGCAAGGTTGCGTTGATCAGCGGAGGAGATTCCGGAATTGGCCGGGCTGTAGGAGTCCACTTTGCTCGCGAAGGTGCCAGGGTGGCTATTATATACCTCGAAGAAAATGATGACGCTCGGGAAACAAAACGAATGATAGAAGACGAAGGAAGCTCGTGCTTATTGCTGCCAGGTGACATCCGCGACAAAACATTTTGCGATGAATGCATTTCAAAAGTGAGAGATCATTTTGGTGCTCTGAATATTTTGGTAAACAACGCAGCAGAACAGCATCCCCACGATTCGTTCGACGAGCTTGACCTGGATTTGATGAGAAAGACATTTGAAACAAATATTTTCTCTATGTTTTATCTGACGAAAGCCGCCGCCAATCACATGACTTCCGGCGATAGCATCATCAATACAACAAGCGTGGTCGCTTATCAGGGCAGGGATCAGCTCATCGACTATGGGGCGACCAAAGGAGCAATAGTTTCATTTACCCGGTCTTTAAACGTTGCCTTTGCTCCTAAGAATATCAGGGTAAATGCAGTAGCTCCCGGACCTATTTGGACACCTTTGATTCCATCAACCTTTGACGAAGAACATGTAGCGAAGTTTGGAAAATCTACCAATATGGGAAGGCCGGGACAACCATCAGAAGTGGCTCCCGCTTATGTGTTCCTTGCCTCAAAAGACGCGTCTTATATATCAGGGCAAGTAATACATGTTAACGGGGGAGAAGCCGTAGCAAGTTAAAGTTCATGCCATGTCCCCTGTTAGTATAAGATCGCAACCCTGTAAAAAGCCACAAAAGAAAGAAGCCGCCTTAGCTCCGAGGAGGAGGTGGGGCGGCTTCGTTTTCAACCAGCTATGGAGACACAAATATTGGCAGAAAAATTTAGAATACAAATGTTTATGAAATCTTTTTTCAAATATTTTTGAAGGTAGGCGGGAATTTTTGAATAGTTACATTAATAATAAAAATAATTCAAAAGCGGTTACCTCCTATTGATATTTTTAATTAATTGTTAAATCTCCAATAGAGGAGTTGAAAACCGAGGGAGAAGGTTCTGAAATCCCGACAAGGCTGAGGGAGTAAACTTAATGAATAGAGAATGGAACACAGAGGGTTAAAGGTAGAGCAAGTTTTGGTTCGCAAGGGAATAGATATTTCAACATTGTCGAAATTAATCAATTTACACAAAGACCATCTTTATGTGCTTTTGGGAGATCGGTTTTTAGAATATGATATCATCAAATTCATTGGAAAACATGTAGGTCATGATTTTTCCAATGAATTTCCTGAGTTGAAAAGCGATACCCGGTAAAAGACGTAATTTATGAAGTCGCAGGCACGTGGTCTAGCAATTTGATAATTGCTTTTCTAATGGATTCCGGATCCATTCCCGCTTCTTTATGAAGTTCGATTTGTTCCCCATGCTCAAAAACAGCATCCGGTATACCCAGCCTGACTATTGAGGCTACATAGCCATTGTCTGCCATAAATTCCAACACGGCACTTCCGAACCCACCCATGATACAGCCATCTTCAATGGTAATTATTTTATTGAATTTCGCGAATACCTGATGTAGCATTTCTTCGTCAAGGGGCTTTACAAACCGCATGTCATAATGAGCAGGATATACTTCTTCCTTTTCAAGTAATGAAAAAGCCTCCACCACATAGTTACCTATGTGTCCTATGGAGAGAACAGCTACATCTTCTCCTTCTTTAATTATTCTGCCCTTGCCCACCGGAATTTCTTCGAAGGGTGTTTTCCAAACAGGCATTACACCCTGTCCACGGGGATAACGAATGCAAAATGCCCCTTTACCCGGGAGCTGCGCCGTAAACATCAAATTTCTAAGCTCGGATTCATTCATTGGAGCTGAAACAACCAGGTTGGGAACACATCTCATGTATGCAATGTCATACGCTCCGTGGTGTGTGGGACCATCAGCACCTGCAAACCCGGCCCGATCAAGGCAAAACACAACTGGTAGTTTTTGAATGCACACATCATGAATGACCTGGTCATAAGCCCGCTGCATAAAAGTGGAGTAGATGTTGCAAAACGGGATGAGACCTTGCGTGGCCAATCCGGCAGAAAAGGTTACTGCATGCTGCTCAGCAATCCCAACATCAAAAGCCCTTTCTGGCATTTCATTCATCATGATATTCAAAGAAGAGCCGGAAGGCATTGCAGGTGTAATGCCCATTATTTTTGAATTATTTCGGGCCAACTCTACAAGCGTATGTCCAAATACATCCTGGTATTTTGGTGGCTGTGGCGCATCGTAAATTTTTTTCCTGATCTCGCCGGTCAGTTTATCAAATTTGCCCGGAGCATGCCATTTGGTTTGATCTTTCTCTGCCAAAGCAAAGCCTTTGCCCTTTACTGTGATGCAATGCAATATTTTCGGCCCGGGAATGTTTTTCAGATCCTCCATTACGCTCACCAGATGATTCACGTCGTGGCCATCAATAGGCCCAAAATACCGAAGGTTCAAACTCTCAAATAGATTGCTTTGCTTCAGAAAGAAAGACTTGAGGCTGGTATCGATTTTAGAAACTATTTCCTGCGCACTCGTTCCAAATTTGCTTATTTTCCCCAAGGCTTTCCACACTTCGTCCTTGAGCTTATTATAAGTATGAGAGGTGGTAATGTCAGTTAAATAATCTTTAAGCGCGCCCACGTTCGGGTCGATAGACATGCAGTTATCATTGAGGATGATCAGCAGATTTGTATTGGACACCCCGGCATGATTCATGGCCTCGAATGCCATTCCCCCTGTCATGGCCCCATCTCCTATTACAGCAATGTGCTGCTTGTTTTTCTCCTCTGTATATTTGGAAGCCACAGCCATTCCCAACGCAGCGGAAATGGACGTGGAAGAATGCCCTACCCCAAAGGTGTCATAAGGACTTTCCGACCTCTTGGGGAAACCGGATATTCCTTTATACATCCTGTTCGTATGAAACTTATCCTTTCTTCCCGTCAGTATCTTGTGGCCATAAGCCTGATGCCCCACATCCCACACAACCTGGTCTACAGGCGTATTAAATACATAATGCAATGCTACTGTTAGTTCTACAACTCCCAAACTGGCGCCAAAGTGCCCGCCGTAAACAGAAACGGTATCGATGATAAATTGGCGTAATTCCTGAGAAAGCTGAACCAGTTGTTTCTGATCTAGTTTTTTTAGATCTTGAGGAGTGTCAATCTGAGATAATAAATCTCCAGGCTTAATAAGCATAGTTTATGACTTTAATACATCACAGTAACTTCCGAAAAACGGAATTGTTACTTCCTGAATTTGAGGCAATTCTTCTTAAACAAAATGCCAATCTAAGGTACGCAAAACTTCATCTAATTAAACCAAAGCGCAAAAAAGCCGTCAAATAATCTTTGATGAAGTAAGCAAAAGTACAGAAAAATTTATAAATGCTGTATTAATTTAGGTATTATGTAATACCTTTGAATAGGTCATATTAAACGCACATACTTATCTGATCTAATTTGAGTTTCGAAATAAAACTTCCATTGTTTGAGGGTCCTTTTGACCTGCTCCTGTTTTTTATAGAGAGAGATGAGTTGGATATATATGATATCCCGATAGCAAAAATCACCAAAGATTTCCTGGACTACATCCACATCATGGAAAACCTGAACATTGAGGTGGCTAGTGAATTTATTTTGGTAGCATCTACTTTGATGCGGATCAAGGCAAAGATGCTATTACCCCGGCCAGTTTTAGATGAAGAAGGGAATGAGATTGACCCGAGAGAAGAGCTTGTACAACATCTACTAGAGTATAAAAAGTACAAGTCGGTAATAGCAGAACTCGTGGCATTGGAAGAAAGCAGACAGCAGAAGGAATCGCGTGGGAATCTGGCCAAAGAAATCAAAGCTTTGTCTGCTCTTAATAATGTAGAAGCAGAAATTCAGGACATTGATTTATACAAACTTTGCAAAATTTTCGAGAAAGTGATGAAACGTTTTGAGGAAGCACAAAACAAACCTTCTCATAGCGTAGTTCAATATCCTTATACCATCGAAAAACAAAAAGATTTTATTTTAACAAAACTAGAAGGTCAGGGGAAACTGTCTTTTGAGAAAATAATCAGCTACAATCCACAAAAAATAGCAGTAATATATAATTTTCTGGCAATATTGGAGTTGCTCCAAAACAATGAGGTGGTTTTATTCGGAGGCGATAGTTTTAATAATTTTTGGATTGAGAAATTAGCAGAGGCGATTATTAACTAATGGATCTGGATTCGAAGAAAGTACTTAAAACCCTAAATCCAAACAAAATTTGGATTCCTGTAATTATAGGACTTTCTATCGTCTTCTACCTTTTCTATAGTGATCCCGATTTAACTGCTGAAAAATTAAAACTTGTTTTTGATGCGAGTGCAGTCTCCATAATCCTCGCTGTCCTGGTAATCTTTGCAAGAGATGCCGGCTATGTTTACCGAATCAGAACCCTGACCGGGAAAAAGCTTACCTGGACGAGCAGCATTTATGTAATTATTCTTTGGGAGTTTGCCTCTGCCGTCACCCCATCAGTCGTGGGCGGAACCGCGGTAGCCGTGTTTATCTTAAACAAAGAAGGAATTAATCTCGGCAAATCTATGGCTTATGCCATGCTCACCGCTATTCTCGATAATCTCTTCTTCGTTATTGCTGCTCCGGCTGTAATGCTCATGACTCAGGGCGATATTTTCCCCAGCCTTCCTGCCATTGAAGCCAAACTGGGAAACAGCCTTCAGTACCTTTTTATCATCAGTTACGCCTTGATAACGGTGTATACCCTAATCATGTCGTATGCACTCTTTTTTAAACCCAGGGCCTTTAAATGGCTTTTAATGAAGATGACGGGAATCCGCTTTCTTAAAAGATGGAGGTATAAGGCTTATGAACATGGGAACGAAATAATTTGGGCTTCCTCTCAACTCAAGGGCAAGAAAACATCTTTCTGGATAAAAATTTGCCTGGCAACAATTTTTATCTGGTGTGCACGATATGTAATGCTAAATTGCCTGATCAGCGCCTTTGCAGATGTAAACTTCATCGATCATATCACCATTTTTTCAAGGCAAATTATTATGTGGATTGTGATGCTCATCTCTCCAACACCAGGGAGCAGTGGGACTGCGGAATTCTTCTTTGCCCAGTTTTTCACCAGATTCTTAGGTGATTATACCTTTGTTACTAATATTTCCTGGAGAATGCTGTCGTACTATCCCTATTTATTGTTGGGAGCGATATTTCTACCGAAGTGGATTAGAAGGGTATTTTTCAAAAAGCAAGAGGTAGAGAAAGCTTGATTTACACCTACACGGTAAACTGGGGACTCTAAGCATCAACCTTTAGATCAGGCGAAGAATAGAATCATTGGAATTAAGTCATCTACAGCTGATCCGAAACCACATCCCCGGATTTAAAACAGCCAAGGCACTTATTCCAATGATTGATAGAGTTATAAAGTTTGACTATTAAAACTTTTCCAATTCAGAAAAGAAAAAGCCGCCTTCGATTGCCGCGTTTTCATCAGAATCAGAGCCATGAACAGCATTTGCTTCAATTGATTTGGCATAAATCTTTCTAATGGTCCCTTCTTCCGCATCAGCAGGGTTGGTTGCTCCGATCAGCTTTCTAAATTCTGTAACCGCATTGTCTTTGGTAAGGATCATAGCCACAATAGGTCCTGATGACATATAGGCGCATAGGTCATTATAAAAGGGTCTCTCCTTATGAACAGCGTAAAATTTACCGGCTGCCTCTGCAGACAATTTGGTTAATTTCATCGCATTAATTGTAAATCCAGCCTCCTGGATCATTTTAGTAATGCCTCCAATATGGCCGTCAGCAACAGCATCAGGCTTAATCATTGTAAATGTTTTGTTAGTTGCCATAATTAATAGGTTCGGTTATGTTGATTGAACAAGTAAGATATACTTCAAAAAAAGTAGCGAGGCGGCAAAATTAGAATAATATTCCTTAAACAATGAATTTTTTAAATAAATAAATGTTTAACAGATTTACAAAAGAGAAAATGGTTCTATTGGAAATAAAAAGTACATGGACTACCGGCAGACTGATTCTGTTGAAAAGCCATAGCAACTGTGTTTTTTTGATTTTATGTATTTTATTGTCACTTTTGCAATTCTAATTAAAAAAAACCCGCCTTTAAAGGGTAGTTTTATATGCATACAAAGTCAAAAATGCAGGCTTTTAAAGCTCTCTTAGGTGCACCTAAAAACATCGTTATCACCACCCATACCAAACCAGATGCAGATGCCCTTGGATCTTCTTTGGGATTGGCAGGTTATTTAAAGAAAAAAGGACATTCCGTGACGGTAATTTCGCCAACAGATTATCCTGATTTTTTAAAGTGGATGAAGGGAAACGACGAGGTAATCATATATACTGAGCATCCGGAGGAAAAATCAAAAGAAATCATTAACAAGGCAGACTTGATATTTTGCCTGGATTTTTCGAGCCTGAACAGAATAAATGATGTAGGAGATCTGGTGAGAGATGCTAAGGCCGTAAAGGTATTGATCGACCACCATTTAGAGCCGGAAGATTTTGCTGACTTTAGCTTTTGGAGCATAAAAGCAGCAGCCACCGCAGAGTTGGTTTACGAACTCATAGATGCTTTGGGAGACAACCACCTTATTGATAAAGACATAGCAGAATGCCTTTATTCCGGCATTATGACCGACACCGGATCTTTCAAACATTCCAATACAACTGTAAACGTACATAAGATCACTGCCGCCCTGATAGAAAAAGGTGCTGATAATTCCAAGGTTGCCAAATTAATCTACGACACCAATTCTGTAGAAAGGCTAAAATTTATAGGCTTTGCCTTAAGTGAAAGACTGGTAATCTTAAGCAAATTTCAAACTGCTTATTTTGCCATCAGTGCGGAGGATCTGAACAGGTTCAAATCAAAAACAGGAGATACGGAGGGCCTTGTAAATTATGCGCTATCGATAAAAGGCATCGTGATGGCGGCAGTTATTATTGAAAACGA
>CAZWQB010000002.1:0-46143 GCA_964636035.1 uncultured Roseivirgaceae bacterium
TTTAACTTGAAAATCGGGCACTTCTTTTAACCTGGTGTGCGCGTTTGAGAACACATGCTGATATCGAAGAAGCAAATGGAGCCATGTGACCAGTTAAGATAATTTTAAAAGTTTTTTGCGAGAAACTGCTGCGACGTAAACGCTTCAATCTCCGAAAAATAGTAATCGTCTAAGTCTTCCGTTATTATGCAGACACACCCCGAATGCAAGGCGGCATAATATTCCAGTTCGTCTTCAAAGTCCTCAATGGCTTTATTTTCTAAGGTCAGCAAAACTCCATTTTTGCCGACTTCAGCAATTCTGGTTTAGAAACGAGCAGTTGAATTTTCTTTTTGGCACTTTTAGTACCACCCCTTCTTTACTGCAAAATAGAAAGCTATATCCAAGCAAATAGGAGAAGTATAAAACTGAAATCCTTCCTGGTCTGCTAAATTCAATATTCGAGCGGTGTAGCTAAAAAGGGAATACTCTTTGTTAAACACAGAAACCAAAATATGGCATCAAGGAATACCTTCATTTCCCGGGTTTAAGAAACTCACTTTTTAAGATTTTCGGGTGCGAGGCTTTTTATTATATTCGGCCTTTCCTTCTGCAAATCCGACAGATTTCAAGGAAAAACAGAAATAATGAGGTAAAACAGTGTTAGCTGTTATCGCAGCAATACTTCATAAAGGGAGCTACACAATGCTTAGTTAAGCACCTTTTTGAAGCGACCTTACCGATGACGGGCTGGGCTGTCAAAGGCGCTGTCCGCAGGTAATACGGTGACAAAAAGCACCACTTTGTTATCGTACAAAAAGTTTTTTGATGGCGTAAAAAAGCTTCTTTTCTTTATTCCAGAAGAATTCAAATTGTCCAAAAAGCGATCCGTAAAATAAAAGTAAAGTCTGATAAGCCGGCAACATGAACAGGATGTAAGTGACGGTCTTCAACCAGAAATTCGTATTCTCATCAAAGCCCAACCAGCCAAACAGGGTCTTTCTAAGAAAAACTACGGTAGTTCCTGTGACACTGAAAACAAGTAAAACTATAATTACCTGAAATATACTTTCCAGGCCCCACTTGATTTTCAACTTCTCTACAAAATTCTTTGGAACCGTGGTTTCCATAGAAGCATTTCCCTCGCTTTCAGTACTAGTAGTTTTACTTTTATTGTTTGAAATCATGCTGAATTGGTTAATCAAATAACATGTGCCTGCTATTTTGAAAGTTACAAAGGTAGTCCTTGATAATGTACAAAAAAATGATTTTGATCACTTTTTTAGATTTAGAAAATGATTCATATCAACCTCTTTAAGCCCTGCATCCAAGCCTCTGGAACATTCAGTCTTCTAAAAAGTTATTCTCACCCTGTACTCTGTAAAGAATAGTATCTTTAAGAAGCATTTTCTGTGCGCCTTCAATCGAGTAGCGCATTAGCACATTTTTGTCTTCGAGCTCTTCAAACTCCAACCTGAGCAACCTATTTGAATTATACAAAGCGTTTTTTTCCGAAAAAGCCGCAGTGATATACCGCGGCAGGTCTGCTTCCGGAAGATAAAACACTTTCAGGAATTTTATTTCTGCACTTTCCAAAGCTATTGCTTCGTACGACGTAAGTCTCAAACTATCACCCAGCACTTCTTCTTTTAACTGATAAGCATCCTTCAGGATAGGATCATTGATATCAGCCTCGAAAAAAATCTCCAATTCTCTGGCCCACCCCGCACTGTCTAGCTGCAAAGACTGCATTTCCTGTTCATCATCGATATGCGTCGTTTTCTCAACGCTGGGTCGAAGACTATCCAACAAGACTATTTGTTCTTCGAGTAGGCCTTTCAAATCGAAATATTGATCTGTGTTTTGAATTTTATCCTGCACCACCTGGCTGCACCCTGCCGAAGCGACAAGGGCTATAACCAATAATTGCTTTAGAAGATAGGTTTTTGACTTGCGCAGCATCGAACAAACTTAAGATATGAGCACTTCGCCTGTCATCTCTATGGGAGCCTCAAGTCCGAGTATCTTTAAAATAGTCGGCGCAAGGTCTCCCAGCTTGCCATCTTTCACCGTAAGGCCTTCGTCCATGATAATGCAAGGGACCAGGTTGGTAGTGTGGGCTGTATTGGGAGAGCCATCTTCATTGATCATATAATCGGAGTTTCCATGATCTGCAATGATGATGACTGTATATCCGTTCTCTTTGGCTACTTCTGCAACAGCCCGGGCGCATTGATCTACTGTTTCACAGGCTTTCACCGCAGCCTCAAAAACACCCGTATGGCCCACCATATCTGGATTTGCGAAATTAAGGCATACGAAGTCTGCCTCCTGCTTCTTCAGTTCAGGAATAATCTTATCGCGAATATCTCCCGCGCTCATCTCAGGCTGCAGATCGTAGGTAGCAACTTTCGGCGACGGGCACATCAATCGCTTTTCGCCCTCAAATTCTGTTTCTGCCCCGCCCGAAAAAAAGAAGGTCACGTGCGGATATTTTTCAGTTTCGGCTATTCTGATTTGCTTTTTCCCTGCTTTGCTTATTACCTCCCCAAGTGTGTTGTTCAGGTTATCCTTCATGAACAGCACTTCCACACCGGTGTAGGTCTCATCGTACGAGGTCAGCGTCAAATATTTCAGGTTTAGCTTCTTCATTCCAAAATCAGGAAAATCTATCTGCGTAAGGACCTGAGTTATTTCCCGGCCGCGATCTGTCCTGAAGTTAAAGCACAACACCACATCACCTTCCTCAATGGTGGCCATTGGCTGACCCGTATCATCAACCGCACACACTGGCTTAATAAATTCATCTGTCACCCCTTCTTCATAAGAGTTTTTAACCGTTTCGAGCACATTCGTGGACTTCTCTCCTACTCCATTCACCATCAAATCATAGGCGAGTTTCACTCTTTCCCATCTTTTGTCCCGATCCATGGCGTAATACCTGCCTATCACAGAGGCAATTTTTCCACCGGTTTGGTTGAGGGTGGTCTGAAGGTCTTTCAGGTAACTAAAGCCTCCGTTGGGATCGGTGTCTCTTCCGTCCATAAACGCATGGACATAAAATTTTTCGATCCCGTTTTCTGCAGCAATGCGGCAAAGGCCCTTCAAATGATCAATATGAGAATGCACCCCTCCGTCAGATACCAGACCAATAAAATGCACTTTCTTTTTCTTTTCAAGTGCATATTTAAACGCATTCAATAAAACCGGATTTTGGCTCAATTCTCCATCCTGCAAGGCCTTATTCACCCTTACCAGGTCCTGATACACCACTCTCCCTGCTCCTATGTTCATATGGCCAACCTCTGAATTGCCCATTTGTCCTTCCGGCAGTCCAACGGAAAGTCCGGATGCGTCGAGCTTGCTGTGCGGGTATCTGTGATACAAAGAGTCAATAAATGGTGTGTGGGCCTTATCAACTGCTGAGACCTCTTTATTTTTTGCGATGCCCCATCCATCGAGGATCATTAAAAGAACTTTTTTCATTTCACAAAGGGTTTGGTATATCTTTGGATATACTGGGTGTTAATGGCTTAAAACTATATAAAGCCTTGTTTTTAAAATATGGACTACAAATATAAGCGCCCTGTTTAGTTTTAAAAAAGAAGGTTTACAAAATGCAAATATAAAAATAGAATCTAAGCTTGTACCCTATATGCCTGTTTTTCACTTTTTATTTTAATATTATTGGCATAGTTTTGGTAAATAGCATGATTGAGAAATGATTAATCAGAATGAATAAAATAAAAATTTTATATAGAATTTTAATTTTCAACTTTTTTCTATCCGGTTTAGCGATTTCTGCAGCATATGGTCAAAGTGATGTTTTGAACAATGTCAAAACAGCCATGAAAGCGGGAAGCTCCAAAGAATTGACAAAATATTTTCATGATGTAGTAGAAATGGTAATAGATGGTGAGCCTGCGGATTATAGCAGAACCCAGGCCGAGTTTGTGCTTAAAGATTTTCTTAAAAAATATCCCCCTTCAGATTTTCAATACATACACCAGGGCGCCTCAAAAGAGGGAATCAAGTATGCCATTGGCAAGTACACCTTTGATGATGGTTCTTTTAGAGTTTTATTAAGAGCAAAAGAATTTAAAGACACTTACAAAGTTTATAGCATAGATTTTACAAGAGAATAACGTAGCAACAGCATACAATCATAAAATTTATAGAAGGCTCCGATTTAATTTGGAGCCTTTTTGTATTTTTGTCGCGTGAAGCCAAATTATATTACCAAAGAAGCGATCAGAGACTTTATAGCAGCGGCTGTAAAAGAAGACATAGGAGAAGGCGATCACTCTTCCTTGGCTTCTGTTCCTGTTGAAGGCATCAGTCAGGCCCGGCTTGTGATTAAAGATGAGGGTATTATCGCCGGTGTAGAACTGGCACAAAATATCTTCTATCATATCGACCCTCACTTGGAAGTAAACTTGTTAATTAGTGACGGCGATCTGGTCCGAAGAGGCGATTTTGGTCTTACGGTTAAAGGTAGTGCCCGGTCTATTTTATCTGCGGAAAGGCTGCTTTTGAATTGTATGCAGCGGATGAGCGGCATTGCAACTTATACGCACAGACTGCAAGAGATGATTAGTCATACGCCTGCCAGGCTTCTGGATACCAGAAAAACCACTCCAAATTTCCGGTTAGCAGAAAAATGGGCAGTTCATATCGGGGGTGGGACAAACCACAGAATTGGGCTTTTTGATATGATTATGTTAAAAGACAATCATATCGATTTTGCAGGAGGAATTACGAAGGCCATCCAAGCCACAAAGGAATATCTGTCAAAAATTGACAAGAAACTCAAAATTGAGGTAGAAACCCGCACGCTGGACGAGGTGCGGGAAGTGTTGCAGATAGGAGGAATAGATGTAATTATGCTGGACAATATGAGTCCCGAAATTATGAAAGAAGCCGTAAAGATCATCGACAAGAAATATATTGTGGAAGCTTCAGGCGGAATTACAGAAGAAAGTATTAAAGCAGTTGCAGAATGCGGGGTAGATTATATTTCAGTAGGTGCATTAACGCATTCAGTCAAAAGCCTGGATATCAGCCTCAAAGCTTATTGATAACATGTATTTTTAAATGAAGCACCCAGTGTGCTCTATAACTAATATTAATCAAGTAAAAATTATTTAAATGATTGTCAAAACCAAAAAGTATAAATTAGAAACTGGTACATACATTAAGCTGGCCCTCAAGAACATTCTCAAAGAGCAGTGGTGGGTATTCCTGATAGCGATTGCCATTATGTGCGGTTACTTTTTTATCGCCAGCCATTGGTGGATAACGGGCGCACTGATTGCCCTTACACTTTACATTCTTTTCTGGCTGATCCAGTTTGCAGGAGTTACTCAATTAGAACAGAATAAAATTCTTTTTGAGAAATTATCCTACGAAATTGACAGTCGCCAAGTTTTGATCAAAGTCAACACGAAACAAGGAATGCCTATGACCTGGAATAATATTAAGAAAGCGTCCATAGGAAAAGATCACTTTCTATTGATTGTGTCAAAGGCCCAGTTAATCCATCTTCCCTTCCGGATATTCAATTCTGATAACGAAAAAAAGTTTATCGAGACAATCCTTAGAAGAAAGAACTATATCAAATAAGCTGTCGATACGCCTAGCTCCTTAAAATAAGTAAATTCATCGGCTACTTCTTTATCATCTAAGAAGGCAAAATTTGCATTAATCAATGGTGTTGGCATGATCCTTCTCAGGGAGGCAACATGCCAACATTCCACATTTCCCTGACTATCAACCGCTGCAGCTCCTGATAAGTAGGTTGTTTATAGCTGTATTTTTTGCATTTTTCCATTTTTTTCTATACATTGAGATCAAACCATCCACTAACTGGTTATGAAATCGATATATGAACTTGAAACCTGGGCCAGCAGACACTATCCCAAATGGCTCAATTTTGTACGAATGGCTTTGGGTCTCATCATTTTTTTTAAAGGCTATGTTTATATAAGAGACACTGAGACACTCATGCACATCCTGAAAAGCACAGAAGCCGATATGGCCACACTCGGAATGGTGCACTTTATAGCCTTTGCTCATATATTTGGAGGAATCTTTATAGCGCTGGGGCTGGGAACACGAGTCGCTGTCGTGTTTCAATTGCCCATACTCTTAGGCGCAGTTTTGTTTGTAAATGCATCCAAAGGATTTTTTGCTGTCAATTCAGAACTAGGCTTTTCACTTGCGGTGCTGGTTTTTCTCTTCATTTTCTTAATTTATGGGTCTGGTAAAATTTCGCTACAACAATACATATTAGATCAGAGGGAGAAGCAACAACAATACTCCTGATATTTTTTTACATGCTGATACAAACCCCATCCGGTGATAGATTGCCACTTTATAACCAGGCTGGCGGAAGAAATAGAAATTACACATGCTTTTATGATAAACACCTCTAACTTTCCTCTCTGGAAAGGAGGAGCGTTAATTGTGTGTGTGATTCTTTCTAATCCAAAAATTCTGGTGGAATGAGAATCTATTCTAAAGCCGTTTATACCTAAGTAAATACGCTACTTTTTATTTTTAAAAGGTTTTTTTTTAATTTGTTCCTTTATTGGCAACTTTGTTTCATGCAGCATCATCCGCGGATATCTATTAAAGAAGCCAGGTTAAAAGCAGCTTCTTTCTGTGCTTACAGGGAAAGGACCCAACAGGAACTAAGAGACAAGCTGTATACATACGGGCTGTTTTCTGAGGAAGTGGAAGAGGTCATCGCTTTCATGATCACCAACAATTTTATCAATGAAGAGCGGTATGCTAAGGCTTATGCAGGGGGTAAATTCCGGGTAAATCACTGGGGAAAGACGAAGATATTATACCATCTGAAGCAAAAAGGACTTTCTTCTTACTGTATAAAAGAAGCTCTGAAAGAAATACAATATGCTGATTATGTTGAAAAAATTGACTTTCTGATCATGAGGAAAAAAAGGCACTACGAGGATACCAATGAATACCTGTGGAAAAGTAAATTGGCTAATCATCTAATCAGCAAAGGCTTTGAGAGCAAATTGGTATGGGAAAGAATCAATGACTTATTCTCTATTAGTTAGAATTACTATTTTATTTCGTTATAAACAGCAAAAACATACATGGTGATAAAAAAAATCAAAAAAAACGTAGATTAATGCAATAAATAGTTAATTTTATAGTTATAATAGTATATTTTTTAGCAACGCGTTATTTTTTGTTATTTCGTATTGCATGTGGCGGGCGAGTAACATGATGAAGTTATGAATGAGGAACAAGCACAGGTAGCATTAATAGAAAAATATCTTCAAGGGCATTTAGCACCGGAAGAACGTTCTGCCTTCGAAAGGCAGCTCCATTCTGATCCATTGTTGGCGAAAAAAACGTCAACATACCGTGACTCCTTTAGCCGGAAAATCTCAAATAAGCATAATAAGCTAAGGCGGGGACTGTTAGCTGTAGGGAGAAAAAGCAGCCACCTAAGCCACAATATTGCGGCGCTTCATAAAAAAAAGACCGTAGTGAAAGTAATAGGCATTATCACTTTATTGTCTATTTGCGTTGTATCTACCTTCTTCATTTTCGACAAAACCACTGATAATGCTGCGCTTTTCACCCGTTATTATAACGAAAGCATAAGCAGCCATCCTTTGTTGAGCGACAGGAGCCATGAAGAAACTTATGGAATTACCCACTATCAAAACAGAGATTTTCAAAGAGCCATACCTGCTTTAGAAAAAGAAATTATCGCTTCTCCCGGAGACGCCCGCCTGTATTTATACCTGGGCCTTTCCTACCTCGAGAGCGACAACGACGAAAAGGCATTGCTAAACTTCCAGAAGGCTGAGAAAGTAGCTGAGAGCAAGATCCGGGACTCGGCAATTTGGTACCTTGCGCTGACTGAGATTAAACTCAACCACACCAATGAAGCCAAACAAAACCTGTTAGAACTTGCCAATAAAGCCGAGCCTAATCCGTACACCTTTAAAGCCAAATATTTGTTGCAGGAGCTGTAGGTTATTAAAGGTGATTGATATTTTCTCTGTCTAATGGCCTTTTAAAGAAAACTTTCTTATCGCTTAGTTCCTCCATAAGTGGTAATAAAATTAGTTCTGAATTCTCCCGGGTCTGTTCTAAAATTCCGGATTCCAGCGCAGCTTGTCTAATCTGTCGTTCAGCAAGTCGATATGCCTTTTCAATCATCTTTTTCTCATCTTTATAATAAACGCCCTTTTCAATGGAGTAAATTCGGGTTTTCTCCATATTCAGCTTGTGATAGCATATCTCCGGCTCAGGCATGGTAATAAAAATTGAATCACCCATGATGACGATATCATCCTGCTTTATCTTCGTCAGATCTATACAACCTACCGCTTCACCCTGGCTTATTAAAACCGCCTTCGAATCGCCTGATGGGAAAACACCCAAGAAGTTGCTGTTTTTCTCTGTCAGTTCTGTTACTTCTTGAAAATTATATTTTACCAACTCCAACTTGCCCAACGCTTCAATCTTATTTAGAATCGTAGTATGGGTGACTGAAGTTTCTGGCTCCTCCTTACTGGAAAATGGCCATCCCTGAATCTTCGATATGAAGAAGATGAGAATGCCTATTAAAACCAGCCAGGGAAGAAACTTTAAAATTATTTTAAGAAATAAGCGCATCATATCTAATTTATAACCCGGTGTAGTATAAGCCTGTTCAGGGATCTTCTGTTCAAATATAGTAAATCAGAATCTTTAGACTGGTAAAGCAGTAGCAGGTCCCAATCATTTTTAGTAGATTCGTAAGAAAGTAAAGGGTGTGAATAGCAATTGGAAAGATGGCATAAATTTAATGACCAAATTGTCGTGGAAGCGCGGCACTAATATGGTTAAGATCCTTGGGAGCTATTATCTGTCGAAAATCCTTAAAAACCCCATCCATTCCGGGTTGCCAATCAGTATTTCCATTGAGCCAACTACCTCCTGCAACCTACGGTGCCCGGAATGCCCCAGCGGTTTACGTTCGTTTACGCGTCCTACCGGGATGCTGCAGGAAAGCGTCTATAAAAAGATTATTGATGAACTGGAAGACACACTTCTATATCTTTTGCTCTATTTTCAGGGTGAACCCTACCTGCATCCTAGTTTTTTTGAGCTGGTTCAATATGCCTCCGCCCGGAATATTTACACAGCGACCTCCACCAACGCACATTATTTATCCGATGAAAATGCAAAGAAAACGGTAGAATCCGGCTTGGACCGATTGATTATTTCTATCGATGGCACTACGCAGGAAACTTATAGCGCCTATCGAAAAGGTGGAGATTTACAGAAGGTGATAGATGGAACTAAAAGGATAATTCACTGGAAAAAGATATTGGGTTCAAAAACGCCCCATGTTATTTTTCAATTTCTGGTCGTAAAGCCTAACGAACATCAAATCGAGGAATTACGGGCGCTCGCAGATGAATTGGGTGTTGAGGAATTGGGCCTTAAAACCGCACAAATTTATGACTATAAGAACGGTTCTCCACTCATACCCACAATAGAGAAATACTCCAGGTATAAAAAACTAAAAGACGGCACCTATACCATAAAAAACAAATTGCTGGACCATTGCTGGAAAATGTGGCACAGTTGTGTAGTTACCTGGAATGGCGCAGTAGTTCCCTGTTGCTTCGATAAGGACGGTCAACATCCATTGGGGCAGTTGCAGTCAGCATCTTTCCAGTCTGTATGGAGAAGTGAAAAATACAACAACTTCAGGGCCGCTGTGCTAAAAGGCCGCAACCATATAGAAATCTGTAAAAATTGTACGGAAGGAACGAAAGTTTGGGCTTAAATCTTTTAATCAGCCAGCCACGATTTTTGGATCATCTCCAACGCCTCCTGATGAATGCCGTTGGCAGCCAACACTTCTTTGCCCGAAAGAAAATCATCCCCGTTTTTAAAATCTGTGACAATACCTCCTGCCTCCTGTACGATCAAAATCCCGGCAGCAACATCCCAGGGCTTCAGATTGTACTCGAAAAAAGCTTCAAATCTCCCGCAGGCTACATATACCAAATCTACCGCGGCACTTCCCAACCTCCTTACACCATGACTAAACTGCATAAAATCCTTCAGTATTGCGAGGTAGGTATCCATTTTGCCAAAGGCGTAATATGGAAATCCTGTAGCAATCAGCGAGTCTTTCAACTGGCTTGCTTTTGAAACCTGAATTAATTTTCCATTGCAGTAAGCTTTTCCCCCTTTAGTGGCATAAAAGCATTCATCTTTGTTGATCTCCAAAACCACGCCCAACAGGATTTCATTTTTTTGCATTAGCGCCACACTAATTGCAAAAACAGGCAGCCCATGAATAAAATTCGTTGTTCCGTCTACCGGGTCAATAATCCAGTTATATACTTCGCCCCTTTTATCAGAGGTTCCTTCTTCCGCAATAAAGCCTGCCTCAGGCATCAGTTCACTTAAAGCAGCAACTAATTTCCTTTCAGCTTCTTTGTCTACGTATGACACCAGGTCATTATGCCCTTTGTATTCAATAGATGAACTTTTAAAGGAAGCATGTTCATGCTTCACAAAGGCACCTACCTGTTTACAAATAGAAATGGTTTTGTGTAATAATACCTGTAAATCCTGCATAAGTTCCTGATCTATTCTTTGGGTTTATTTTAAAATCTTTCCTTTGACAAATCCCGCTAAAAACACAAATACTGCAAGCCAGCAAGCGGTTCGGGCAATATAATCTCCATAGCGGGTGTAAAAAGTCAGCTCGTCATTTGATCTAATGCTACCCCTGATCACATCCTGCGTCCAGAACTCTGTAGGTTGTAAAATATCTCCTCGCTGATTGATAAAACAGGAGATGCCGGTATTGGCAGATCGCGCAATGCTCCTTCTGGTTTCAATAGCGCGGAGGGTAGCATATTGCAGGTGTTGCTTGTAGCCCGACGATTTCCACCACCAGCCATCGTTGGTAATAATAAAAATAAAATTAGCGCCATTAAGAACAAATTGACGCATGTAATCACCATAAATGGACTCGTAACAGATGGATGGCGCAATTCCCACGCTGTCGCTGTTATAGAATACCGTTTTTTCCGTTTGTCTTCCATAGCCGCCAGAAGTACCGCCAAGGTCAAACAATAAATCAGATACAAAACCTATGGCTGTGGGATATGGCATGATTTCTACCCCCGGGACCAATTTCGACTTGTGGAAAAAGGAAACAGAATCGCCCTGAAGAAAAATGGCGGCGTTAAACATATCAAAATAGCCCATCTCTTCTCGATACCTTGTGGAGGGCGTATGGTCCTTTTCATCGTCGTAGACGGTATAAGTGACCGCCCCGGAAAGGAGTGACAGTTGAGGATATTCATCCTTGAAGTCTTTAATTTTCTGGTAATAAGGATACCTTTCAATATGCTCCTCCCTAAACTGATAATCAATTGCCGTCTCCGGCCAAACCAGAAAGGAGGTGGAAGGCGTAATTTTCTCAGATGACAGGTCAAAAAAACGATCCAGCTGCTGATCAAAAGGAATAAAATTTTCAGAGCCTATGAACTTTTCTGTATAGGGATCAATATTCGGTTGAAGCACTACTACTTCCACCGCCTCGCCTTCCTCTTCATAGGTAAAGTAAATGTAGTAGGAGCAGGCTATAGGCAGCGAAATCAAAAGCAAAGCATACACTACAAAACGCCTGTCTACCTTCTTGCCCGTCATGTTAAAAGGCTTGCCGGCTAAAGCAAAGAATATTAATAGATTTGTTAGCCAAACCCATAATGTTCCTCCAAAGACACCCGTGAACTCATACCATTGAATCCACTCCGGAAAAGTAGAGAAACCATTCCCGAGCGTAAGCCATGGCCAGCTTATATCCCAGTTTAAATGAATGTACTCAAAGCAGATCCAGTACAGCACCAGGGAAAAATATCCCCAGCCAGGCCCTGCATTTTTTTTGGTAATTCTGAAAAGCAGCCATGGAATGGACATCAGGAGGGCATTGGCAATTATCATAAAAACTGCGCCAATGGGACTGGCATAGGCCACCCACCAGGTGGTCGCCACGTTCCAGATTATAAATGTAGTATAGACAAAGAAGAAATAATGCCAACCTCTAAATTGAGACGGATGCTGTGCCAGGTAATGCTCTATCAGCAATAAAGGAACAAAACCTGCGAAAAGCAAAAAGGGAAATGGCAACACGGGCCATCCCAGCCACAACAGTACACCACCAATGACCGACAGTAGCCACAAATTATATCTTCTATTTTTTACCAGCGATAACAATTACGATTTCTCCTTTAATAGTATGGGTTGAATAATAAGTAATTAATTCTCTGAGCGTTCCGTTGACGGTTTCTTCGTATATCTTCGTTAATTCACGGGAAACAGACGCCTGCCTATCTTCACCAAAGAATTGCGCAAATTGTTCCAGAGCCTTCAAAAGTCTAAACGGCGACTCATAAAAAATCATTGTCCTTTCCTCCGCCAGCAATTGTTCGATTCTGGTTTTTCTGCCCTTTTTATGAGGTAAAAAACCTTCAAAAACAAACCGGTCAGCAGGCAAACCTGACTTTACCAGGGCCGGCACAAAAGCAGTTGCGCCGGGCAGACATTCAATCTTTACGTTTTCCTGTAAGGCAGCCCTTACCAACAGATAGCCAGGGTCTGAAATTGCGGGCGTTCCCGCATCAGTAATGAGCGCCATTTTCTCGCCGTCTTTCAGTCGCTTTACCAACGATGCCAGTTGTTGATGCTCATTAAAAGCATGGTAACTTTGCAAGGGCTTACCTATTTCGAAATGCTTTAAGAGAATGGATGATTTACGGGTATCTTCACTTAAGATGGTATCTACTGCATTGAGTGTTTTAATCGCCCTCAAGGTCATGTCTTCAAGATTACCGATGGGGGTAGGGACTAAATACAGTTGTGTTTCCTGAGGATCCAATTTCTTCTTTTAACAAATACAAGGAATACACAAATATATAGATTATATCTTAGCGCTGACGGCTAAGAAGCGAATTAAACAATGTAATATTTTAAATCAATTGGTCAATTTCAGATGCCAGTTTTCTATCGCGATCGGTCACCGTATTTCCTTTGTCATGGCTGGTGAGCTCTATTTTCACGCTATTGTACACATTGCTCCAATTCGGATGATGATTCATTTTCTCCGCAATCAGCGCTACTTTTACCATAAAAGCGAAGGCTTCTTTGAAATCTTTAAATTCGAACTCTCTGATTAGTTTATTATCTGCTTCTTTCCACATGATTATCGGGTGTTTGAAGAAATATAAACTCCTAACGCAATTTCTAAAATATTGTTGAAAATATTTCTTTTGTAATCCAATCATTATCAGCCGGCTATCAAAATTGGCGCACTAATTTTATATTAGTTGAATAAATAATTGAATTATATTGATAATATTTAATTTTTATGTACCTTTACATATACTTTTTAAATTAACTTCTAAATTGAGTGTTCATGGATCTTCCGTTAAACAGAGATGAATATAATTCAGTAAGGAAAAGCTTTTTCAACATATTCGCTTTATTTATCAATATTGAGTCTATCAGTAGCCAAATGATGGACTGCATCTTTAAATGGGGAATACAGTTGGGAATAAGCCGGGATGAATTACACTTTATAATGAATAAACCTGAGGCTATCCAATTTGTAGAGCCTGAGAACCAATTTGAGGCAATAGAGCATGTTTATGACATAGTATATATGATCTACCTTGACGGCATAGTTGAGGATATAGAATTAGAAGTAACTATGAAATACGCAGAAAAACTTGGCTTTAAGCCTCACATTGTGGGCGATTTACTGAAGGCGATAGTTACAGCACCTCATGATGGGATAGATAAAACCCAGGTGAGGAAAGAATTAAGCAGCCTACTGGAATCCAGCTTAAGTGTCTAAGCCGGCTGAAAAGTCAGATTTTAAGATTTGAAGTTGACTGTGCATTTATGAGCACACTTTGCTCATGAGCGGTGGGTTGACATTGTAAAGAAAACGCTTGTTCGCAAGCGTTTTCTTTTTACAATGAAATTACTCCCTCTATTTTATAAGCTTCTTCATAAATCCGGATGATTTCATCGCTCGACCGCATCATTACTTTTGCAGTTACACTGATGTAGTTTCCATTTTTGGATAGTTTCGTTGAGACTTCGTTAGACGGAAACAATGCTGCTACTTCAGACTCTCTTCCTTTACTAACAATGAATTTAAACATGTACAATGCAGGCCAACTGTATTGCTCATCCAGCTTTTTCTTAAAATTCTGACGTGATAGTTTATCATTCATAACTTTAGTTTTATAGATATCAATGCCAGTGATTTCCCCTCCTGTCGCTGATTAAAAAGGGGTTGCTGTAAAAGTTTACCGAGAAAGAATCTAAACAGAGATCATTTTCCGGTCAAAATCGATTTTAAAGCAGTTTTCAGCAAACCTAAATAATAATTTGTTGTAACCTGGCATCACATATACCTAATTGCCACGCTATCAACAATCAACTAATCTACAGGTGAATCAGGGAATGCATTAGGACACTTTTGGCAGATTAGCCCCAAACCAGGATACATTCCAATATTAAAGGTTTGGATGGCAAAGCTACTAAAAAAATATATCCTATGATTGAGCAAACCATAGGATATATTTTTACAGAGCGCAGCGTCTATTAGTAGAACTTGTAACGCTCATCTTTAATATCGGCATTTTCTTTAATTGCCTGAGAGATAGCAAACGAAGTTCTGTTATCTGCTGTTTGTTTAAGCCTGTTTTTATAGGAAGAATAATCTGCAATTTCCGGAGCGTCCGTAATAGAGATGCTTTCCAGGATAAGGATTCCATTATCTGAAACCACAGGCTCCGATTTCTCGCCAGCTTCAAGTCCGAAAAGCCTACCTACGGCCTCCGGCGCCAAGCCGACGTTCGGCAGGCTATTGCTATTTAATTTAACATCAGGAGCCGAGTAAACACTGGCTTCTGAGCCATATGCTTCTGCTATTTCGTCAAGAGATCCGGATAGGCCTTTTAGTTTATCAACTATAATTTGCGCTTTCTTTTCATTCTTTACTTTTACTGTAACCGCATCCTTCACCATAGATAAAGGGGCAAGGCCTTCTTCCACTTTTCCGGTCATTACTGCCACCAGGTAAACTTCTTCTAATTCAAATACCTCAGAAACCTTTCCTGTGGATGCCTCGGTAAACAGCCATCTTACTACCTCGCGCGCATTGGTTAATGATCCGAGTCTTCTTGCATCGGAAGAAATGTTCTCTGCATCCAAAACAGTTAGTGAATCATTTTTTGCATTCTGCATAAAATCATCAAGATCGTTCGAAATCCCAGCAAAATAGTCAGCCTTTCTGAATGCTTCATCCCGTGTAGCATCGCTGGAAATGATCTCTCTTTCAATCGTTGCTACTTTAAATGCTTTGTTGGTTGCTGGCTCTGTTACCTGAATGATATGGAAACCAAATTGCGATTCTACAATTTCGTTTACCAGTCCTGCACTGTTGGCGTTAAACACCGCGTTAGAAAATGGCGCAACCATTTGCCCTTCTGTAAACCATCCCAAATCTCCACCATTTTGTGACGACCCGTCCTCACTTCGAGTCCTTGCCAGTTCAGCAAAATCTGCACCTGCCCTCAATTCCTGTAATGTCTCCTGCGCATTTTGCTTTGCCTGCTGTTTCGCTTCCGGGTCAGAATCATCCGCCTTGAACAAAATATGGCTTGCTCTTGCAGAACTGATAGAGTCTTCATAAACCTCTGATATCTTATAGATCCTGTAGCTGCCATTGACCAATTCAGGACCAAAAACTTCACCTTCATCCAAAGCTGCATAATTTTCCTGAAGTTCCTGGGGCAACTGACCTACCGTGTAAGTGCTATAGGCTTGCGGAAAGTCCGAGTTTAACCTGGCAAAAGAGGAGTCGTTGCTCACAGACTTAAATTCCTGCGCCAACTTCGATAATTCCTCATGATAAGCAGCCGAATCTTCTGCGGAAGCCATAAATGGGATGGTCACATATTTTAAACTTCGGCTTTCCTCTACTTTGTACTCCGCTTCGTGTGCTTTAATATATTGGTTTAATTCCGAATCGGTTACAGAAACTGCTGAGTCGCTTACAGAATAAAAAGGGATATAAAGGTATTTAGCCTCAACCGTGGTGTTTTCTAAAGAATACTGCTTCTTCGCTTCGGCGTCGGTAATGTAGTTGGTCTTTATAAAAAGATTGTCGTATTTCAGCCGTTTCCTAGCCTGGTAAATACTAGCCTCCATTTGATCCCACTGCTGTTGGTTTTGCGGCGGTAGTTGAGAAAAGTTTTGCAGAAAGTTGATAATTTGGCTTTTGTCAAATTCTCCGGTTTCAGGATTTGTAAATGCCTGAACAAGGTCAGGATGAATATTATTTCCCTGCACCATATCAATTTTCTCCTCGTCGCTCACTGTGAGCCCAAGTGCTTCGTATTGATCTTCGAAAGCAATGTCCACGATCAACAGCTCCCAGGCCTGCTGCCTGATAGATACCATTTCTGCTTCGGAAGGATTTCTGCCGGTATTAAGCACATAATTATTTTTCATGTCCTCAATTCTTTGTTGAAAATCCTGGTAGGTAATTGTTGTTCCCGCTATTTCTCCAACCTCATTACTCTGTCCTCCAAAAAGTACAGAATTTGATCCAAGTAAATCAGCTAATATAAAAGAGACAATAGCCAAACCAACTGCTATTACTAAAACTTTACCGGCCTTTTCCCTAAGTGTATTTATTAATGCCATTTAATTTCTAATATTTTAAATATTTCTAACCGCAAATGTACTTACTTTTCTATCATACCCTTGTATGTAAATCTCTCATTAACAGAAGATATCTTACATTCAAGATACCACAAACTCTGTTTAAGCTAGCAGATTTTGCTAATATTCCCTCGAGAAAAATTCCTTGAAATTAAGGCATTTATTCCAAAGACTCGCAAAATAATCACATATTTGTTTAATTTCAAAATAATTGTTTAATTCAGGCTCATTAAGCATCCTCACCGCTTCTTTCCCTAATATTAATTTTGACAATATCTATTCTGGCATCCTGCATCGCTACGATTGTAAAGGTAAAGGGGGGAATATCAATTACATCGTGCAGGTTTGGCAGGTCCTCTGTAATGGATAAAATAAAACCACCCAGGGTGTCATAATCGCCTTCAGGAATATCCCACTTGTATTTCTCGTTCAGATAATCAATCTCATGACGCGCACTCACCAAATATGTATTATGGTCAATTTGTTGTTCTACCCAGTCTTCATCATCATGTTCATCCTGAATTTCACCAAATATCTCTTCTATAATGTCTTCAATAGTGACGATACCCGATGTTCCTCCAAATTCGTCAACTACCAGTGCTATGCTCTTATGTTCGGTGATAAACTGGATCATCAGTTCATTTGCCAATAATGTCTCAGGTACAATAATGATCGGCGTCAGAATATTTGATATTTCCTTGGGCTTTTTAAAAAGCTGCAGCGAGTGGCAATAGCCTATAATATCGTCAATGGAATCTTTGTAAACAACAATCTTGGAATGGCCGCTTTCTATAAAAGTTTTTTTCAGCACTTCAATGTCATCCTCCACGTCCACGGCCCTGATTTCCGTGCGGGGAATCATACATTCTCTCACCTTCACTGTTTTAAATTCCAGCGCATTATTCAGAATCTTTGTGTTCAATTCTACTTTGGATCCTCTTCCTGTTCCGGCTTTTTCTTCACTGGTTTTGGATATGGTATTTTTGATATAATTATTCAAATCGGTCAGACCAAACACCGGCTTGTCTTCTGAATATTTCAACCGAAGAATATATTTGATAAAAAACCTGGAAAGACTGATTACCACGAACACTAATGGCGCCATGAGCCAGTAAATTACCCACATGGGAAAGGCAAAAACTGTTAGAAGCCAATCCGGGTTTAGTAGAAAGAAACTCTTGGGAGTAAATTCAGCCACTGCCAGCACCAACAGCGTTGATGCTATGGTTTGCAGGATTAGAACCGAAACTTCATTATTGATATCGCCCGGAAGAATGGATATGAAAAACGGCTCGAGCAAACTGGCCATAAAAATCCCATATACCACCAAGGCGATGGTATTGCCTATCAGGGTAGTTCCAATAAATTGAGAAGGCTTTTTTACGAAAACGGCTAATATCCTACCAGAAAATTTGCCTTGTTTTTTTTGAAGTTCTATATGCAGCTTGTTCGCTGAAACAAACGCTATTTCAATGCCTGAAAAAAAAGCTGAAAAAATTAAGGATAAAACAATCATTGAGACCTGATAATTATCTCCCATTATTTTCTCAAATTTTTGTTTGCCCCGGTTTTCTTTTTTCCAGATATATCTCGTCCTGCTGTTTTTTTGGCATTAAGGCGTAATTTTAGCCAGATCAATAGTCCTATGGAAAACATAAAAATCCAATAAGAATAGCCTAATCCAACAGTAACTGACTGATGTAAACCAATGATCAGCGTAGCTATAGCAAGCGAAAAAATTATGGTATCTTTCGTGTTCACCCGTTAGTCCTGTTCAATGCTCAATTCTCCGGTAGGTTTTAAAATTTTATAGCTGGAAAAATCCTGTGTCGCCGTCAAACCCTCACCCAATAACAGTTCATCGCCGGTTTCTATTCTCACAAACTTGTCGGTATAAATCTCTCCTTTATCCGGCGTCCAAAATAGTTCTTCGGTGTTGAGCTTCTGGTCGTTTTCAAAGCTATTTACCTCCACGTCGCCTGTTGCTTTGTAGAGGTTTTCTTTTTTTGTGTAGTAACCATAGTCGGCTCTCAGGGTAGAGGAAATTTTCTGGTCTTTGTCATAAAATTCCACGTATACGCCTTCGGGAAACTCACTATCGCCACTCTCGAACTCCAGTTGCTTTTTAGCCTCTACTTTTACCCTTACCTTGGCAGAATCGCTGTATAATGTAACCATATTATCAACTTCCAAAAGTGGGCCCTCATAGGGGCTGACGTCGGCTACATCGGTATTATTACCGCAGGAAACCAGGGCGAAAAGCAGAATTATTGAAGCAACTATGTTCGCTAGTTTTTGCATATTATAAAATAAAAGCGGTCAAACCTATTTTATACAGATTTGACCGCTCAAAATTACAGAGAATAATTATCTTTTTTGAATAGTAACTGTTTCATTGATCCAGCATCCTACTGTCATTTGTTGGCCTACTTGCATATTGTAGGTAAAAATCTCCTCAGCCGAAGGGAATTGTTCTTTGGCATTGGCCATTCTGGAGCTGGCACCACCTCGCTTGTACATTTCATAAGCGGCTAGAAACACTCCCCTGTCATGAACGATATTCTCTCCACCCTTGCATTGCTCATAGCTCTTGAAGTAAAGATCGCCAATGAAAGTATAAGCTTCTGTTCGGCTAGGATCAACTCCCACAGCTTTTAAAGCATTATCTCTGGCAGTACTCTTTTGGCCCCTTCGGGAGGCAACGTCAGCCAATTCCATGTAAACTTCAGCTTTTTGGGTGTTTTGATCAGTCAAGGTCAATGCCTGCTCGAAATACGTCGCGGCTGTCTCAAGGTCACCATCGGCTTTTGCTTTTAGGGCTACTACTCTGGCAATTGCATAGTTTGGTTCCTTCTCATGTACGATTTTTGCTGCCTCCATAAATAAGGGGCTATCGGTACATTTTCCGTTTAAAGAAAGCGAGATGATCTTCTTAGCATTACCCAGGTCTTCAGGATTAGATTTTAGCCTTGGCCCCAATTTGTTTTCAATGAATGCACAGTCCACGGTAACAACTTCCGAAAGCATGGCATCTATTTTGTCCTTGTAGCTCACATAGGAGGCGCTGTTATTTTCAGCAATCTTAGCGTCAATAGCCTGAGAAATGACATCATATTCGGCTAAAATTTCTTCATCAGTAAGTGCCTTGCCAGACAACTTCGCTCTTCTGATTACATCCATATAAGCTATGGTGTTAACAGCCATCACGTCGTTGCCGTTCATTTCGAACGTCTTTTTGAACATTTGAAGAAGCTCATCGTATTTGGCGCTGTTGTCTTTGTAATATTTGTACGCTTCATAGGCCTTCCTATTCAGTACATCTGCCTCCTCATTAAAGTATTTAATTCGCAGGTCATACATTAATAGCGCAGAATCTGCATAGACTGTTTGCTTGGCTTTGTCTTTTTCCTCCTCAGCCAGTCCGGCATAAATTTTCGCACCATTGATATAGATCGAAGAATTGAGATCGGGTGCATTATTTAAGAGCCAGTAAAGGTGATTCGCAGCGACTCTATAATTATTTGCTCTGAGCGCATCTGTATACAATGCATTTTTAGTCTCTGCAGTAGCTTTATCTTCAGGCCAATTCCATCCACCTTGCGCAAATGACTGATTAATTAATAATATGCTACCCAGGAAGCATATAAAAATTACCGATTTTATTTTCATCTGTATTTGATTTTAATTATAAATGCTTATTTTCTAACATCGGGCTTCAAATAAAATAATTTTTGTTAACATTCTGCGCTTAATTTTATTTTTTTGCCAGCACTGCAAACATTAATCAAACTTTCTTCTAAGAAACCACTTGTCATTGAAGGTGACACCCAGAAAGACCTGAAAGTAATTTTCTTTTATCAGATCCTGATTTGAGGTGCCTCTTTGCCCAAGTTCAAACGCGAGGTCAAAACTTGAATAATTCCTCACCGGCAGAGATACTCCAAAATTTATACCAAACTCATTGATGACCTCGTTATTTATTTCATAAGGCATCTTCTGGTGAGAAAATCCAACCCTGTACGACATGCGCTTTAGGTAACTGTTAACCGAAGAAATATCCGGTATAAATTCCGCGCCCGCAGCAATTTTCAAACTATTTTCGAAACCCTCGTTGCTACCAAAATAATTTTTATAGTTTGACCAGTCACGAAGTAATACATCCACCCCTACGTTCCATTTATATGCCTTTTCATAAGAAACGCCGATCCCCAATGTAGAGGGAAGATGAATATTTCCCTTCGTATTGCTAATGGTGTCGTTAGCAAAATCATTGTTTTCTGCAGAATAGGAACTTCTAATGTTCTGATAAAGTCTAGCACCATTTTCTCCCCCCATTTCATAGGTAACGCCCACGTTCAGCGCAGAAGTTTTCGTTAAAAACATCCTGTACGCGAGCCCGCCCATCAGGTATACATTTCCGATGGTAAGTCTTTCTACACTTACCGCACCTCCGGCCTGAAACTCCCTGGGCACATTCGACGTCACCGTATCTCCGTTTACTATTTCCCTTACCTCCACCATTCGGGAGGTAAAAAGCGTGTTATCAACCTGATCTTTTATTGATCCAAATAAATAACCAACTGTTAACCCAAAAGAGAGATTTTTGTTAAGCCTGAATCCATTGCTAACAAACAATTTGTTAAATCCTCCTGAACCTTCAAACATTTTCTCTACCCTGGCAGCAGGATCTCCGGTCACAGCTTCTTCTACGTTGTACTTGTAATTTACTGTTGAATAGGGCATGACGCCGAAACCGAGCGTCCACTTGTCCACCATTAGTGGCAAGCCCAGGGCTGCGTAGTTGAAACCTCCAATAACATTTGTTTGTGAAATATCTCCGCTCGAAATCTGCTTGTATTCACCGGCCATTCCTATAGAAAAAATACTGAGGCTATTGCGGTGCAATAGGGCAGGATTTGCATTGTTGTAGTAAAAGCTGCTTCCGTTGCTGATTCCTACTCCTCCCATTCCCCGGTTATGCGTGTGGCTCAGACTCGTGAGGTCTCCTATTCCTTTACTTGTATAGGGAGAATAACCAATTTGTGCTTTAACTCCCCCAACCAAAACAATAAAGAGAATAAAAGATAAGATGACCTTATATATGTGATGCATTATACTGTAATATTCTGTTTAGACCGATTAGAACCAATTCGGGGACTACAAAGATGGGTGCTTTTATTTTACTTTCAAAGAATTTTGAATCTCCTCCACAAATAATTGTCTTAAAATCTGAAAAATTAAAACTCAGTTTTTGTATCATTCCTTCAATTTCCGCCAACGTCCCCAATAGTACCCCACTCTGGATTGAGGTGGTAGTATCTGCTCCAATAGTTGGAAAATCAGTTACTGCTTCAACAAACGGCAACCGTGCCGTAAAAGTATTTAGTGCCTTGAATTTTATTCGAATTCCGGGCGAAATGCTACCTCCTTTATAAGTGCCGCTGCTTTCTATTACATCATAAGTTATGCAGGTGCCGATGTCAATGACAAGGCAATTTTGCGCAGGATATAAATGATTGGCTGCTACCACACCCGCAATCCGATCGATGCCAAGCGTGAGTGGGGTTGTGTAGGCACTTTTAATAGGGAGCTTCAACTGGTGGTTTGCTATCCAACAGCGAATAGAAGGAGAAATCTTATGAATAAAAACTTGAGGATCGACATTTACTGAACCAAATATCACATGCTCAGGTCTGTTTTCTTCAATAAACTGTACCAGCTCATCGTGAGCGAGGTGAGGAATGGTGCTAACTTGTTGATCACCTTCAAAGATCCCGGCTTTTGCCTTCGAATTTCCTATGTCAATGGCTATGTTCATAAAATCGGTTATCCTCAGCCGCTTGTTCTTTAGATCTTTTTGTAGCAGACATTCATTCTACCCGAAGGCATTGTATTCTCAAAAGTATTAAAAATGATCAAAACTGACTGCCAATGTCCAACTTTTTGTTGACAGCAAGCCGGGTTAATAGACGAATTTTGGTTTTAGGTATTTCAAATCGCAACACCAATTGAGCAGCAACACTATTCCCTGAATTTCATTTCCGACCACCCCACGCAAGGTCTAAACTTAACGCAATTGGCCACGACACATATAGGCTTTTTGCCTTCTTTTAAGAGCGAGAAAATGGAGGCAGCGGATGCATGCCATTAGATGATGCGCCAGGCACATCAGAAAAACCGTAATTATACCCGGTTAAATATTCTCCCAAAGAAAGCCTTGTACGAACGGCGTTTACGATTGTATAAAAACAATTAATTTAAGGAAATATAAATAATACTTAACGCACATTTTAAAAAAAAAAAGTATTTTGCGATTTAAGATGGTTTAGATACGAGCTACTTTTCAGGAAACATGGTGATAATAGTTAATGGTGATTTTAAAATTAACTATTATTTTTTTTATTGTTTCTCAAAGTGCAATCGATTCAGCAGGCCAAAAAATTCCCGATAAAATCTCGAATACTCTATGAAGAAATTTGTGTTGTTGCTTTTCTATGTTCTTTTTCTTGGATCGATAGATTCTATGCTTTTAGCAGAGGCTGTTCCGGAAAATTTTCAGGAAGACATTGTTCAATCAGACACAACATTAAACAGTACCTCTCAGGACGAAACCATATTACACAAAGAAGATCAGGAAGCGCATACGACAGCCCCTGCGTGGACAGTGATTCCTTTCGTGGTTCTGCTACTTATGATTGCCACCGGACCTTTGTTTTATGAACATTTTTGGCATAAAAACTATCCTAAAATAGCAGTTATACTTGCCGTGATCGTGGTGGGCTACTATTTGTTTGTTCTGCATAATTTTCATGGCCCTGTACATGCGCTTTTTGAATATTTTCAATTTATTGCCTTGCTGGCTTCTTTGTATGTAGCATCCGGAGGCATAAAAATAGATGTTGATAAAAAATCAACACCCCTTACGAATTCATTGCTTTTGCTGGCGGGCGCTGTTATATCTAACTTTATTGGTACCACGGGAGCTTCGATGTTGTTGATCCGACCTCTGATCCGGTTGAACAAGGGCAGGATTAAAGCCTACCACATCGTCTTCTTCATATTTGTGGTGTCCAATATAGGTGGATCTTTAACACCCATTGGAGATCCGCCGCTGTTCTTAGGCTTTTTGAAAGGGGTGCCTTTTTTCTGGACGCTCGTGCATAATATAGGAGCATGGGCTTTCGCCACCGTTGTTCTGGTGGTTGTGTTTTATTTCGTAGATAAACGCAATACGGAAGTGGATATTTTGGATGATCCGGACGTGACTTACAGTAACAAAGTACGGCTTTTGGGTGCCAAAAACTTTATTTGGTTGGGAATTATCATCATAGCTGTTTTTATTGATCCAAATGTTTTCCCCGAATATGTGCCGGGAATTCACTACGACGGTCAGGTTTTTTCATTTGTTCGTGAAATTATCATGCTATCAGTTGCATTCTTATCCTATAGATTCGCGTCTAAAAAGGCATTGGCAGGAAATGACTTTAATTTTGAACCCATTAAAGAAGTGGCATTTATCTTTATCGGGATCTTCGGGACCATGATGCCTGCACTGGAACTCGTAGGAGATTTCGCTAAATCCGAATCCGGAGCTGCACTGATCACCCACAACACGCTTTACTGGGGCACGGGAATATTGTCAGGCTTTCTTGACAATGCCCCTACTTACCTGAATTTCCTGGCGGCCGCAATGGCTTCTCAGGGAGCTTCATTGAACGTGATGAGCGATGTACAGGCCTTTGCTGCCGGTGGTGTATATTACGATTCCGTACTGGATTTAAAAGCTATTTCTATAGCCGCTGTCTTTTTTGGTGCCATGACGTACATCGGGAACGGACCTAATTTTATGGTTAAATCCATTGCTGAACAAATCGGAATAAAAATGCCTTCTTTTTTCGGCTATATCATCCGGTTCTCAATTCCTATATTACTGCCTGTATTAATTGCTGTTTGGCTTATATTTTTCGCATTCGTGTAGGGAGGAAAAATTCGCGCTTAGTAGATTCGGCAGCGTTTTTTGAAGGCCATTTCAGGTGGCACCGTTTTAGATAGATAGATTTTTACCTTTCGAAATTGGAGCTCACGCTTTCGGCTGCGCTGATGCTCCAATTTCAGCTCCCGCCCGGCTGACATTTCAGTCTTACCGTGTGGGTTTATACATATATCTATAGACAAAAGGAGATTTGACAGAACCTGATTTATCCGCAAAAGATAAGATATCAAGGCGTTCTCTACCTTAAGGATTCTGCCGTACTTTTGCTCTTTTTGTCTTTGTCCTTTTTGCTACCTCCAAATAAATTCAGCAACCAGCTGTTATTTACCTTCTGAATGGTTTCTTCCAGGTCCTCGGTGCCGCGGCTTATGTTTGCGATCGATCTTTCAACCTGTTCTGCCATGAGGGTATCCGTTAGAAATTTTCCCAGTGTACCGCCTTCATTATTCAATTTATTACTGAACAGGGTCAGATTTTGGGAGGCGGTTGCGGTATTACTCAGCGTGTTGTACAATGAATCTACTGTCATTTTTATCTGGCCTGCCATGACGGTGTCTGCCAATAACATTCCCAATGTACCCCGACCGTTTTGAAGGCCGGAAGATACCTCCGCGAGATTCGCTGTAAATAACTCTGCATTTTGCCCCGTTCTATGGTAGGCGTTGATCATCTGGTCGAAATTGTTGACCAATTCGGGGTCTGTTAAAAGACGACCAATTGTTCCTTCTCCCTGTCGCACCTGGGTTGTGATTTCTTCTAGATTGATCATGATTCCCTGCGCATGTTTGGCGGTTTTCTCCAGTTCGGCCAGTATCTGGTCAATTTCTACCGGCTCTACAGCCGTGAGAACGGCCTGATCATCGATGTTAGGAGTGTCTTCCGTTCCTGAAGAAATGCTGATCACTTTACTCCCCATCAATCCTTCTGATCCAATGGACACCTCTGCATCTTGTTTAATAAAACGACTCGATTCTCTATCCACACGCATCACAACTCTGATTTTCACATCACTGACAATCGATATGCTTTCAACCGTCCCAATGTTGATACCGGAGTAGCGGACGTTGTTCCCTACCTGCAAACCCCCGACATTCTTAAAAAATGCGGTAATTTGGACTGTGTTTCCAAAGATGTTTTTCTGTGCACCAATGTAATAGACAGCACCTATAAAAATAATTATACCCGCTATCACAAAGGCACCCAGCTTTACATTTTTATTTATCTTTTTGCTCATATAGTTAAAGTTTAAGTATTATTTATTTTCGCCCTTCTTTTTACTATGTAAAAAAGGCTCTTACCCAATCTTCTTTGGAGTTTTCCAGTTCTTCGTAAGTTCCCTCGGCTCCTACTACTCCTTCCTTTAAAATAATTACTTTGTCTGCAGTCATCTTGGCGCACGGCATGTCGTGTGTCACAATAATGGCAGATATGCCATATTTTTCCTGCATTTCCAGAATGAGTTCGCTTATCTCCTTGGAGGTAACGGGGTCTAGCCCGGTAGTGGGCTCATCGTATAACATGATATCCGGCTTGAGAATCAATGTTCGTGCAAGCGCAATTCGTTTTTTCATTCCCCCGGACAGTTCAGCCGGCATTTTGTTTTTAGCCTTCAGTAAGCCTACGTTTTCCAATGCCTCATCTACCGCCTGGTCTATCTCGGATTTAGATTTCTTTTCGACCTGTCGCTTTAAAGGAAATTCAAGATTTTCCTTTACCGTCATAGAATCATACAAAGCGCCGCCCTGAAATAAGTATGCCACTTTCCTTCTCAGGCTATCCCATTCTTCTTCATCATCTTTTCCTAAAATATTCTTACCAAAGACTTCAAGCACTCCACTTTCCGGCTGAATTAACCCAACAATGGATTTTATTAGAACGGATTTCCCTGTACCGGAGGTGCCTAAAATGGCAATGTTCTCCTTCCTGTGTAGCTGAAAAGAAATGTCCTTTAATACCTTGGTGGATCCAAAGGATTTTTTCAGGTGCTTCACATTGATGATAACTTCACCTTTTTCAGCAGTCTCGCTATTTTCTTTTCTATGTAAAGTGTCTGTATTCACAGTCTTATATAAATATTTGAGTAATCTGGACTACGATCAAATCGATAACAAAAATCAGAAGAGACGCAACCACTACGGATGAGTTTGCCGCCCTCCCTACACCTACTGTCCCTTTTTCTGCATTGTAGCCTTTGTAACATCCTACTATGCCGATGGCAAATCCAAAAATGATAGTTTTGATGGTAGAGGGCACTACATCCATATATTCCACGGCGTCCATGGCCCGGGTTAAGAACAAATAGAAGCTTATATCTTCGGTAATAGTCAAGCCTACATACGAGCCTAGAATGGCAATAAAGTCTGCATAAAAAACGAGAATGGGAACCATAATGGTGGTTGCCAACACTCTAGTTACGACTATATAATTGTAAGGCTTTGCTCCGGAAACCGCCATGGCATCTATTTGCTCCGTCACTTTCATTGAACCTATCTCCGCCCCAATACTGGAACCCACCTTTCCGGCACAAATTAACGCCGTCAATACGGGACCGATTTCTCTGATAATAGAGACAGAAATCATTGACGGAATCCAGGCTTCTGCACCGAATTGTGCAAGTGTTGGCAGAGACTGCAAGGTCATCACCATTCCAATGATGAAACCGGTAATACTCACCAGCACAATAGATTTGTAACCCAAAAAATACGCCTGCCGCAAAGCCTCTTTAACTTCATAAGGGGGCTTGAATATTTCAACAAAAAACTTGGCTGCAAAAGCAGTCATACTGCCGGTAACTTCCAGGTATTCCCGTACACCATCAGGAATATATTCTAACAGGCCCTTCTTTTCTTTTCTCTCCCCTGCGTTCGTTTGGTCTTGATCCATACCTTTTTCCTACTGTTTGAAAATCAAATCACTATCGTACCCGGTACGTAAAAAATGGAGGCAACAGAAAATTAAATAGTTCGTTTGGAGTGAACATTATTTAATAATCAAAAAAATCTTTATTTATTACTACATTCAAACTGATATGCAGGAGAAAAGGTTATGGATAAAATTTAAACTTTTTCATTCAATGAGAAATAATTTCAACGAAGCTGCCGATTTTAGATGGATTGATAAGCTTTCTTCATTTTTAGACTCTAAATATAAAATTCCAGGAACCAATTTCAGGTTTGGCATTGATCCTATTCTGGGACTGGTACCCGGATTAGGTGATGTTACCTCCTTTACCTTTTCTTCGTTTTTGATACTGTTGATGGCGCGGAAAGGTGCGAGTGGTAAGGTAGTCGCGCTGATGATAGTGAACGTGCTGGTGGATACGATTGTAGGTTCCATACCTGTTTTTGGAACAATATTCGACTTTTTCTTCAAGGCGAACGACCGGAATGTAAGGCTACTAAAAAGGCATTACCAGGAAGGAAAGTACCAGGGTAGCGGAAAAGGTGTGGTAATGGTAACGCTGATAGTTCTTCTTGCGATATTTATTGGCCTGATAGTACTGATTTTCAATTTGGTGGCTTTTGTATTCGAGTTTTTAGGAGACTTGTTTTAGCCCAATGCTTGCGTAGATTGCTTTATTGAGGGGGATGGGCTCTCGCTTTATACTAGACAAATATTTCTGGCTCCATAAAGATCCGGATTACAAATCCTGTTCAGCGGTACAATTTCGGATCAGCGGTACAAAGCTGGGGCGGCGGTGTATTTATTCTGAGAAGAATACCCGCTTCACCCTTTCGCTGACATTTGTTAGGATTTCATAAGGAATTGTATCAATCTCGGCGGCAAGGGAAGAAATAGGCCTCTCCCTTCCAAAGATGATTACTTCATCGCCTTCTTCTGCGGGAATACCTGTGATATCAATCATGGTCATGTCCATGCACACATTGCCAATTACGGGGGCCTCTTTTCCGCTCACCAATACATGGCCTTTTCCGTTGCTGAATTTCCTGTTAAAGCCATCCGCATACCCGATCGCAATGGTTGCAATGGTAATATCGCTCTTCGCAAGGCCTTTTCTACCATAGCCGACTGACTCCCCTTTTTTAATCTTCTTTATCTGCGAAATGGTTGTCTTTAACGTGCTAATGGGAACCAAATGTTGCTGAAACATTTTATTTACCTCCACGCCGTATAGCCCTATTCCAAGCCGTACCATGTCGAAGTGGTATTCCGGAAACCTTATGATTCCAGGTGAATTCAAAATATGAAGTAATGGTCTGATGCCTGTCTTCATCGAAATTTTAGAGGTCATTTCCAGGAAATTACGGGCCTGCAGGTGAGAAAAATCATTGTGTAGGACTTCATCAGACCCTGCCAGGTGCGTAAAAATGCTGGCGATCTTCAATTCGGGTCTGTTATTGATGATTTCAATCAGATGGTCAAGATCATTAAATTCAAACCCCAGCCGATGCATGCCAGTATCTAATTTTATGTGTACAGGAGCCGGCTTGTTTTCATTTTCAATATAGTTCAACCAGGACTTTAGCTGTGTAATGCTATAAATTTCGGGTTCTAAGTGGTAGCGGATCAGTTGCGCAAAATTGGCAGGAGCGGCATTCATGACCATGATAGGAATAGTAATGCCGTTTTCCCGAAGCACCACGCCCTCATCGGCGTAAGCCACTGCAAGGTAATCGACGCGATGGTATTGCAGAAGATTTGCTACCTCCTGGCTGCCACTCCCATAGGCAAATGCCTTTACCATCACCATGAGTTTGGTACCTGCCGAAAGTCTGCTCCGGTAAAAATTCAGATTGTTGGTAAGTGCATCTAAATTGATTTCCAGTACAGTACCATGCATCTTCTGCTGAAGCAGGTTTACGATCCTCCCAAACCTGAAGTTCCGTGCTCCTTTGATGAGTATCAACTCCTTTTCGAAATCCTTTTTTTCAAAGCTTGAGAGAAATGCTTCTGTATTTTCATAAAAAGCAGCCGGCATTTCGAAGCAGTGTCTGTTTTTTGAAATGGCAGTTCCTATTCCCACCAGCCGCGCAATTCCTCTGTGTTTTAGTAGAGCGGCAACATTCCTATACAGAAGCTCTTCCTGCAGACCTGTTTGAAGCAGATCAGACAAAATAAGCGTCTTCTTATCCTTCTGCTTTTGCTGCCCCATAAAATCCAGGGCTATCTGCAATCCCGCAAAATCATTGTTATAGGAATCATCTATCAGATAGCACTCATTGATCGCCTGTTTTAGCTCCAACCTTTTTGAGACCGTATCCAATAGATTTATTTGTTGCTGAATGTAGGCAGGAGAAAATGACTCTAGTAGCAAATATGCAATGCAATGCATGCAATTTTCAATGGAGGCATCATCTCTGAACGGGAGTGTGAATTCCGCCTGCTTCCCTTTAAAGCTAAGATTGATAACAGAAGAATTGCTTTCCTTCGACAGGCGGTTAATTTTGATGTTGCTGTCCGGACTTGTGCCCCAGGAAAACAAGACGGCGCTAACAAACGTTTCTTCCAGCACATCACGGATTTCCTTATGATCATTACAATAGATAATCCGGTCGGAATTCTTGAAAAGCAGTGACTTCTCCAGGATTTTATCCCTTCTGCTTCCAAAACCTTCATCGTGGGCCGTACCTATATTGGTAAATATTCCAGTCTGAGGATCCATCACCCTCTGAATCTTCTGCATCTCGCCGGGAAGCGAAATTCCTGCTTCAAAAATGGCTATTTCATGCACCTTATTCATCTGCCAGACACTCAGCGGAACCCCTATTTGAGAATTGTAGCTTTTGGGACTCTTAACAACTTTCACCTTGGGAAATAGTAACTGCGACAACCATTCTTTAACAATGGTCTTTCCGTTACTTCCAGTGATTCCCACCACCGGAATATCAAATCCCGCTCTGTGTTTGGCCGCCAAAAGTTGCAAGGCCACAATACTGCTTTTTACCTCCAGAACATTGGCGTCAGGAAATTCACTGGGATCAATTTCCTGTTCTACCACAAATTGTCTGATGCCTTTGTCATATAAATCCCTTAGAAACAAATGCCCGTCATGGCGCTCGCCGTGAATGGCAAAAAAAACTGCGGCTTTGTTGATGGTCAGTTTTCTACTGTCAGTCAACAAATATTCTACGGGCTCATCTTTTATAAGCTGAATCAACTTCCCGCCTGTAATTTCTGACAATAAAGAAAAAGAGTAATTCATGGCGCACTGAGGTAAAATGCTAATATACAGCAATCCAATAATTAAGGCCTGCTGAAAAAACAGCTATTTAAAAATTAAAAACCTAAATTTCCCGTACCATTTCGAACTGGTCAACAGTTGGCTCAAACCCAATATGTTTTAGAATGTTGATGAGGGTCTTTTGGCTTTGATCCACATTTAAGACCGTGAGAGAGTTTGTATGGGAAGCTTTCAGGGCGTAATCCAAGAGCATCTTTCCAATCCCATTCCCTCGCCGGTTTTTATCTACTGCTATATGCGATAAGCGGGATACCTGTGGCTGAAATATGATATATCCTAGAATTTCATCTCCGAGGCGGGCTTCGGCCAGATGCTCGTGCTCCAAATTTTGCTTTAGTATAGGAGTTGAATCCAAAAAATAAGGTGTCGTATCCGCAAACTTTTCATAAAGGGACCAATCTGGTTTGGTGGTTCTACTAATGGATATCTGAGAAAGTAAACTACTGGCCGGGTTGCTGAACTTTTTCAATTTATAGCAATGGTAGGTGGTATAAATCGAGAATCCACAACGTTCATAACTTTTGACCGCCCGCTCATTTTCTGTTAATACTTCCAGTACTGCCTGCCGGATATTGCGTTCTTTTAGCTTTGGGATCAAATAGTCGTACATTCTAATGGTGAGGTTGTTTCCCCTGTGTTCATTAACTACGCCGGTTCCTCCATTGTAGGCAGTCTGTTTGCCCCTGTATATACCAGTACTGGAAAAAATAAATCCCACTAAATGGCCTTTAAAAAATGTCCCTACTGATAAATCGTAGTCTATATTCAATTTGTAGATGAACTTTTGCACAAATTGATCAAAGCTTAGCTGAAAAGGCAATTGATAATCTGCAAAAGCCTTCAAAAAAGCCTGGTGCATCGCCGGTATATCCTCCCTTTGCAATCCTCTGAAACTATAGTGCATAACTGCGGGTCGTTGAACGTCTTACATTTTTAGATCAATCTGCTTCCATTTGGCACCGGATAGTCGGGCCGGGCTAAGACAATATCGCCGTTTTCATCAGGAAAACCTGTAATCAATATTTCCGACATAAAAGGGCCTATCTGTCGGGCTGCAAAGTTTACTACGCAAACGACTTGTGATCCGATGAGGGATTCGGGACTGTAGTGCCTGGTAATTTGAGCACTGGATTTTTTGACCCCCAACTCCTGACCGAGGTCGACCCAGACTTTAAAAGCCGGTTTACGAGCCTCTGGAAAATTTTCGACCCTTAATATGGTGCCTACACGCAATGAAACTTTTTCAAAATCTTCCCATTCGATAGTTTGCATAAACAGAAATGCTGAAGGAACACTTATTCTATATGTTGGTTGGTAAAATCCTCTCGATCCTACGAAAAGGAACGAGAGGATTTACGTTTTCCAATTCAAATGACGGCAGGAAAATGCAGAGACTGCTATTCTTTGCTATTCCCGAATGTGTTTGCACTGGGTATAATTTCCACTGAGGTCACATTCAACGGATAGGTTGCTACTTCCTCATCCTCTGCGATTACCTCTTCAGGCAAGCCCTCCTTTACCAAATTCGAGTAACTCATTGGCGAAGGTGAATTTTCTTTCAGGCTTTCTGCAAGCGGTCCAGCCTCACTGTCGTCCGTAACAATGGTAACAAACATGTTGTCGGTCTGCAGGTATTTTTTAACAGCGTCGTTCACCTGCGCTAGCGTTACCTCTGCCAGGAGCGCGTCTAATTCTTTGATATAGTCGTTCCGGCCATAAAACCGGGAATCCATTAGAAACCCTAATTCTTTCTCCGGAGTTTGAATGTATAGTTTTATGTAACTCCTCAAAAACTGCTTGGTGCGTTCAAAATCTTCCTGAGAAAGTCCGTTTTCAACCAAAAGATCTATTTCTCTAATTGCCAATCGCAGGGCAAAATGAGCATGCCCAATATTAATATCCTTCAGTTCCTCATACTGTTCTTTGAGCTGTGTTCCGATCTGAACCGGCCTGATCCAAACTGCAAAATAGTTGGATGATCTTGGCACGCCGGAAGGTGGTAGCTGATAACTCCCGCCCTGCTCATACCATTCTATATAGGAGTAATCTCCATAATTCATGGAGCGCGTTTCCCTGATCTTCTGGTATAAGCGGCTATATGATTTTCTATGCTCACCCAACCATGAGTTGGCAATCATTAAAGCGGCAAAATCGTCATCAGCCCTGGTGATGGAAAGCGGCGCTCCGGTGAATATTGCAGATCCGAGGGCGTTCTCTTTAGAAATTATTTCTACTTCTATGCCATTTGGTTGATTGGCTTTCCCCGGCTCCGGAATTTCAGGTGTTTCGGCCGACATAGTGGCAATATCTGCTTTAAGCCGGCTCAAAAAATCATCGGAATAACTGCCGGCAAGGCCAATCATCACATTGTTTTTCGTAAAAAATTGATCGTAATGATTTTTTACATCTTCTAACGAAATGTTGCTAACGCCCGCCGTGGTACCTTGTACCATATGCTGATAATTGGTACCGCGGAAAAGTAGATCCTCCAGTGCCTTCTTGCTGTATTCTTCATCGGATGAAGCGCGGATTATCTGATCAACATAATTTTGCTGATTGCTCTTTAATCTGTTGAAATCAGCTTCGCTGAACGAGGGCGTGACCATTAAATCCCTTAGGATCGGATAGAAATCCTCCACCCAATCTTTGTGAAATTCGAAAGTAAACACCGAAACTTCTTTGTCGACAGAGGCGCCATACTGAGCTGCCATGGGATAGATAATGCTATCAATTTCTGTTTTGGTGAGCGATTCTGTGCCGCCGTTTGCAATCATGGACGCAGTTAGGTACGTTAGTCCTTCTTTTCCCTGAGGGTCTGTGATAGAACCGTTTCGGAACATCAGCTTTACTACAATTTTATTGGACATGGGTTGCTTCAAGGTTACAACCTCTTGTGCGCTTAATGGGATGTATAATAAAACAATGCTTATTATAGCCAGCGTTATCTTTTTTATATGTTGCATTACTTAAGGCCTCCTTCTTCTTTTGGTGAAATAGTTGCAATGGTTAATTTTTCTGGTACAAAGTACTTCTTTGCTGTTTCCATGATATCATCCGGAGTTACTTTTTCATACAAAGCATAAAGCCTGTTAAAAGACTCCGGGTCTCCACTTACCCAAATAGAATAACTTAGCATTTCAGCAATGTCAGTAGGATTATCCAGTGCCATCGCAAAACTGTACTTCAAATTAGATTTTGAATTTTGCAGCAGTAGCGCATCTACCGGCGTGGTTTTAAGTTCGTTCAGCGCATTTGTTATTTCATCCTTTACATATTGCATGTCTTCCGCGTTCACCAGCGAGCTTCTGATAGAAAATAAATAAGGATCCTTTGTAAAAAAAGCCCCTCCGCTTAAGAATCTTAGTTTCTGTTCTTCCAATACTAACTTTTTGTAAAGATCTGAACGCTCGGAAAACAAGATATTTGAAATTACATCCAATGCTGCAAGCTCTATAGATTGATCGTCATAGGGAGCGCTTTTGTAATTCAAACTTAAATAAGGGGGAAAATTCTCATTCTGTACATGCGCGGTTTTTGTCTCAGTTTGTTCCGGTTCCTCAGGAATTTGCGGCTTATAATCGCCTCTTTCCCACATTCCGAAATATTTTTCTGACAACCTGTTTACTTCATCTGCTGTCACATCACCCACTACCAGGATGGTGGTATATTCGGGACGGTAAAATCTATCAAAAAATGTGAGGGAATAATCGTACTGGTTGGGCATATCCACTACGTCCTCCCAAAATCCCATGGTTGTATGCTTGTAAGTGTGGTTTTCAAATGCAGCATCCACCATTTTTTCGTTGATCTGCTGATAGGGGCTGGCGTAGTTCTTAGTGTATTCCCCTTTTACAGCGCCCGCTTCGGTTTTAAAATCATGCACTGAGTAGTTGAGGTTCATGAACCTGTCGGCTTCAATTTCGAACATTTTATCAAGCATTTCTGCATTGCCCGTCATGTGGTACACGGTGCGGTCAAGCCAGGTGTTGGCATTTGCCGCTGCTCCTATTGATTTGAGGGTCTCGCTGTATTCCTCTTTCGAGTAGTTGTCTGTTCCCCTGAACATCATATGTTCAAAGAAATGGGCGAAGCCGGTTTTTCCCTCTTCTACCTCCTCTCGCGAACCAACTTCTACCACTATATAAAAAGCGGCCAGCCCGTCGCTGGGGTATTCCACAGTGACTACGTTGAGGCCGTTGTCCATCTCATGTTGCTGAATGGGATAGGGGAAAATTTTGTCTGGCGCAGTTTCTTGTTCTGTAACTGTGGCTTGATTGGTTTCAGGGGTCTGGCTGGTACTGGTTTTTGGAGTACAGGCAAACGTCCATGAAATGAAAACAACAAGCAGGATTGCATTGTAATTCATATTGCTTACTTTCAGTTAATGGTTTGAATTGTTATTTAGAGTGTTCTTTTCTTGCTAAGTTAAGCGATTTTGGATAAAGTCTTTCATAAAATAGGCTTCCACGCCAGGGCTTCACAAATTTTTATGCCAAAGGCATCAGGTTAATTTGAACGGATGCTTGATTCCCCGCTAGCGATTCGCCGGAAACTTGCTAATTAACATTAAAATAATATTCATGTTTTGTTGTTGACTTACAAAGAGTTGCACATTATTATATCTGAAACAATGCCCTTAGAATATTGTGATTGGCTCAAATTCTTTTAACTTTGTTCTATCTAAACGCAGATCAATGAAACTGAAAACCATCCTGTTTTTTATAAGTACCTGTTTTGTGGTTTTGGTATCGCTTGACGCCATTGCAGATGATGCTTCTCGTTCCGAGAGGCCGGGATTCAGTTTACTCGAAGCGGGTCAGAAAGAATCCGTTTTGTCGCCCGAAACTACGGAAGACGCCATCCAGCAATGCGAGGAGGAAACGAAAGCTGCAGGTCAGCCAAAATTGCCTTCTGAAACAAAAACCGTCGCTAAAAAAAGCCTGTCTACTAATTCCAACCTCTCTTTTAATTTTATGTACTACATTTTATACAAGTTCAAGTACATAGACAGTTTCGGATTGTCCACTCCGGATCAATCCCGTAGCAGCAAAGACCAGGAAAATTTGATTTGGCATTAATTCCTACTGATTTTTTAAATATTCATCTAGTTTTCATTTCAGAATTAAATTAAACCATGCAACGAAAATTGTTATGGACCATTGCTGTGTTGTTGATAGTAGCTTTGGCTGCATTTTATATTTTAGGAGGATTCAATGAGGCTAAGCTTGAGGTAACTGAGGTGAATGCCTACAAAGTAGCGGGCAATTATTACGAAGGAATTTATGAGCGCGATACTATTGCCCCGCTGTTTTTCAAGAGCAAAGGCATATTAGACGCCAAAACTTTGTCTGGAGATTTGACAGTTATCAATTTCGGCGTATTTACTGAAGATAGCGTTCACATGTTTGTTGGGATTCTGCTAGAAAAACAAGCTGTAGAAATTCCAGAAGGGATTGAGGTGATAGATATCAAAGGGGGAAAAATGATTCGCGCCACTATTGAATCGCACAATGTGGTGATGCCCACCCGGGAAAAAATCGAAGCAAAAATAGAAAAATTCGCCTCGGAAAATGAATTATCGGTTGCAGATACGACCATAGAGCGTTATGTCGCGGATGACAAATTGATAATAGAAAAGTTCATAAAACGATAGCTTTTAAATTCTACTTTTTTCTGAAATTAATCCTTCAATGCAATTCTTTGGCAATTTTCCGGAGAAACATTACACATCTGTTTTTCGCTTGGTCTTAAAATAATTATACGCCTGCTATTTTCTGATCTTTGCTGAAATGACATTGTAATGCAAAGAACCAGGGCTTTTTTCTTTTCTGCTATCCTACTTCTATTATCTGTAGCAGCTTATGCACAAAATGGATTAAATGGTACCTATACCTGTGTGGTAATGCAGGAAAAGAAGTACATAGGCGGAATAGGCCTGAAGGTAGGTGCGCCAATGGCTGTAACTTATAAGATGTACTTTTTGAAACGCTTTGCTTTTGAAGTAGCGGCAGGACTATCAAATACTTCTGTTTCCGAACAGCAAATTGTAGATAATTTTCTTGAAGAGACAAAAATGGAATATGAGGGCCGGGAGATAGCAGATTTTGGCTATTTCATGCACAGTGTTGAGGGGGTTTATGCGGCTCAGGCAAGAATGATGATGCACAACCCTATTCCCCGGGCACTTTCGAGCAGAGGTTTTGAAAACCTTGACTGGTATATTGGCATAGGCGCAGTAATGCGAATAATTGACGTCAAATATCTGTATGAGTACAAGCCTGATCCGAACAGAAGCGACATCAAAAGCTTTAACCAAAGACTGCTGGAATATGGGCCGGAGGTAATGCTAGGCTTCGAATATGCATTTAAAGAAATACCCCTGGCTGCCTTTGCAGAAATGGGCGCTTTCATCAGGGTTAACAATAAAGAAGACTTTCACGCCATTCAGGGTGGCCTGGGGGTAAGGTACAACTTCTAGAGACCCAACTGCATGATCGCATACCTTCGGACCCGAGCCAATTTCCGCTCTGTGTGAGAATCAGGAAAACTTCTTGGACAAAATTTCCATAAATTCTACCACCTCTTCGGATTCATCGTCCCACTGGTGCTTTTGCTGGTAAGGTTGCAAGACCGCCAAAGCTTCCCTTCTGTGGTTGCTCACTTCCAACTTTTCCAGGGCTTCCTGGTATTCAGCCTGGCTGCCACTGAAAAGTTCGTTGATAAACATGAACTTCTGATTGAGCGAAATGTATTTTTTAATACTATCGATCTTATGCTTTTGATGCAAGTCCGCCAATGTAGAGGCTGGTTTGGAGGCCAGTTGCTCATGCAGCGTTTTATGAGGCTTTTGAAAGCGTTCATTCAGATTTTTTACCTCTTCATGCTCCGTTTTCTTCCTGACAGTTGCAGCTTTTTCCGAATCTTTAACCAGTGGCTTTACAAAGTCTTCATCCAAAGTTTCGTGTTGGGCATCATCAAAAATGGTATCCATAGACAATGGATGAACCTCTGAGAATTTAGCAAAATACTCGTCCCATGATACCGGCGGCAATTCTGTATTTTCATAAACTTCATTGAATATGCTGATCCCCTCATCATTGAAAACTTCTTTAATATCCTGCTGTTTGAATTGCAAAATCAATTTATCCAGTAGGAGCTTATTTATCTTGATGTATTTTTCAATCTCCAAAAGATCATCCAGGGAAATTCTGGTCCTTTCCGGATGGTTGATTTCTTTACTATAGAATACGTAGGGCGAGAAAATGAGGAAAATCGCATCCGTCACCGATTTCTTTAACAATGGCTCAAAATGGATTTTCTTTATGGTGATGTTGTTGGACAACACGTTCATAAAATGCTGTAAAGCCTTCTTCACATCCGGGTGGTCATAGTCGAAGTAGGGGCTTTGCAATTTACCTGTTTCCTTCTTCCATTTTTGGAACAAGTTTTTAATGATCAGTAGGTTTATCTGGTTGATATTGCTAAGCGTGAGGATTTGTCTGCCATTGATGGCTTCTTCAAGACTAAAGAAACTATTGATCAGCTTTTTTGTATAGGCTGCGCTGTATGCCTCAATGGAATTGTAATTTAATCGATTATCCATACTATCTTCTCAAAAAATTTTGTAAACAGGGTCAATTTACCAACTAATCGGAAGCCCGCAAATAGTTTTAGAAAACTAAAATCCCACGGCCTATCAAAGGTTTTTTTCCAAACCGGTTTGGAAAAATTTGCCTGGAAGTTTTCGAGTGAGCACAGCCACTTCTGTTCAATGTCGGTAAGTTAAGCTTTTTTAATACCTCACCGTCGGTCCCTCTCCTAAAGGAGAAGGATCATTTATTAACTTAACAACATTGCACTTCTGTTTGCATCCATTCCCTTTGAGCCTGCATTCGGTCCCCGCTACTTCAATTAAAGTTTCAAACTAAATAATTGTTCTGAATCCTTCGGCTATTTAATCAAAAATATTGCCGAATCCTGCGACCACAAAGGAAATTTGTAGGATAAGGATTATCCACCCGATATAAACTCCCTTGCCAATCCGACAGTTTAGGTATCTTAGCAAGAAAGACATCTGCCAATGCCACAGATCATTATTGAAAATTTATTTAATAAGAACATCAGCGGAGATCCAAACCTGAGCATACTCGATAATATCCATGCAAATTTCATCGACTGGATGCATGCATGTGGAAAAAAGGGAAATTGTACTACCTGTAAAATGATTATCTTGAAAGGAAGCGAAAACCTGACGCCCCGCTCAAGGTCGGAGGAAAAATTTGCCGACCTGGGAAAATTGAAAGCAAATGAGCGGCTGGCTTGTCAATGCAAACCTACCGGAGATATTTCTGTGAAAGTGCCAGATTTCTATAAGCTTCCTCATATGGAATACTCATCGTAGCTCCGTCTGGTTCAAAAGCGGGAAATTTAGCCGCACATATACATTTCTGCGCAATACTTCTTATTTTTACCTGATACTATAAATTCAATTATGTTTCTAGAACCCCACCTTGGTAACTTCCCGACTGATAAGAAACATGGCGTTGGGTGGATCGAAGTGATTTGCGGTTCCATGTTCTCGGGAAAAACCGAGGAATTGATCCGCAGGCTCAACCGGGCATTGCTGGCCGGACAAAAGGTGGAAATATTCAAACCTTCTATTGATACACGCTATCATAGTGCGAATGTAGTGTCGCATAATTCCAATACAATCCGCTGCACACCCGTAGATTTTTCTGAAGATATAACGCTCATTTCTGCAAATAGCAATGTGGTGGGTATTGATGAGGCCCAATTTTTCGATGATCATCTCGTGGAAGTATGTAATCAACTGGCATCGGGCGGCAAAAGAATAATTGTGGCAGGACTCGACATGGACTTCAGTGGAAAACCCTTTGGTCCCATGCCGCATCTGATGGCCATTGCAGAGTTCGTCACCAAAGTACATGCCATTTGCATGGTTTGCGGTGCAGTAGCAAGCTACTCCTATAGATTATCGGAAGACAAGCAAAAAGTGATGCTGGGAGAAAAATCAGCCTATGAAGCAAGGTGCAGAAAGTGCTTTTTTGAAGGACAACGGATTTAGCATGAAGCAAGGCATTATTTTCACCATTTTATGTCTGCTATTTAGTGGCATTCTCAGCGCTCAGGATATTCCCGTCGGCACCTGGCGAAGCCACTTAAACTATAGTGACTCGCGGTTGCTGGTATACTACAATCAAAAGATTTTTGTGGCCGCAGCAAATGGCCTGTTTTATTACGACCCCTCAGACAATAGCATTAATAAACTGACCAAGGCCGATGGCTTTGGCGATGTAGGCATTTCCGCAATGGCCGTAAGTCCAGACGGCAAAAAACTGATAATCGGGTATTCCAGTGGGCATCTGGATATTCTCACAAACAATGCGTTGCAGGGAATAAATGATATCCGCCTGATTTCTGACCTAGACGACAAAAGTATAAATGACATCATCTTTTATAATGGTGTCGCCTATTTGTGTACTGGCTTTGGACTTGCAGCACTTGATTACGAACAAGGGCTCGTCAGGGAAACGTATGGGAATATAGGAAATGACGGGCAGCGTGTTGCCGGCGTTTCAGGCACGATCATCGGAGACAGTCTCTTTCTCGCCACACCAGCAGGTATATTAGGCACCTCGGTTGCGCCTTCCAATAACCTGATGGACTTTAATAACTGGTATAGTTTGAACAGTACCTTGGACTACCCAAATGCGGCAGTAGATTTGGTGGCGGGATTCAACGAAAAACTCTATGCTTCCTTTGCGGACTCAGGTTTGTTTGTGTATCATGAAAATACGTGGGAAGAAATTTTTATCCCTCAGGAAGGTCGTTTAAAAAACCTGACAGTATCTTCAGGATCCTTGTATACCATTGGCAATGATTCAAGCGGCGGGAACATCTTTCAAATAAATAAGGAGAATGAGGTCATTCAATTGGCAGCGGATTATATCTCAAATCCCTCAGACCTGATCATTATTGAAGACGGCGACATGTGGATTGCGGATCGGAAGCTTGGCTTGGTTTCGGAAAAATCAGGAAGGGAAATGGGAATTTATCCGCCGGGACCTGCTTCTGACAACATTAGCCGGTTAACCTATTACGAAAAAAGCATTGCCGGAATTGAAAGGGGCATCGATGAAGACTTTTCAAAAAGAGACATTCCAGGTAGTATTTCCATTTTCCAGGATGGCGAATGGCTGAATTACAACGCTGCCAGTACGCCGTATTTATCAGGATTGACTGATTTTACGGATCTTACTTACCATGCAGGTACAGCCAATCTACTCATTGGTACTTTCGGCGGGGGCTTGATTGGGTACAATGTTAACAGCAAAGAATTTAGCAGGCCATTCGGTGCTAGCAGCAGCGCGCTTACTACCGGTAATATTTCTGCCCTGGCGGAGGCCTCTGATGAGTTGATATGGCTAAGCGAATACAGCAGCCCCGATAAGTTATGGGCGCTGAGTGAGGAGCAGGAAATTGATTTTACCATTACCGGAGCTGCCCATATAAAAGAGATCAAAATTGCTCCCGATCAATCCGTTTGGCTACGGCTTGAAAAAGGGATGGTCGTACTTGATCCCGAAACGGGAAATACGCAGCACCTCACCGCAGGAAGCAGAAATTTGATCCAAGAAACCGTTACTGCCTTTGATTTTGACAAGTATGGCTATCTGTGGTATGGTACTTCTTCGGGCATTGCCTGGCTAAATGACCAGGGCAATGTTTTTGAAGGAGGGGCTAACAGCATTATTCCCGAATATCAAAACGACGATTTACTAAAATATCAAAAGGTAGATGCACTTGGCATAGATGCCGCCAACAGAAAATGGATTGCTACGGCTGAAGGTTTATGGCTTTTTTCCGAAGATGGTGATAGCCTGATCCATCACTTTACGGAAGAAAACAGTCCCCTGCTTTCCAATTCAATTCTCGATATTGAGATCAACCGGACTACCGGAGAGCTTTTCATAGCCACTTCAAAAGGGCTGGTCTCCTACCGCAGCAATGCTTCCGAGGGAAAACCAAACCACCAGCAAGTGAAAATTTTTCCGAATCCGGTGCTTCCTGGCTTCAGCGGAACCATCGCTATAACAGGCCTCGTAGACGGAGCTAATGTTAAAATAACGGATGTATCGGGCAACCTTGTGCGGGAAATCAATGGCCTGGGAGGAACAGCAAGCTGGGATGGGAATACCTTGTCCGGCCGCAGAGCTGCTTCCGGTGTATATCTCGTCTTCAGTGCTTCTCAGGATGGCGAAGAAACTTATATAGGGAAAATTGCATTCCTTCACTAATGATATACAAAACCAAAGGTATTGTTCTGAGCTACATCAAATACAGAGAAAGTTCAATAATAGTCAAAATTTATACTGAACTCTTTGGCCTCCAAACCTATATTGTTAACGGAATCCGCTCTGCCAAATCAAGACAAAGGATTGCCTTGTACCAGCCCCTGACGCAACTCGATATGGTAGTTTATCACAAACATGGCAAAGACATCAACAGAATATCGGAGTATAAATGCGCGGCTTATTATGCCTCCATTCCCTACGACATTACCAAATCCTCGCTGGCTATCTTCCTGACAGAAATCCTGATCAAAGCCCTGAAAGAAGAATCTGAAGATCGAAACTTATTTTCATTCATCACCGATTCCTTACTGATTCTGGACCACCTCGATCAGAATTTCGAAAGCTTTCATATTCAGTTTATGTGCAAGCTCACCAAATATTTGGGTTTCTCGATAGAGTCGGCAGAAGAGGTCTTTGGCCAGGTGCATCTGCATATGAACCATCAGGAACTGGCGCAATTTGAAAAAGGCCTGCTAGACCAACTGATAAGGGTTAATTACCAGCAGGCACCAACAACCAATGGAGCGGTACGGCGAGACCTGGTGGAGATACTCATAAAGTTCTATAAATTACATATCGCTTCATTTGGTGAGGTAAAATCACTATCGGTGCTGGCCGAGGTACTACACTAACATAAAGGCAGGATGTAGATCAATGCCAGGAAAAACTATGAGATTGCTGATACTTTTTAATGCATTTTTCCCTAGACCAAACATCGCTGCTGATTGCTAATTCTGTCTCAAGAACTTTGAAAAAATCACGAACAGAAAACCTGGCGGTTAGTTAGTGTATTTAGTAGTTCGTATTTTTCATTTTGAACAATAGAATGCCTAATATTGTCTGCTGAAGCAATACTTTTTTTGTATTATAACATACTTTCTATCTAATTTCATTCTTATATCACTGCGTGAAGATGGCAAAAAAAGAAAAATCAAAATCTAAGAAGAAAAAGGGGCCGATTAAGCTGAGCAAGAGGGAGAAAACCACTTTAATAGGCCTTGTTGTTCTAATAATTTTGGTTGCTTTGATCTTAAGCGTTGGATGTACAAGGGAAAAGAAGCCAGACGTAAACTACGAGACCAGAACTGATGAACCGCAGTTTGTAAAAGAAGGAAGGCTTTTCTTCATAAAAGGCGAAAGTGGCGACACTATAAAAGCTATTGATATTGAAATTGCAGACAATGACAAGGATCGCGCTCAGGGCATGATGTACAGGACCAGCATGCCCGATTCCATTGGTATGTTGTTTGTTTTTCAACAACCCAAAGAACAAAGCTTTTGGATGAAGGACACCAGTATTTCGCTTGATATCCTTTATGTAGATGCCGAAGGCAAAATAATTACATTACATAAGTTTACCACTCCTTTTTCTGAAAAGAAGATTCCTTCTTATGGGGAGGCGAAATATGTAGTAGAAGTTGTGGGCGGGTTTACCGACCGCTACAAGATTGGCCAGGGCGACAAAATCAGCTATATTGAAGACTAAGTGCACTTGGACCACATGAATTTAAAGAAGCAGCGAGTTATGAAGCTTTCTTCTTTTTCTGGTCCAGACTGGCTTTCAATTGCGCCATCAGGTCCTGCGATTTTGTAGGCGCCACTTCCAGCTTTTTCACTTTTGTCTTTTTGCCTTTGGCCTTATCTTCAATCACTTTCATTAACTCATCGTTGTAGACGTCGTTGTAGTCAGAAAGATCAAATTCCTTAGAATATTGCTCAATGAGGTTTATCGCCATGTCCAACTCTTTGTGTTTTATATCAGAGTTCACGGGCAGGTCCAGGTCTCCGGTATCCCTGATCTCATTGGCAAACCTTATCACATGGAGCATCAGTACGTCTTCATTGGCACTTACCAGGGCAAGGCTTTCTTTTTGCCGTAATACAAAGCTTGCTACTCCCACTTTCTTGGTTTTTTTGAGCGCATCTCTCAACAGCGCGTAGGGTCGGGCGCCCCCTTTTTCCGGCTCCAGATAATAGGGTTTTTTGAAAAGCATATTGGCTATTTTGTCTTCATCAACAAATTCTGTTATTTCAATGACCTTGCTTTTCTTGGCGCTGGCCTTTTCAAAATCTTCATCAGTTATTACAATGTACTCATCATCCATCAGGTATCCCTTTACAATATCGCCCCAGGCCACCTCTTTTCCTGTGTTTTCATTCACTCGCTTATACCTGATTCTACTCAGATCACTTTTGTCAAGCATGTCCAGGTTCAGGCGCCGTTCTTCAGAGGCACTGTAAAGCTTTACCGGGATATTCACCAAGCCGAATCCCACAGAACCATTCCATATAGATTTCATAGTATACAATTTTCTTAAAAACTTGTAACCGTCAGGAAGGTTTTGAGATCAGCTAAAATTGGGGGAAGTCAGGACAAGAAAAGGATTTGGGACGCCCCCTCGCTCAAACCCTTCCGGGCACACCGCCGCTAGCCTGCCCCGGAGCATTTCGGGGCGTGTGGCCCGGCTGCACTGCCGTTGACACTGCCCCAATAGTATTTATCAAACCAGTAAAAATAAAAAGCAGAGTCGCAATTCACCCCAATAAGACCCTTGTATCAATAGTATTATTTACAGTCGATCAGAAAAATATTTATCCGCATAGAACGCATTCAAAATGTCATCTCTCTGACCTCAAAAACTTTTAAAAACATGCCAAAAATGCAGATAAACAGTATTTTTGGCATGTTTTTTCTCCTCTACAAAATGAATATTTCGCTGGCACAGGCTTTGTTATAGGTACATTGAAATTAAAAATTAGTTATAACATTTTAAATAAGGAGGTTTATTATGTCACTTGTGAAATTTAGAAACGGCAATTCATTTCCAGGCGTTCCTTCTTTATGGGATAGCTTTTTTGGAAGAGATCTTTTCGACTATGACAATTCATCAGTAACCGGCACTACACTGCCCGCAGTAAACATTCGTGAAACGCAGGATGACTATCAGGTGGAAGTAGCAGCGCCAGGTATGAAAAAGTCAGATTTTAAAATAGAATTGGACAACAACCTGCTCATTATTTCATCTGTAAAAGAAGAAAAGGATGAGGAAGTGGACAAAAATGGAAATTATACTCGTAGAGAGTTTAGCTATCAGTCGTTTAAGCGAACATTTACACTGCCAGGAACCATTGAAGGAGAAAAAATCAAAGCGAAGTACGACGATGGGGTACTAAGGATTATGATTCCTAAAAAAGAAGAAGCAAAACAAAAACCTGCGCGTCAAATTCAAATTGCTTAAGATTGAAGGATAGGAAGATCTAAGATTTGAGCCCCGGTTGCAGTCCGGGGCTTTTTTTTGGTCATCTTACGGTCCTCTTCTTAACGCTGCCCTAAGCTACTGATTTTCTCTAAATATTAAATCCGCCATCTATGGTTAAAGACGCCCCGGTAATAAAGCCACTTTCATCGCTTGATAAATAGGCCACTAGTCCTGCTACTTCTTCAGTTGTACCATACCTTTTTATCGCCATCATCGTTTTCAGACTGGGAGCATAGGGTCCATCCTCTGGATTCATGTCTGTATTAATTGGACCAGGCTGTACAAGGTTTACAGTAATATTTTTGTCTCCAAAGTCTCTCGCAAAGCCTTTCGTTAACCCAATCAGGGCTGACTTGCTCATGGAATAAAGACTACCTCCTGAAAATGCCACCCGATCTGCCATGTTGCTTCCGATGTTGATAATTCTGCCTCCCGCTGGCATGTGTGTGGCCGCAAATTTGGAGCTCACAAAAATGGCCTTGACGTGGACAGCAATCAGTTTCTCGAAATCTTCCAAAGTATGTTCTTCAA
>CAZWQB010000003.1:0-41900 GCA_964636035.1 uncultured Roseivirgaceae bacterium
TTTTCAAACCTTATAGGTCTTGCTGAACGCCAAAGGGATACCCATCTAAGAATAAACCTTCAAAAAAGCTCCCGTGCCTCTGATGGTCAAGAATTGCTTGAGGCTTCTGACTTTTTATTTTTGTCGTTTTTGAGCACGTAAAAGGTAATGATGATTCCCGCCACTACCAGTGGGATGCTCAGCCATTGCCCCATATTCAAAGAAAGATTATCCTCAAAATCTACCTGGTTTTCCTTCAGAAATTCGTACAAAAACCGAAGACCGAAAATCACAATCAGAAATATCCCGAAAAACAGCCCTTCCGGGGTGTTTTCTTTCATTCTCTTCCAAAGTGCAAATAAGAAAAAGAATAAAATTATACATGAAACAGACTCATACAGTTGTGCAGGATGCCGGGGGATTCCCAGAAGACTGATCACTGCAAAAAACTGCCCGTTGCTTTGACTAAGCGTATAGTCAAGTTCTGCAGAAGGATCTTGAAAAGTATGGGGCTCATCTACGGTGTTGTAGGTTATGAGTACATCTTTGATGCTATGTTCAATATAACTTCTTATCGCAGCCTCATCGTAGTTGCCTTTTAAGAACTGAAGTTCGAGCCCGATCGGAACCATTCCATCTGCGCGGGCAGTCCCATCTTGTTTAAATACTTCCGCCTCTTCGATTTCAGCAAAATTACCTTCAATTACCTCTTCGACTTGCCTCCCAAATACAACTCCCGTGTCAGAACCGGTGGGTAATCCAATGATTTCTGAATTCATAAAATTGCCAAATCGGATAAGTGCGCCGGTCAATGCAATGACTATTACCAGCCTGTCCAACACCCAAAAATAGCTTTGTCCTTTTTTATTTTTAGAATAAAGATAGAGCGCTATTAGTATTCCTATGGTGGCTCCATGACTGGCGAGGCCTCCTTCATTAATCTTCAGGATTTTTATAGGATCAGCCAGATAAACCGCCGGTTCATAAAAGAAAACATGCCCGAGACGGGCACCAACTATGGTTGCTATGACCATATAAATTGTAAGCACTTCAACATCCTTTTCCGGTTTTCCCTCTTTTTTAAAAATGTAAAAAAGAATTTGCTGACTTATCAAAAAACCCAAAGCGAATAACAGCCCGTAATAGACTATTTTCAATGGCCCAAGTGTGAGGATAATGGGATTTGGGTCCCAGACAATATATTGTGCAAAAATCATATCGGGAATTATTTGGCTTTGTAATTTTAGAAAAGTAGTTCCAACTAAACAAACCGTTTGTAAGAAATACTACAATTTATTTCTTAAAGCCTCTAATTCACTGGAAAAACTTCCTGAGAGGATTGGAAACCGGCACCAGCTTCGCGGATCGACATTGAAGTCATCAAAATGAAACGCAGGAGCTGTTCTTTCCCGTTTCCATTGGTTCCGCGACCACAACCGGTAAAACTTATCAATGTGTGCTATCAGTAGCTCTTTGGGTTCTATTTTCAATTCCGACAGGGCCTCGTACACCTCCACTGGTGACTTCCTTTGCCTGATAGCGAGCCTTTCAATTGCCACGATTACATGGTAAGGCATAAGATCTTTTTCGTCTGTCTGCTCTTTGTCCGAAGGCCTGAGCTCGGCGCTAGGAGTGAGTGCATTTACCGCACTTAACCCCGGATAATCGAGTTCTTTTTCTGCCCATTTTAGCCAATGAAGCAGAAAATGTTTATCGATGCCGGCAATTGGTGCAATACTCCCACTTGTGTCGCCATCCATAGTGGCATAGCCTACATCACCTTCGCTGCGGTTTGAGGTTGTCAGGAGCAGATTATGTTTAATATTGGCAATCATCCAGATGATGGGAGAACGTGCTCTGGCCTGGATATTCTGAAGTGCTATATCATCCGTTTCCCACATCAACTTTCTATCCAAGGCCTTTTCGACCTTCCTGGTGTAGGAATTCACTTCTTCATCAATTGTCCATTGGTGAAAAGTAGCTCCAATAGAATCGGCCAGTATTTTTGCCGAATTGAAAGTCTTATCAGAGGAGTTTTTTGTGCCCTGATAAACACATGTCAGCAAGTGAGCCGTGACTGTTTTTGCAATTTTCGTGACTTCCTGCTCCGGGCTAATCTTTATGTCGGTTCTGTTGATTCTTTCTAAAAATACATCAGGGCCGAGTTCTTTTATCCCTTTTCGGATCATGTGAGCCACGAGTATGGCACAGGCAGAAGAATCTGCACCACCACTTAAGGAAAGCGTAAACCCTCTACTTTTACTCTTGCGGAGATAATCATACAAAGCAAGGGCGGAGGCTTTTGAAAATTCCTTTTGGAGCTGGTCAGGAGCTTCAACTTTTTCGGGGTAACTTCCTACAGGAGCGGTTTCTTTTCGATATTCAACCGAATGTAAGTCCCAGCTCTTGTAAGTGAGGAGCTCATTTTGGTGAATAATTTTACCAGCAAATCCGAATAGGACATCTCCATCATAGATCATTTTTCCAGCTTCATTTCCAAGGAGATTTGCATACACGTACAAGCAGTTGAACTTATGGGAGCTACTGCTTACAAGCTGTTTTCTTGTTTTGGCCTTCCCTAAAGCAAAGTGGCTGGCACTTGGGTTCAGGATGATATCTATTTTGTTTTGCAGGTGCTTTAAAGCCGGCCTTTTGTCTTCCCTCCATGCATCTTCACATATTTCAAAACCTACCCTGTAGCCGTTGACCTCGTAGGTCAGATCCCCAAAGTCGTAAGGTTTACCATCAACGAGCAATTCAGTTTTTTCACCCGGAGCCCAGGAGGTAAACCATCTGGGCTCATAATGCACGCCATCATTTGCAAGCAACTGTTTGGCGGTGAATCCCAGTATTTTCTGATTCTGAACCAGACAGACACAATTATATACGAGCCCTTTGTAGTTAACAGGCAAACCCAGCGCCACGGCAATGTTGCTTGTATGAGGTACCAGGGCAACAAGGCGCTTCATCGCTTCTTCCGGAAGCCATTGCGATAAAAATTGATCTTCGCAACCATAACCTGTAATTGAGAGTTCTGGCAGGCACAAAAGATCAACATTTTTTTCCTGTGCTTCTTTTATGGCTCCCAGGATATTATTGCAATTCCATGTCCAGTCAAAAGGAAGTTGATTTAATGCGGCGCCTGCAACTTTAATGCTATTCATTCTTAGTGGATTTTAATTGCCTGAAAATATTCCGGTATTAGATTCGGACTGGATAATGTATCCTGTAAAAAGACCGTTTCTATACCTCGGGGTCGAGTGAAATTTGGAGAATCTCGCAGGATTTCTGAGCGGCATCTTGTTCTGCCTTTTTCTTGTTGAAGCCGGTTCCTGTACAAATAGGCTCATTATCGATCAGCAGTTGTGCCGTAAATTCTTTCAATTGATTTCGACCACTTTTCAACTCAATAATTTCAAAGCTCACCTCTTTGTTTGATTTTTGTGCCCATTCTATCACTTTACTTTTAAAGTTTGGATTGGTCATCACTACTTCTTTGAGGTCAATGTGGGGGGAAATTAGCTTTTTGATGATAAATTCCTTGCAGAAAGCATAGCCTTTATCAAGATACACCGCTCCAATAAATGCTTCTAAAGCGTCACCATAGAGCGATTTATAGGAAAGGGCACTTTTTTTCTTTTCGTCATACCGGACGAGTTCCGCAATACCAATTTTTCTTCCCAGCTTGTTGAGAGATTCTCTGTTTACAATTCGTGCCCTGATGTCGGTGAGGAAACCTTCGTCCCGGAATGGGAATTTTTGAAAGAGGTATTCGGCAATAACCATTCCAAGCACGGCATCGCCCAAATATTCCAGTCGCTCGTTGGATTGCTTAATTCCTTTAATTTCTTCTTTCGCGACAGAACTGTGTTGGAAGGCCAGTTTGTATATAGACAAATTAAAAGGCTTACTTCCAATAATTGATTTTATTGAAGAAATAAGCCTTTTATCTTTTTCAGAATACCTTAGGGAAAATCCGGAGAGATACCTAAGCAAATTCACTACTCGCTGATTTTTCTTACGATTACAGAAAAGTTATGACCGCCAAATCCGAATGTATTACTCAATGCAACATTTACTTCTCTCTTCTGTGCTTTCGTAAAAGTAAAGTTGAGTTTGTTGTCCAGTGCCTCGTCATCCGTAAAATGATTGATGGTAGGAGGTATTGTCTGGTGTTTAATGGCAAGTATGGAAGCTATGGTTTCAATTGCTCCGGCGGCCCCAAGCAGGTGGCCGGTCATTGACTTGGTAGAACTGATATTGAGTTTATAGGCATGCTCTCCAAAAACCTTCTTGATAGCGAGTATCTCGCCTACATCGCCTAGTGGCGTAGATGTGCCATGAACGTTTATGTAATCAATGTCTTCGGGCTTCAGATTTGCATCTTTTAAAGCTTCAAGCATTACCCTTTGAGCACCGGTTCCCTCAGGGTGGGGCGCAGTTATATGGTGTGCGTCTGCAGACATGCCTCCGCCTGCCAGCTCTGCGTATATTTTTGCACCTCGTGCTTTGGCATGTTCATATTCTTCAAGAATAAGACAGCCTGCTCCTTCGCCCAAAACAAAACCATCTCTGTCTTTATCAAAGGGTCGTGATGCTGTTTCTGGAGAATCGTTTCTTTCTGACAAGGCCTTCATGGCGTTGAAGCCACCAATACCTACTTCGTTTACCGCTGCTTCCGAACCGCCGGAGATTACTACGTCTGCCTTTCCGAGCCGTATGTAGTTAAAGGCGTCGATTAATGCGTTGGTAGAAGAAGCACAAGCAGAAACCGTAGCAAAATTAGGGCCACGGAAGCCATATTTAATAGATATATGTCCTGTAACAATATCTATAATCATTTTGGGGATTAGAAAAGGATTGAATTTAGGCGTGCCGTCCCCCGTGCTAAAGGCGGTAACTTCATCAGAAAAGGTACGAATTCCACCAATTCCTGATCCCCATATAACGCCTGCACGATCTAAATCTATTTTTTCTACGTCGATGGCGGCGTCTTTCATGGCCTCTTCCACGGCAATCATTGCGTATTGCGTGAAAGGGTCCATTTTGCGGGCCTCTTTTCTATCGAAGTAATCTTCAGGATTATAATTTTTTACCTCACAGGCAAACCTTGTCTTAAACTTTGTTGCATCGAAACGGGTAATAGGGCCAGCTCCACTAACACCATTAGAAAGTCCTTCCCAATATTCCTGAATAGAATTTCCTATTGGTGTTAATGCGCCTAACCCTGTGATTACAACTCTTTTTAAATTCATAGAAGAATTTTACGGTGCAAAGTTTTTTACTTAACGTTTTCTTCCAAGTAAGAAATTGCCTGGCCTACAGTTGAAATGTTTTCTGCCTGATCGTCAGGAATAGATATGTTAAATTCTTTTTCAAATTCCATGATAAGCTCTACTGTATCTAAAGAATCCGCACCCAGGTCATTTGTAAAACTTGCTTCAGGAGTAACTTCAGATTCCTCAACACCTAGCTTATCAATGATAATTCCTTTAACTTTTTGTGCTATTTCAGACATTTTTTTAATTTTTTTAGTTAAAATTCTCTGCAAAGAAATGCATTTAATGCAATAATGTCAAACAAATTTTTTTAATCTTAATCAATTATCACAATCAAATGTTTAATAATATTAGAAAGCACCGGGAATTTATACCTAATATTAGAAATATCGAAATTCGATCTGACAAATTTTATTAGTTACCTTTGCTAATAGAAGAATATGTAACTACAAGGCTTCAGAATAGTTGCATACGAAGAGAATATGATTTATTCTATTTTAGGGGTTGCCTCTTATTTATGAAGAATACCAAACTTTTTGTTTCCTACGAGTATGACTTCGAGTTGCTGGGGCTAACTTCGACAGCAAAAGAATACAAGTTGGCATGGGCAATCAACAATTTGATGGATTTCCGGCTCGTGAAAAATGACGATCTGATAATCGATTTTAAAGATGGAAAAAGCCTGGTAATTTCGAACTACATCTATAAAACAGAACATAGCACGTTCAGATTATTTAAAAACAAATCGGTTGATTCGGGATTTCTTTCACAGGGACATTTGGTGCCTGAGCTTAAGAACTTTGATTACATAGTCTACATTCAGGGTTTTGAAGATAGTTTTCTTCCCGAGATGCTGCTGAAGCAGTTGCGTGAACTGGAAGAAATAATATATATCCAGGCAATAGACGTTCAAGGTCTAAAATCGAAAGAAAATTTAATTTTTTAGTCATTTTCCGGGGTTATCTGATTTGCCGATATCATGAAGAAGGGCTTTTGATTTTCTCCCTAATGATCAACTTCATAAATAGCTAAAACTTTGTTTGAAGCTTGTGTATAATTTTAGAACTTGTGGAAGGTAGAGGTTTCTGCATCTTGGCTCTGGATTTTTGCTTTTCTATCACATTATTTTATTATTATTGCGCATAATTTTATTTAAGTGCAGTCAATTGATCGTTTTTTAAGGAGTAACAGACCGGGTAAATCCTGCGTTCACAGCAGACAGCACTAAAATATCAATTCCGGTCTGCTGATAAAGTATTTTTGAAGGGCCACGGTAAATATGGTTATATTTGAACTTTTACATTTGCCTGGCATCAGGATAAACATTTATATTACAAATTACATTGAAGAGACTCCTGCGTATTTTTCCATAACATAACATAGGATAAAACCAAAACCTTGAAAAAAAGGGGTTTCAGGCGGCAACTAAAAACAAGTAGTGAACATGAAAGAAAACATCTTATTTAAAAAGACAAAAATTATTGCGACAGTAGGTCCTGCTTCTAATACCAAAGAGAAGTTAACAGAATTGGTAAAAGCGGGAGCTGACATTTTTAGACTTAATTTCTCTCATGGTACACATGAAGACCATTTAAAGGTAATAAATTTAGTAAGGGAAATAAATGAAGAGCTGGGTACGCATGTGGCGTTGCTACAGGATCTCCAGGGGCCAAAAATCAGGATGCGTGATGTAGAGAACGGTGGCGTAGAGATTAAAAATAACGACCAACTAGTAATTACTACCGAGAAGGTAATAGGAAACAGCCAAAGGGTGAGTACCACTTACAAGGCCTTGGTAAACGATGTTGCGGTAGGAGATATGATCCTGGTAGATGATGGGAAAATTGAACTCAAAGTAACTGCCATTAACAGCAACGAGGTGGTAACACAGGTAGTTCACGGAGGTATTCTCAAATCAAAAAAGGGCATCAATTTGCCTTTTTCCAATGTATCGGCTCCTTCAATGACAAAAAAGGACATTGAAGATATGGAGTTCGGACTGGAAAATAATGTCGACTGGATTGCGCTTTCTTTTGTAAGGAAGGCTGCGGATGTGAATGAATTGAAAGATCGAATTAAAAGTTTTGGAAAGGACATAAAAGTTATCTCCAAACTTGAGAAACCTGAGGCTATTAAAAACATAGATGAAATTATTGAAGCAAGTGACGCTTTAATGGTTGCCAGGGGAGATCTGGGTGTGGAAATAGTGATGGAAGAGGTTCCGATGGTTCAAAAAATGATCGTCAGGAAATGCAATGAAGCATGCAAACCTGTAATTGTGGCTACGCAAATGATGGAAAGCATGATTGATAACTTAAGGCCGACAAGGGCTGAAACCAATGATATTGCAAACGCCGTTATGGATGGGGCAGACGCAGTAATGCTATCTGCCGAAACTGCGGCCGGTAAGTTTCCGGTACCAGCAGTTTTAAGCATGGCCAAGACAATTCGTATGGTGGAGCAAATGGGAGATATTTATGACAAGTTCTATGATGTTGACCCCGAGTCTTCAACCGCAATTAATGATAGTGTAGTGCTAACTGCGTGCAGGTTAAGCAAGCAAACCAATGCTAAAGCAATTGTGGGCATGACTACCTCCGGGTATACTGCATTCAGAATTTCTTGTCACCGACCTAGAGCAAATGTCTTTATCTTTACCAGTAACAGATCCCTTTTGACTACCATGAATTTGATCTGGGGTGTCAGAGGCTTTTATTACGATGAAATGGTTTCTACCGATGATACCTTTGCGGATATCGAAAAGATATTGAAAGAAAAAGGACATATTGAAAAAGGCGATGTGTTTGTCTCAACAGCAAGTATGCCTATACATGCAAAACACAGGACTAACATGCTAAAGGTAAACATTACCGAATAAGGCCTCCAGCCAGTGTTATACGCACTGGCTTATTTTTTTCCTCCCTCAAGCCAACTAGTTTTCACGATTGTAGTTGGTTTTCTTGTATTTTAGGAAGTAATTTGTTCACTTTAATTACTATATACAAATTTCCACCAATCGTTTAGCATGAATCCCATAGACCAGGCGGTTTTTCACTTTTTCAATCAATTTGCAGGAGTAAATGAATATTTAGATGGAGTTATAATTTTCCTCAGCATAAATCACCTTTTTAAAGGAGGCGCATTTGTGCTTCTCATTTGGTTTTTATGGTTTAAAAAGCCTGAGAAGAAGTTTAACCGGCCAATTATTCTTTTGAATATAATGGGCTGCTTCGCTGCAATGTTTATGGCCCGAATTATGGCAAAACTTCTCCCTTTCAGAATGCGGCCAATTCATGATCCTTCAGTCGATATGTCTATGCCGATAGGATTAAACGAATACTACGCAAAAGGCATGAGCTCTCTTCCCAGCGACCATGCAGCTTTGTTTATTGCGCTTGCAACAGGGATTTATTTCTTAAACAAAAAGCTGGGCATAATCGCTATACTTTACGCCTTGTTTTTTATCTGTGTACCCAGGATATATTTAGGCCTGCATTACCCCAGCGATATCGCTGCAGGCGCATTGCTGGGAGCAATGATGGTTGTATTGGTAAATAAATGGGACCTCTTTAGTCGCATCAATGTCGGAATCTTCAATTTTAAAAAGGCGTACCCCAGTATTTTCTATGCGCTTTTCTTCCTGATTACCTACCAAATTGCAGACATGTTTGAAAGTGTACGTGCGATCATCTCTTTTAGCTACTATCTGCTCATCGGAGAAGTCCGTGAATTATAGATCGTCATAACCGGAAGGCTGCACTAAAATTACTTCTTCCTTGTCAATAGCCACTGCCCCCGGTGTGGCTCCTTTGGGCTTCCTTACAAACTTCTTTGGTGTGACTATCACCGGACAAAGTGAATCGGTTTTTCGTTGGGAGTAATAGGCTGCAAGTTGTGCTGCTTTTTCTACCACGTATTTTGGAAACTTGCTGCCGGGTTTATACTTAATGAGAACATGTGAGCCGGTTACGTCTTTTGCATGTAGCCATAGATCCTCCTTATAAGAAAATTTTTGGGTCAGCAGGTCATTATTGCGTGCATTTTTTCCAACCAGTACTTGCCATCCTTCTATATCAAACACTTTGAAGGGTAGTTCCTTTCCCGGGTTTACTTTTCTCTCAAGGATCCCGTGGTCCTTCAGGTACTGTCTGAGGGTTTTTAAGGAGGTAAGGGATTTGAGTTCCTCCAGGTGAATGGCGAGCTCCAGAGCATATTCGCTTTTGTGCGCTATGTTCTTCCTGAGATTTTCAATTTCTATCTTCTGATTTTTTGATTTCCGGTAGTAATTCTCGGCACTCTTCTGTGGCGATAAGTTTTTGTTCAATTTAATTTTAATAGCGCGATCGTTGTAAAAGTCGTACAATTCAACTTCAGCTTGCTTAGGAGAAATTTGGTGTAGATTGGCCATGATAATATCAGCTATTTTATCATAACCCATTCCGGTTTCTATTTCCTGCAGCTTAGCTGATGATTTCTCAACGTAACTGTTTGTTTTTTGGAGTAATTGTTCCAGGTGCTTTTCGATCCGAAACTTTTCTATCTCAAGAAAATAATCCCGGGTATACAAGATATAGAACCGGTTTATAGCCTCTACCGGGTCATCGGTGCGAAAGATGACTTCTCCTTCTTCGAACAAGCTAAGAGAGGGAACATTGTTGATCCGGCTAACAAAGAATTCTTTTGTCTGCTCCAGCCAGTTATGCATGGCAACAGCAGCCGCGTACTTAGGTTCAGGATCCAGGTCATCTATTCCGCCTTTCTTCAATTGGTTATTGACAACTTTACCAAATGTCGGAAAGAGGGGTTTATAATCCCCTCCATTTTCCTGAAATGATTGAAAGTCCTGTGCGATAGATCTGTCTAGCTCGGGAAGCTTCAGTTCTTTGTCTTGTGACAAGCTATTTTTAAAGATTTTAATGGCTTCATTTTCTTTGAAAAGCACTACATTCGACCTGTTTCCAAACAGTTTAAAAACCAAAGTGAATCCCTCCTCAAGCACAATTCCAAAGGCACGCTCCTGCTTGTATTGTATAACACCTGTTACTTTTTTGTGAAGGGCTTCTTCAAAAATATCAGCAGTGTTTTTATTAGCCCTGGAAAAGTTGAGCGGGAAATATAAACTTGAAAAATCGGGTTGTAGCGAAGCTTTGATATAAAAAGATGTCGTGCCATGCAGAAACGAAAGGAGCAGCTCATTCTTCATCTGGCTAAAGCACTCAACCAGTGTGTAACCTCTCAGCTTTTCATGAAGGGACTTTGATAATGCTCTTAAGAAATAGTAGTTATTGTGCATAGGAATGCAATGGTTTTGAGAGTGCCCGGCACCCTAAGGTATGGTAATTTTCAATCCATCAAATGCCAGAGAAATGTTCTCGGGCAAGGACTTATTGACTTTTTGGTGTAAGCCCATCCGGTGGCTGATATGCGTCAAATATGCCTGCTCCGGATTTATGTACCTGATGAGTTCAATGGCTTGCGAGAGGTTAAAGTGGGAGATATGATCGTCCTTTTGCAACGCATTCATTACGAGTACTTTTGTACCTCTTATTTTATCTATTTCTTCGGGACTTATGTAGTTGGCGTCAGTAATATAGGTAAAATCGGCTATCCGGTACCCAAAAACGGGTAGCTTGTAATGCATGACCTCGATGGGGATCAATGTGGTGTTTCCTATCTGAAAAGGCTTGTTCTCAATTAAAAAAGTTTTTATCCGAGGCACTCCCGGGTATGCTTTATTGGTAAAGATGTATGAGAATTCCTGCTTCAGTTGGTTAATGACCCGCTGATGACCATAAACGGGCATGTCTATCATCTGCTTAAAATTGAACGCCCGGACATCGTCCATTCCCGCTGTATGATCTTTATGCTCATGCGTAAATACCAACGCATCCAATTTGGTAATACGTTCCCGGAGCATTTGTTGCCTGAAATCCGGACCAGAGTCAATGACCAGACTTAGGCCTTCATTTTCAATATGAATGGAGGTTCTGAGTCTTTTATCACGGAAATCAAGGGAGGAACAGACTTCACAATCACATGCAATAACCGGTACGCCTTGTGAAGTTCCGGTTCCTAAAAAGGTTACTTTCAAAGTTTAAGCTCAGTTTGGGAAAGCTCCAGGTAGAAATTCCTGTTTCTTTCACTAAGGTTCTTTACCTCGATATTGATAGATTTTAAAATTTCCAGGAGGCAGTTTATTTTTCCTTCTGTGGTATAGTATTTATTGACAATAGCAATCTTGGTGTCCATTAAGATACAAAAACCTGATTTAAAGCTGCCTTTTTCATATCTAAGCATGTATTCTGATTCCGAAAAAATATCTTCAAGTTTGTTCAAAAAATGCTTAGTATACTTTATTTGCATAGACTAGGTATACTTTTTAACAGTTTCTACAAGGTCATCAAAGTTAAGCGGTTTTGGAAGATACTCATTGATCCCTACCGACTTGAAGTCATCCATTGAGTAGTTTTTTGCATTTCCGGTTATTGCGATGATAGGTGTTTCAGCTTTTTCTTTATCATCCAGTGCTCTTATTTTTTTCGCACATTCCATTCCATCCATAATGGGCATATTGATGTCCATCAGAATTATGTCAAAATTTTCATTTTCAAGTTGTCTCAAAACCTGCTCGCCATTTTTTACTGAAGAGATCTGATAATTTTGGATTTGCAGAATTTTTTTAGTGAGATTCTGAATCACAGAACTGTCTTCTGCCACTAATACTTTTTTAGATTGGGTCATAGATTTAAAAATTTAAAATATTAGTATATTCTTTTTGAAATTCTTTAAAAGCAGTTTTCAATGATTTTATGTCATTATCTAACTGTGAAAAAATATTTTCTTTCATTTTCGATTCAATCGAAGCTGCAATGTTGGCCAATTTCTCGATACCTAACGTTCCGGCATTGCCTTTTAGCGTATGCAATTTACTTAAAATATCTTTATAATTTTTTTCTTTTAGAGCGGGCGTCAAAGATTTGATTTGCTCCTTTGATTCTACCTCAAAATCATGAAGGGTGGTCTTAACCATTTCAGCACCACCATACTTCTTAAGTTGCATTAAGATTTCTTCATTGATCACCTTATCGGTTTCCACAATGGACTCGACCGTGTCAGCCGGTATTGCCTCCTCTTCTTTAATTACCCAGTCCTTTACCTTTTTTATCAGCAGGTTGGCTTTTATGGGTTTTGAGATATAATCGTCTAATCCCTGGCCGATAAATTTTTCTTTGTCTTCCTTCATAGAGTAGGCGGTCATAGCCACTATGGGAGCCATATTAGAAGTGCTCAAAGCCCTTATTTTTTTAGTGGTTTCGACCCCGTCCATTTCAGGCATTTGAATATCCATAAAAATGATGTCAAATTTGTAATTTTTCAGGGTCTTGATGGCCTCTCTTCCGCTTGACAACAGGGTGACGGTGCAGCCTGCTTTCTTCAAAATTTCGCTCGCAACTTGTCTGTTCACGGCGTTATCATCAACTATAAGTACCTTTGGCCTTAGTTTCCCAAAATAGTTTTTAACCTTTACTTCCTCCTCTTTTGATAGCATTTCGAAGCTGGTTGTTTCAGGAAAAGTTTCCTCTGCATCAAAAGTAAACCAAAAGGTGCTGCCCAATCCAATCGTAGAGTAGACCCCAATTTTTCCATTCATCAAAGCGCAAAGCTCTTTGGAGATGGCCAGGCCAAGCCCGGTGCCGCCGTAAACCTTTGAAGATGAATTGTCAATTTGGTTGAAGCTGTAAAAAAGCTTCTTCAGGTTGCTCTTTGTAATGCCAATTCCTGAGTCTTTTACATCTACTTTGATGTGGTGTATTTTGCCTCTGACTTCCCGGGTTTGCATTCCGATATACACCGTGCCGCCGCCATCTGTAAATTTGATCGCATTCGAAGTAAGGTTTGACAGAATTTGCAACAGGCGGGTTTCGTCTACTATTACCCATTCAGGTATATTGTCCGCTATATGATATTTTAGGTTGATTTGTTTTACCTCCGCTTGCTGGGTAAACAATGCGTGAAGTTTTTCGAGCATCTTCCTGATGTTTACCGCGGTTCGCCTTAACTTCATTTTGCCTGCCTCAATTTTGGACAGGTCTAAGATGTCGTTTAGGATATTCAGCAACGTTTCTGACGATTTTTTAACGGTTTTTACATATCGCTCCTGTTCCTTTTTAAGTTTTGTTTCGCTCAACAGGTCAATCATCCCTATGATACCGTTCATCGGGGTACGAATTTCATGGCTCATATTTGCCAGAAATTGTTCTTTTACCTTAAGCGATTTCTCAGCCAGTTCTTTCGCCAGCATCAGCTCCTGGTTGGTCTTTTTAAGTTTGGTAATGTCTCTCGCTACGCCTTCAATCTTTATGGGCCTGTTGTGTTTGTCGTAGATGAGCCGAATGTTGCAAATACATTGTAGCAGATTGCCATCTTTCTGGATAACAGAGGCTTCAAAGTTTCTAACACTTTTTCGCTTGATTAACTGCCTGATTAAATCTTTGGTCTTGCTCGTGTACAAATAATAGTCGGTGATGTTCTTCGATAGCACTTCCTCTGACTCATAGCCAACAAGCTCAACCACAGAAGGGCTCACCATTAAAATTTTTCCACTCAGATCGCACCTGAAGTAAATATCCTGGAATGATTCAAAAATATTTCTGAATTTTTCTTCACTTTCCTGTACAGCTATTTCAGAAAGCTTATTTTCGGTAATGTCATGGGCTATTCCCGAAACTTCAGCCACTTCTCCTTTAGGGCCAAAAATCGGATTCAGGAACATCTGCTTCCAAGCTACATTGCCATTTTTATCTTTTAACTTGGTCTCAAATTGCTGGGGTTTTCCTTCAAATGCCTTCTTATATCTGGTCTCCCAAAGAATGTAAATTTTGTTGCTAAGGTACTGTTGATTGATGTTTTCAGTAAGGTTTAACCTGGGTTTCGTGCCAAAATGCTTAAAAACGGCATTAGAAAAATTCTGATTAAAAGAGGTAAAATGACCTTCTTTATCCACCGACCATATCCAATGCGTACTGGTTTCAAAAATGGCATTTAGCCTCGCCGCCTGATTTTTTATTTTTTCCTCATTGTATTTTCTCTCGATTGCCAATGCTACCTGTCCGGATATAAAATCGAGCAATTCAAGATCTTTGTCATTGTAAGTAGTTCTGCTGATATAGGATTGCACTGAAATTACGCCGATAATTCTATTTTCAAGTCGCAAAGGAACACCTAACCAGATTTTGGGAATCGGCCCGTTCAGATCCAGCTTCTCTTTTTTAGATAGCTTTAAAATATCTTCCTCCTGAAAAACAAGCGATTTTTGTTTGAACATCGCATATTCCGTCAAGCCTTTGCCTATTCTCCTACTTTCAACCGGAAGGTGGCTGCCAAAATTTTCATCTATAAAGTAGGGGAACTCAATTTGGTTGTTCCCCTTGTTTACAAGTGCTATGCAAAAATTTTTCGCCTCAATTATCTTTTTCAGCTCCTGATGGATATTGTAATAGAGGTTTTGAAGGTCTGAACTATGAATGGTAAGGTTAGCGATGCTATAATACAAGTTCTGCGCTTTTTCTGCCCGCATCCTGTCTGTAATGTCGTGCAGGATCCCTCGGTATTCTTTTACCTGTCCGTTTTCGAAGCTACAGTTTACGTTTCCGGACAAATAAATACTCCTCCCTTTCTTCGTGATATAAACTGTTTCAAACTTTTCGGTATCCTCTCCCTGTGCAAGTCTGTCAAGGCTTAAAAAGGTTTCTTCCTTGTGATTGGGGTGTACTATGTCTTTCAGGTTCAGCCCTTCCACCTCATTTTGAGAATAGCCCATCTTTTCCATCCAGGCTTTGTTTACAAATTGCAGCGAGCCATCGGGAGAAAATATCTGAATCAGGTCGTTGGCATTCTCAAACAATTCCTTGAGCTGGGCATTTGATTTTTCAAGGGCTTGTTGTACCTTCTTCTTTTCCGAAATATTTTCAATGATGATCGTGATGCCGTAAATTTTCCCTTTCGAGTTGTTTAAGATCACGGAGCTAAAGCGGATGCTTATTAACTCGCCATCTTTCCGACGAAAAGTGCCTTCGAGGTTGCTTGTAACATTGCCATGTTCAATAAACTGGAGGAATTTATAACGCCAGAAAGCCTGCTCTTCTTTCGGTACAAAAACTTCAAACAAATTTTTATGGATGAGCTCGCTTTTCTTTCGGCCTGTTGTTTTCAGGAAAGCGTCATTGCAAAAAGTGATTAGGCCATCCATGTTTACAGTAATTGCCAAAAGATTGGCCTTTTTTAATGAGGCTTGCAGTCTTCTTTCTGATTCTACAATGGCCAGCTCCCTGTTTTTTGCTTCTTCGCTGAATTTTCGTTCTGTGATGTCAACAGTAGCCGTGATGTAGCCGGAAAATATTCCTTCACTATTTGTTCTGGGAATTCCGGTCTCCAGCATGTACCTGAAATCACCATCTTTCCTTCTGAGCCGGTAAGTGATTTCAAATTTCTGCTGGTTCAATACAGCTTCATCCAAAGCCTCCAGCGTATTTTGCAGATCGTAAGGGTGTATTCCGTCAGTCCACCCTTTGTCCTTCTCTTCGGCAGGTGTACGTCCGGTAAAGTTGAGCCACTGATTGCTGAAGTAATGGAAATTTAACTTTGTATTGGCTATTTTAAGCAGCACCGGCGCGTTCTCTGCCAACGATCTAAAGCTTTCTTCACTTTCCAGTAGTATTTTGTAAGGTTCTTTTTTTTCCGTGCTGTCTTTAATCAGCATCAGGATATATTCGTCGCCGCCAAACCTGATTTTTTGCAGGGTAGTTTCGGTGTTGAAAGAGATTGCGTTTAAATCACAAAACTGCCACTCAAATCGCTGATTGTTTCCCTGGTCCACTGCCTGCATTCTCTTTTCGGCAGCTTCTATTGAATTTGTGTTGTTGGGCTGTTTTTCCGGAGAGTGCAAAAACGGATAATTGTCTTGGAGTTTATCAGGCGTACAGGCAAAGAGATTTACAGTAGATGGGCTGAAATCAATCACCACCCGATCTCTGATAAGCATGGCACCGTCAAATGCACCGTCATAAGCAAGTATTAATTGATGCAGAAGCGCATCTTTTTCCTCCTGTAGCGGGTCTAGAGTTTGACTTACTGCTTTACCTGACTTGTTTCCTATATCCTCCATTGTACCTTGATTCTCATCGATTTCAACAAACAATACTAAATTAGTGATTTTCGATGTCAGAGAAACAATATTGAGATAGATTTTATAGGAGGATGGCATAAAGTTGCGGAGGGGTCTTTAACTAATTTGGGCATGGCAAGCCGAAATTCGTTACATAGTCGGTGCTTCACTTTATATTTGAATAAATATAAAAATTACCTGTTGTAGAATATCTAAGCAATATGAATAAAAAGTCGCTGGTAGTTTTGGTAGGGCCCACCGCGGTTGGGAAAACAGAAGTAGCTATCAAAGTAGCGAAGGAATTTCAAACTGAAATTGTGTCTGCTGATTCCAGGCAATTTTATAAGGAAATGAATCTTGGTACCGCAAAACCTACTGCCGATGAATTGAAGGCGGTTCCGCACCACCTGGTAAATCACCTTTCGATTCATAGCCCCTATACTGTAAAAGATTTTGAGGAAGATGCATTGGAAATTATTGCGGAGATTCATTCCAGGCATGATGTAGCAGTGTCGTCGGGCGGATCAGGCCTGTACGTGCAGGCTTTGTGCAAAGGACTTGATGAGATGCCTCAGGTACCGATCGCAGTACGGGAGGCATTAATGAACGATTTGGAAAAGGTGGGGTTGGCATCTCTTCTCCAACAGCTAAAAAAATTGGATCCTGACTATTACGCTATCGTAGATAAAGCTAACCCTCAAAGGATAGTTCGTGCGCTGGAGGTTTGTCTTTTTACCAATGAACCCTACTCTTCATTCAGGGCCAGGAAAAACGTTGAAAGACCTTTTAAGGTGATTATGGTCGGCCTGCGGCGGGAAAGAGAAGAATTGTACGCGAGAATTGACAGTCGCATGGAAGAAATGATAAAAAGTGGCTTGTTTGAAGAGGCTAAATCGCTGCACGAGTTCCGGCACCTGAATGCCTTACAGACCGTGGGCTATTCCGAAATATTTAATTACCTGGAGGGTGCGTACGATTTTGAAGAAGCAGTAAGGTTGCTGAAAAGAAATTCGAGGAGGTACGCAAAAAGGCAACTGACGTGGTTCAATAAAGATGAGGAAACCAGGTGGTTTCACCCTTGCCAGGAAGAGGAGCTAATTGCTTATATCGCAGGTAGTATACGCAACTAGCTCCTCTGCTTTGGTGTCGACTTAGATACTCAAAATTTTCACCATTTCGATCAGGTCCGGATTTAAGGGTTTGTTTTTATTTATAGCATCTTCAAAACTGGTATAAACCAATTGGTCATTGATGATGCCAACCATGGAGTTTCTTTGTCCATTTAATAGCCCCTGGATTGCCCCAAGCCCCATTCTGCTTCCGATTATCCTGTCCTGTGCCGATGGATTGCCTCCTCTCTGAATGTGCCCAAGGGTGGTTACTTTTATGTCTTTGTCCGGAATTTGTTGTTTTACTTTCTGTGAAATTTCAAAGGCACTACCTTCTTCGTCGCCTTCGGCTACCACCACAATGGAAGAAGTTTTTGATCTGTTCCAGCCCTGCGTGAGGGTACTGATCACATCATCAATTGTAGTAAGGGTTTCCGGAACCAGCACAATCTCAGCACCACCACCAATGCCCGATTGAATGGCAATATAACCAGAATCACGACCCATTACCTCTATAAAAAACACGCGATCATGTGAATCTGCCGTATCTCGAATTTTATCTATGGCTTCCAGTGCCGTGTTTACTGCTGTATCAAACCCAATGGTGATGTCAGTGCCATAGAGATCATTGTCTATGGTGCCGGGGGCGCCAACCGTAGGGATGCCATACTCTTCATAAAACAGCTTTGCACCTGTAAATGTCCCGTCTCCCCCGATGGCAATTAATCCTTCAATGCCAAATTTCTGCAATTGCTCAAAAGCTTTTTGCCTTCCTTCTTTGGTTTTGAATTCCACACTTCGGGCAGATTTCAATATTGTTCCTCCCTTTTGAACAATATTGCTGACAGAATGAGAATTCATTTGAAAAATGTTTCCTTTAATCATTCCATCGTATCCATACCTTATCCCAAAAACTTCTGTTTGGTAGTAGATGGAACCCCGCACAACAGCTCTGATACAGGCATTCATGCCTGGAGCATCCCCTCCGGAGGTAAAAACTGCAACCTTTTTCATTCAATAATTTATTTTCCTGTTGTTAATACTGATTCCGTATTGTCTTTCATTCAACTGTTATTAAAAAGTTATCTCAACAATAGCAAAATTAATAGGAGGAAAGTTGTATTACTTGACGAAGATGCTCAGTTTATTCCTATTCAACCTATCTTTGTTCACTTACAAGCGAAACTCATTAACAGCTTTTTAAAAAGCACATGTAAAGTTAGATAATTTATTAAATTTCGGCCATGAACCTTTCAAAATTTGAGGTTTTTTGGCTGAAAGTTTTGAAGGGTTAAAATGATGATTTTAGTTGAGTGAACAAAGCCCCTTTATTCAGGTATGAAGAAAGTACTAATTGTTACTTATTACTGGCCCCCAAGCGCCGGATCAGGAGTGCAGAGGTGGGTAAAATTTGCAAAGTACCTTCCTGATTTTGGTTGGGAGCCTATTATTTTTACTCCTGAAAACCCGGATTTCCATGTAAAAGACGGGACCTTAATTAAAGACATCTCTCCGGACCTGGAAGTTTTAAAATTTCCGATTTGGGAACCTTATCAGCTACAGCGATTGATTTCCGGGAAAAAAGACGGTTCAAAACCAGCAGATACACTTGAGAAAAAACAGAAAGGAATTTTAGATCACATTTTCATCTGGCTTCGGGGGAATGTTCTGATTCCCGACCCCAGGGTCTTTTGGGTGAAACCCAGTGTTAGCTTTCTAACGGAAGTGATAAAACGAAATCAAATAGAGGTAGTAATTACCACCGGGCCACCGCACAGCATGCATTTGATTGGTGAAAAACTCAAAGACAAAACGGGTGTGAAATGGGTGGCGGACTTTCGTGATCCCTGGTCAAAATGGGAATTTATGGACACCCTCTACATGTCCTCGTTCGTCAGGCGTATGCACAAAAGGCTTGAACGGAGAATATTGGAAAAGGCAGACAGCATCGTCACCATCAGTAATACTTTTAAGAAAGATTTTGAAGAGCTGGTTCCGCGGCGGGTAAATGTAATTACCAATGGATTTGATCCGGATGATTTTGACACATCGATTCATATAGCGCCCTCAGAAAAGTTCTTGATAAGCCATATTGGAACAATTGATGATTTGAGAGATCCCCGGCCTTTTCTGTATGGAATAAAGGCTTTGGCTCAGAAATCAGATAGTTTTGCCAGTGCAGTGGAAATCTTATTTGTCGGAGTAGTCAGCCACAAACTGATATCTGAAGTAGAAGCAGATGCCGTCTTAAGTAAGATAGTGACTTTTAAAGCTTATGTGGCCCATCAGGAGGTCTTCAAATTGTATAGAAAATCTTCTGCGCTTTTGCTGGTTCTCGCCAATTCAGTAAACGCCGTGGGAAATGTGCCGGGCAAGTTGTTTGAATACATGGCGGCAGAAAAGCCCATCATTGCGCTGGGAAGGGTAAATGGTGATTCTGCGGAGATTATACGAAGTGCAAGCGCCGGATTTATTTGTGAGCCGGAAGATGATGAAGGCATCAAAGACGCTATTCAAAATTTGTTTGTAGAATATCGAACTCCTCGCGCGAGGCCGAACCTTTCCATCCAAAAATATAGCAGGAGGGCACTAACCGGCGATTTGGTAAAAATTCTGAACCAGATTTCGGAAACAGATCATCCAGACGAAGACAGCGGAATTGCATGAAATTGCAACTAAGAGCGTTTGCCTCCGATCCTGGCCAAGGCCTGGTTGAACATTGTTGTAGCTTCTTCCGATATTTTCAGCCATAAGACAAATACAATAAATACACCGGCTATAATTCCGGATCTGATCAAAATGTCTACATACACATTCTCAAATGGTGAGATTTGTGCTACACCAAAATAGAGGGCCAAACCTAAGACGGTCGCCTTGACGGTCGCAAGTGAAAAGGGAGTTATTCCAAATTTATGTTTGACAAAGAGAAATTTGGCGAAGTTAAAAATAACCATGGCAAGGGCTGATGCTGCCGCGGCGCCATCTATTCCAAAAATAGGGATAAGGAGATAGTTGCCCACGATGGTAAAAATGGCTAAAAATGCGATGAACAGAATGTTATACCGGTAGTATTTTGACATGATAATGATTTCACCGTTTGCACCAGCACCCATGTCTATTAACTTCCCAATACCGATAATTAGTACTACATTTCTACCTGCCTCGAAAGTCGCGCTATTGGGAACAAAATAGAAAATATTGTCCAGATTGGAAATGATACCCAGTAGCAATAGCATGCCAATGAGGAGTTGGTTGATGGAAGTCTTTTTATAGATACTCCCAATTTCTTTTAAATTGTTTTGGGTAAAGGCTTTGGCAATAACAGGTGATATGATTTGGGTAATTGCCCTTCTCGGGAGCTCGATCACTGTGGCAATGTAAAAAACGATGGTATAAATACCGTAAGAAGCTAACCCCAACATGGAGGTCACCATGATGCTATCTACACGCAGCACAATGAGCGTACCGCTGCTACCGATCACCGTGAATAAACCATATCTGAAAATCTCCTTGAAAGGGGATATCTTAAAGAAGCTGAAGTCGAAAGAAAAATGTAGGGCTTTGAGTCTGTATAAATAAACAACCAAGGCAAGAAAGGCGATAATGTAAATCACCACAATCGCCACCAGAAAAAGATCGAAAGAAATAAATTCTAAAAAGTACAAAATAACGGCGACCCCCATTAAAATTCTTATTAGTACATCTCTTATGAAATTAGGGACGATTATTTTTAATAATGAGCGACTATATGCCTCCAATATACCCGTTACGACCAGAAGAAAGGTCAATATCAAGATCAGATGGAAGTACTGGAGCACCAGAGGCGCGTTTTCGCTGAATACAGAAAGAATAGCACCCTCGAAAAGATAAAATAAAATCAGACATATCAGGAATGAGGTAGTCACCCCAGCGAGCATGAAAAACAAGAAACCGCCTGTTGCTTTTTTAGACCCGGCAGCCTCATCCTTTTTACTGACGACAGGAAAAAATTTTACAAAGCTTTGGGCCAGACCTACCTGGGCAAAAGGGACCATAAGGATGGCAATATCCTGTATGATTTTAGCCAGTCCAATCTGGTCGGCGTCCAGGGCAAGAGGATACAACCACAGGAGATTGATGTAGCCCAAAACTACTCCCACATAGGAGAATACAGAAGTGACAATGCTTTGGCGAAGTACAATGCCCATACATGATTATTTTATTTGATATACATGATATGCCGCATTTTCAAAAACTGCTTGCAAGCCAGCATGGCTAATAGGAGTGGGGCTTACCAGATAATCTAATTGATGCTGTTCTTTAACTTCAAAGAGGTAGTCAGTGTCCTGCTCAATTTTTTCTTTTTCAAGAATTCTGGAATACCATTCATAAAGCTTATTCCCCCCCGAGGGCACAAATTTATAAACCACAAAGCGCTCTCTTTCCGCTTTCCTAAAAAAGGAAATGTGATCAATATCCTTTTCGTAATTTATAAAGACAAACTTCTCAGACGGTTGGGTATGCTTCTTCACAAAAGCAGTCATTTCATTTAAGAATTTATCTTTTGGCGCTGCCATTATATAGATGTTCAATGCTGAAGCAAATACAAAAACCGGGATTGCAATTATAAGGATACTACCATAGATGGCCGGCAGGAATTCACTCTTAATGAAGCTTTTTACAACAAGGCTAAATTGAAATACTATGAGCAGCATAGACAAAGCGCTTATCCTAAACGGATAGTATTTCAGAAAAAATCCGGTTTTGTCGAAGTATCCAATAATGAGCGAGACAAATATCATGGAAAATATTATGATATTCAGCCTGTTGAGCTTTCTGATCACGGGATCTGCCAATTTTCTCCCGTAAGAAACGCAAATAATAAAAAAAGCCAACGACAAAAATATTCCTGGTAGGTGCTCTTTAAAGAAAACGATGAGATCGTTAAACAATCCAACATGGTGTGGCGCCCTGAAATATACATAAATCCAGTTCAGATTCACCCCGTTGATTTCGGTGGCGGTCTTTACGAGTATTTCCTGCGCCAGGTATGCACCAAAGGGCAGGCATAGCAAAACATACAAACCTGCATTTTGCAATTGCGTTTTGATGGAAAGTTCTTTCGAAAAAAAAGCATACAACAAGGTGAGGATAAAAAACCACCCGCCTACCAAAATATGGAAATAGGTGGCGATGATGGTAAAGAAAACACTCTTCCTAAAGTCACTCTTTATCAGAAAGTATAGGCTGTAAAAGAGGAAAAAATAGGACAGGGTTTTTGCCTCAAATCCCATGAAAATCCACTCATCAGCAAAAAACGTTTGATGCGGAAAGTAGATTACCTGAAGGATAAAGAAAAATGCCACATTGTTGAGCTGGAACAGGTGCTTCAATCTTGAAAGCGCAAAGGCAAAAAGCAGGAAGTTTAGCAGGCGCCCGGCAAAGGTTACCTGCTCAAATGAAAAATACTGCAGGAAAAAGCCTGTAATAACCTGAAATATCAGTCGTGTGCCGGGAAACTCGGTCAGGCTGAATGAGTTTGGAATCCACTGCGGCTCAAAAAATTGTTTCGCCAGTGCCAGGTACATTTCCTCATTGCTGTTTAGCTCAAAAGACAGGAAATTAAAGCACAGGATCAGGAAAATAAATAATGTGCTGTTTTGGCGATTTATAATGGCTACGCAATTATCTATTATCGTCTTCATTTGATCCGGGCCGTTCAGCGGAGTTAAAGGTACTGCATTCATATTCTTAAGGAAGGTGTCCCATTAAATCCGATTTTCTGCCCACCAGTTATTTGTTTTTCACCCAGGAAAGTAAAATGGATACTCCCGCGGGAAAAGTTCTACTCTTTTTTAGGATAAAATTTTCAGCAAGGAAAATTCTATACAAAATATTATTCAGCATTCCGGTTTTGAATTTGCTGAAATCTGATTTCAAACTTTCTTTCTGCTTGTTTTTGGGTGAAAAGAGATTGGACACCTTTCTGGCTGCGAAAATCGGCAAAAATAGAATGGAATTGAAATAACTGGTATAATTTATCTGTCCCTGGTCGGATTGTTCAAAGAGGCTTTGGAGTGATTCTTTGGTATACCGACGAAAGTGATGATTGATTTCATCGTGTTCGCTCCATAAAGACATAAAAGCCGGAACGGTTACCACAATGCGTCCGCCCGGTTTGCAGACCCTTACCATTTCATGCAGGGCAAGCGAATCGTCCGCCACATGCTCTATGACATCAAACGCACAAACGAGGTCAAAGCGCTGATCTTCAAAAGGCAATTCCGTAACAGAACCCTGAATGACATCAAAATTCAATTGTTCTTTTAAAAACTGACAGCAATCTTTATCATATTCCAGTGAGGTAACTTCACCAAATCTTGTAAGCATCATTGATGTCGCCCCCGTGGCTACTCCAACATTTAATATTTTAGCATTGGTAAAACCTCCAATTAATTGCTCTACATGACTTTCTATAATTTTACTTCGGGCCTTAAACCACCAGTGCTCTCTTTCCAGATGGTAATATTCTTTGTAGTAGTCTTTATTCATAGTTATTTCTAAAAAAGCGGCAAAACTCGCTGTTTATCTCCTTGTATCCGTTACTTACGTTTCGATTAATTGTTTATTTTGAACCCGTTCTTTAACAATGGAAATAGGCCTTTGCTTTACCTGCGTATAGATTCTTGCCAGGTATTCTCCTATAATTCCGAGGGAAATCAGTTGTACTCCGCTAAATAAAGCGATGGCTATGATGATTGTAGTAAAACCTTCAGGAATATTTCCATAGAATATTTTTTTAAATACTACTATGGAAATGTAAGCCAATGAGATAAAGATTGTGTAGAAGCCCAATCTGGTGATCAACTTTAGAGGTACATTGCTAAAGTTGAAGATGCCGTCATAGGCCAGATTAAATAATTTATTCAGTGAGTATTTGGTGTCACCTGCATATCGTTCATCCCTTTCATATTCCAATCCTGTTTGCTTATAGCCTACCCATGAGCGCAGGCCTCTGATAAATCTGCTCTGCTCGGGCATAGCGTTTAAATGATCAACCACCCGTCTGCTCATCATGGAAAAATCACCACTGTCGAGGGGAATTTCAAATTCAGTCACAGCACTTTGTATCCGGTAAAACGCCCAGTAACTGAATTTTTTGAACCACGATTCTTTTCTTTTTTTTCTGACCGCGTAAACCACGTCAAAGCCCTCTTCAATTTTCTGGTAGAATTTGGGAAGCAACTCCGGTGGGTCCTGCAGGTCACCGTCCATCACCATTATTGCTTTAGAACCCCGCGCGAACTTCATTCCAGTGGTGAGCGCTAGTTGATGCCCATGGTTTCTGGATAAAAATATGCAATGGTATGCCGGGTCATGTAGTGCCAGGTTTTTCATCAAATCCGGTGTTGCATCCATGCTGCCATCATCTACCAACACTACTTCAACCGGAAAAGCCTGCTGCGATTTTACAGCATTGACCCGATGGATTAACTCATCAAATCCTTTTTCTTCGTTGTAGAGTGGAATTACAATAGATATTACCGGTTCATCCATTTAAATGATTATTAGTTTTTAACTTCATAAATATAGCGTATTTTTAATTTTAGATTCAATGGGCTTTTTTGTGTAAATTAAATTGAGCGAAAACTTCTTTAGGTTTCAAAGTTACCGAAAGAGGAGCTATAAGGATGAAGATTGGAATGATATTAGATTCTCCGTTTCCACCTGATGCGAGAGTGGAAAATGAGGGATATAGTTTAATTGAAACTGGGCATGAAGTATTTTTATTTTCTCTCGATCCTCGCCCCAAAAGCTCTTCAGAGTCCATAAATGGCGTTCAGGTCTTAAGATATAAGTCTAACAATTTAATTTATAAGCTTTCAGCTTTAGCTTACACCTTTCCTTTTTACCACAATTTGCTATTGTCAAGAATAAATCATTTTATCAAGGAAACAAAACCTGAGGCGCTTCATATTCATGACATGGTAGTTGCAGAAGCGGTTTTTAAGGTAAACGAACGGTACGGATTACCGGTAGTACTTGACCTGCATGAGAACCGGCCTGAAATAATGAAGCATTATAAGCATGTCACCAGCACGTTAGGGAAAGTTCTGATCAATCTCGATACCTGGAAGCGTTGGCAAAATATCTTGATGAAAAAAGCTACGAAGGTAATATTAGTGACGGAAGAGGCAAAAAAATTAGCGATTGAAGACACTAAATTACCATCTGAAAATTTTCATGTGGTCCCGAACACAATTACCCCGTCGATATTTTACGCTTACAATATAGAAAATGAAGTTATAGATCAATTTAAAACTTCATTTAACATATTATATGTTGGAGATACCGGACTGAGGCGCGGTACGGATACTGCAATAGAAGCGATAGCAAAACTTAAAGGAAGAATCCCGGATATTAAACTGATATTGGTAGGAAGCAGTTCAGCTGATGATATTTTAAGGAATACTGCTCAGGAATTAGAGGTAATGGATAATGTTGCCTTTATGGGATGGCGCGATTTAACATTATTTCCCTCATTTATAGCAGCTTCTGACATATGTATTTCGCCCTTGAAGCGAAACATTCATCATGATACGACTTTCGCTAATAAAATATTTCAATATATGGCTATGGGAAAACCCCTTGTAGTGAGCGATTGTCCCTCTCAGGCGAATTTGGTAAGGAAGGAGAACTGCGGTACGGTACATAAGGCTGGCGACGCAGTAGATTTGGCAAAACAGATTTATGATCTTTATTTGAATAGGAAGCTATCAAACGAAATGGGGGAGCGGGGCAAACAGGCGATTCTTACAAAATACAGTTGGGAAATTGCGTGTGCGCCGGAATTAAAAAAGATTTACGATGAGATATAAGCTTTACTGCCGGTCCATTTTAATCCCGTCTTTATTTCCTGTTGCTACTTTATTGCTGTCCGAGTTTCGTCAATGGGCAAGCTCCAGGATCAGGCAATTCGTTGGAGTTTAGTGGCGTAAATAATTATGTAGATTTAGGAGATATTTATGATGATCTATATCCACCGTTTACGATTTCTGCATGGATTTTTTTAGATGAGTCTGCACAAGGTTGGGCTCCCATATTTGCGAGCCAGGACAACGCTGCTGTTTATAAAGGTACTGTTTTTCTAGTGTCGAAAGATAAAATCGGCATTGAATATGGCGATGGGAGAGGCTGGAACAATCCTCAGTTTAGAAGATCAATAGGTGCTACTGTGGGTGATATTACCAACCAATGGATGCATGTGACTGGGATTATCAGAGGTGCTACAGATATGGATCTTTTCATTAATGGTATAAATGTAAGCGGATCCTACTCGGGTTCCACGCCATATCCAATGGTGAACAGAAAGGGAGATGTGGCAAAAATTGGGGCATGGTACAGCAATCATCAGCGATTCTGGTTTAATGGAAAAATTGATGAATTGAGAATGTGGAATTATTCGCGATCTGAAGAGGAGATCCGAAATGATATGTGCAAAAAACTTCAGGGAACAGAGCCGGGTTTGATTGGGTATTGGCGTTTTGATGAAGAATCCGGCGAGGAGGTGTTTGACCATTCCGGAAATGGCTACAATGGAATTTTGAAAAATGAAGTAGGACGTAGTATTTCCGGCGCGCCTTTAGGGGACCATAGTATCAATAAATATGACAGCGATTTTACGAGCCAGACAGTATCAATTGGTGTAGATGGACAAGATCATTTGAAGGTGTCCGATATCTCCTCAAATGCTAAAGGGGTTCAAATGTACCGTGTTGATGCCCTCCCAAACAATTTGTCAGGCCTTAGTGAGGGTGTTTCAGCACCCTATTACGGATTATTTGTCTGTAATTATATGCCACAAATAGTTTCGTACGATATTGCTGTAGAGAACACTTGTAACTCCTTTTTAAGAGAAAACAATAGTGCTGTTTCTTGGAAAAAAATTGAATCCGATGTGAACGATGCTTTTATCATTCATGGCCACACCGACAAATCCGAAGAAATTATAGGGGCGAAAGGGTTGAATTTTAGTTTAGGCGCAGATGCTACATTATGTCCGGGAGAGTCGATACTTTTAGAAATAAAAGATGTAGCCTTCGAAAGAATTGAATGGAGTACTGGTAGCACCGAGAGAAAAGCTTCTGTTAGCGATTCTGGAATTATTTGGGCAAGAATTTATTCTGACTGCGGTGCTAGCGTAGATTCCATTAATGTGTTTTTGTCTGAGATACCTTCGGTTGATTTGGGGCCGGATAAACTCGTTTGTAGTCAGGAAGAAGTTTCCTTAGAATTGGAAAACGGAAATTATACACGAATTAAATGGCAGGATGGTACATCCAATTCCAGTTACGTGGCAAGATCGGCTGGCACTTATTGGGTTGAGGTAGAAAACGAATGTGGTGTGTCGTCTGATACAATAAATATTATAAATAAAGACGTTTCAAATGTCTTTCTTCCAAATGTTGTTACCGCTAATGGCGATAAGTTAAATGCCAGATTCTATGTAGATCCTCAAATTAATGATGCCAAACTGGATGTCTATAATAGGTGGGGGCGGAAGGTTTATAATTCCCAAGCCTATCAAAATGACTGGCCAACCGACGATATTCATTCAGGTGTTTATTTCTATCATCTAACAGACAATTGTTCTAATCGATCTTTCAAAGGAATGATTCATGTTATCAAATAATTCCTGTAAAACAATTAAACGAAGAATGCGGAAAAAACATTTTCGAATTCTAATTGATCTGATGCTCCCTTCTATTCTTTACAACTTTGAGAAAAAGAAGAGTTTTTTAAATGAACATGTGCCTTATACGGCAACTTCTTTTTTCCGTAAAGCCATCCCAACACTGCCTATAAAACCTAAAATGATCAGGATAGACGAGGCCATCATCGCGCTATTGCCTATAGCGTATGATTGAGGTTCAAACCTAAAGGCTATCGTGTGGTTTCCTTCCGGAATCTCCAATGCCCGTAGCACATAATTGGCTCTGAGAATAGGAACTTCCTGATCATCAATGAAAGCTTTCCAGCCTTCAGCATAATAGATTTCAGAAAATACAGCCAGTCCCGCGCCTGCATTCTGAGCCTCATATTTTAGATAATTAGGTGCATATTCAACCAAATTAATATTCCCGGAAGCAGTAAAGGCGCTTTCTTTTAATGGGAACTTGTTTATATCCACAACAGCTGTGGTTTCAGTATCAATCTCGCAGGTTTTTGCTATTTCTTCATCAGGGGAATTTACCTTAACAACCTCCTCCACGAACCATGCATTTCCTAGAGCGGCATCATTTAGAAATACGCTTTCTACGGTTGTACCCGCCAGAAGATATTTTGTGTTCAGCATATTCAAAACATCGTATTCTTCCGGAGTTGGACTTCCAGCTTGATAATCCTGTATTAGCGTAGAAATTTCAGGAGAAATGCAATGCTCAATTAAATCCTGATACCTTCGCATTTTAGCGCCGTGATAGCCGCCAAGCGATTTGTGAAAGTATGACGTTCTTGCATCATTAAACGGATCCTGCAAATTCAGTACCCGATAACTTATAGATTCATCCTGAAGAATTCGTTCGTCCGCCGGGCTTGGTGAGAAAAATGCCTCTCTGGAAAGACGCTTGAAATCTTCTGCTACCAGGTACCTCTTATCAACTGACCAGAGGTCGATGGTGATGAGCAAAACGATACCTATCGCCGCCACGTTGCCTTTGAGCTTACCTTTCAGGTAAAACCATATAATACCAAATGCAAGGATTACAAAAAGGAGGGATCTGAAAGCATCGCCCCGCATCATTGCCTCCCGGTCTGCTTTTAAAGCGCTTAAATACCAGCCAGGATAGCCGGAAAGGTGCGCATCAACTGCTCCGTTAAAACTGCCCATTCCTGCGAAAACAAATGCAAGCAATGCAATACCCGCTGTAATGCCCCCGGAAAGAAACAGCGCCTTTTGATTTTTTTTGATAAGACCTTCTTTAAGCAGCCTTTCCAATCCTATGAAACCGAGAAGCGGCATGCACAGAAAGGCGATGTAAAGTGCCATGGTAACTGAACGGAACTTGTTGTATCCCGGAAAGTAGTCAAACATAAAATAATTGAAGCTGTCAAAGTTTTTTCCCCACGACAACATCAGGGACAAAACAGACGCTATGACCAGCCAGTAGGTGTATCTTTTATCTGCAAGTATGATCCCAACTATGAACAGAAAAATAACAATGGCTCCGGCGTAATAAGGGCCTGCAGTACTCGGTTGATTCCCCCAATAGGTCGGAGCACGTTCAGTCATCTGCTTTACCTGAACAGGCGGTGCACCATTGTTTTTAAGCGCCTCGCCAAGATTAGAATCTGTCCCGATATCTTCTTGCGTAGCACCACCATAGAAATTAGGAATGAATAAGGTCATAGACTCCATGACACCACCACTCCAATTGAAGGCATAATCCCGATCCAAACCGCCGGATTGGCTGCCCTGATCAGCCGTGGTCAATTCACTTTTTCCTCTGATCGAATGGGGGCTATATTCATACAGGGTCAAGATCCTGCCCAAATTCGCCCCTACAGAAAGTATAACGGCAATTATCAGGAAGGCCAAAGCCTTGAAAAAACCAGCCAATTGCTTTTCTTTGAAGGCAAAAATCAGCATCACCACGCCGTATATGAGCACGATAAATAATAAATAATAGGTAATCTGAAGGTGGTTTACCCGCAGATGCATCGCCATTGACAGCGCGGTCAGCGAAGCTCCTAAAAAATACTTTTTCCTAAATGCAAGATGAATCCCTGCGAGAATGAGCGGCGTAAAAGCAATTGCAGCAATTTTTGCATTATGTCCCGCTTCTAAGCCTATGATGTTAAAGCTACTAAAAGCAAAGGCAATAGCGCCACCTATAGCCAGATAGGGCCGAACTCCAAAAACCAATAACAATATATAAAAGCTCAGCAGGGCAGCAAAAATGGCATTCACCGGATGTGGAATTCCCAGTACATAGATACTGTGCGCGTAAGCGATCACCTCTCCGCTAAATTTTAAACTTACCAGATAACCCGGCATTCCACTAAACATAGAATTGGTCCACAATCCTTCTTCTCCAGTCTTTTCCCTGTATTCTTCCAGCTCCTGAGCGCCACCTTGCCATTGCAGAATGTCCTGCTGAGTTATTACCTTGTTTTCTAAAAATACCGGATTGAAAAATATGACGGTCAGGAGGACGAAAGCTAAAACAGCAATGAGATGCGGTAGTATGTGTTTCGTAAATGAAATATGCTTCATAGAAAGAATCAGGTTAAATCTAATGCAAGTTAAAAATTGATTTTAAAAATAAGCCAAAAATCAATGTTAATCGTGTTATGGGCTTACTTATAAAATGTTTTTGTAAAAGCCTTATAGTCTTTTCTGTTTCTGATTAGCCCATGCCAAACGCCCGCCAGAAATCCCGTTCCATACCCTGTTAGCTGTATAAAACTGGCAAGTATAGAGAGTGCAGCCACTTTTACATCCTTGTATTCGATGAGCGATGCAGAAAATATAAGAAGTATAAATACAATGAGGGGTGTTAAAAAAAGTGTATTAAAAATTGCCAGCACGAGCATAAGAAACAAACCTATGGTAAAAGCTGCCGGCAAAAAATGTACAAGCTTCAACGACCGGGGATGCAGTTTATACAAATTAATTCTGGCAATCCCCGAATTATAAACCTGCTTAAAAAACTGCCGAAAGTTTGTCCGTCTTTTATGGTAAACAAAAGCATTTTCTATCAATTGTACGTTGAAGCCAGCCTCGAAAATCCTGATGCTCAAGTCGACGTCCTCGCCAAAACGCATGGTTGAAAACCCCCCTGTTTTTTCAAAAACTGTCTTTGAAAGGCCCATATTGAAGCTTCGGGGATGAAATTTCTCCATGCTTTTATTATTGCCCCTGATGCCGCCAGTGGTGAAAAACGAGGTCATCGAATAATTGATGGCCTTCTGAATAGGGGTGAAGGAATCATCAGCCTTGTCGGGACCTCCAAATGCATCGGAATAATTCGCCTTCAATTTTCCCCTCACTTCAGCGATGTATTCTGGTGGAATAATGCAGTCGGAATCAAAAAAAATGAGGTATTCGCCTTTGCTTCTTTCTGCACCATAATTTCTCGACAGTCCGGGTCCGGAATTTTCTTTCAGGTAATAACGCAGATCTAAAGAAGAAAACTGCTGAACTATATCAGCACAATTTACCTGAGATCCATCTTCAACAACAATGACTTCAAATGTTTTATCTGTTTGCGCCAGCAGGCTTTGCAGTAATGAAAACACCTCTTGAGGCCGGTTGTAAACAGGAATGATAATAGAAAATAAAATCATAATCAGGTGTTGAAGCTAATACAGGACCATCAGAATCAGATCGAAAATTATAGCTTCTCACATTAAAAACCTAAATATTAGGTGCTGTCAGGCTTTAGTTGTAAGATTCCTGCGATGTTTTTTCTAATTCCTGGATAATGTTGTTGATGATAGTATCACATTCTTTTTCTATTACAGTGGCTGTCAATTGGATTTCGTCTTCCGCTGCCTCATTACTGGCCATTGTTTGCACCGAGTCTATATTGTTCTCCAACTCCATGAGTCCTAATATCTTCAGAGACGAGGAAAGCCGGTGTTTTAAAAATCCGATTTTTTCAATGTCTTTTGTTGCCACTGCTTCAGCAAACTGAAACTTAAATGTGATAAATTCATCCTTTATTTTACCTAGCAATTCCCTATAGAACGACATTTCACCAAAGGCAAACTCAAAGACTTTATCAAACTCAATTAATACTGGTTCTATTTCTTCAGTCGGATTGTCCAATTTATTTCTTGGAGATTTTTTAATAAACTTATACAAACAGTTATAGAAGGTGTCAGGTACAAAAGGTTTACTGATGTAATCGTTCATGCCTGATTCCAGGACGCGTCTTCTTACTTCTGACATGGTAGAAGCCGTGAGTGCAATGATAGGTATTTCCTGAAAATACCTTTCCTTGAAAGAGCGGATTTTTGCAGCGGCTTCATAGCCATCCATTTCCGGCATTTGTAAATCCATTAAAACCAAATCATAGTCCATCGATTTGATTTTTTCCAGGGCTACCATACCATTATTGGCAACATCAACCTTTATCTCCTTGTTCTTTAAAAACTGCTTGGCAACCAGCTGATTGACTTCATTGTCTTCAACCAATAGCACCACCGAGCCGGAGATATCAAAATTTTCCCATTCGAAAACTTCTGCTTTTTCCGCAGGTGAATTGCTTGATGCTTTTTCCATAGTCAAATGCACTGTAAAAGCTGAGCCTTTTCCAAGGGTACTCTCTACCGTAATATTCCCGCCCTGCATCTCAGCAAGTTTTTTAGATATTGAGAGGCCCAGTCCCGTGCCCCCGTATTTTCGGGAGGTATCAGCACTGGCCTGGGTAAAGCTGTCGAATATATTGTGCAGCTTTTCTTTGGGAATTCCTATTCCTGTATCGGTGACGGTTATTTTAACGGCAATATTTTTTGTGGTTTCTTCCATCACATCTACGGAAATATTCACACCGCCAATCTCAGTAAATTTAATGGCATTGCTGACCAGATTTGTGATGATTTGGTTCAGCCGGGTCGGATCTCCTTTCACTTTTACGGGCAGGGCAGGAGAAATGTGCATGCCCAGGTCTATGTTTTTTTCTACTGCCTTGAATTCCAACATCGCATAAAGCCTCTCAAGCATCAATTTTATATCATACTCGATCCGCTCTATTTCAATTTTACCCGACTCTATTTTTGAAAAATCTAAAATGTCATTGATCAGCGCCAGCAGGTTGTTTGCGGAAAACTGCAGGGTCTGAAGATTCTTAATTTGTTCTGGTTTTGGGTCCTGTTGTAGCAGCAAATAGGCTATTCCTACCACAGCGTTCAATGGTGTCCTGATTTCATGACTCATCGTAGACAAGAAGTGAGCTTTTGCTTTGGAAGCTTCTTCGGCCTTTTCTTTTGCAACTACAATTTCCCGTTCAAATGTTCGCCTGTCAATCGCGGCCCCTATCCACTGCCCCAATAACTGCACAAAATCCTGATCAGCCTGGCTAATCTCGTCTTTCAGCGGGTGTTGCGAGCTAAAGCTGAGGGTTCCGTACTTCAGTCCGTCCTTCCAGATAGGAACCCCAATATAGGATGCTACCGGAATATTCGAAACGGTTGAATGGTTTTCATAAGGAGAGGCAGCCAAAGAGTCTATAGCGACAATGCCATTTTCTCCATAGGTGATACTACATAGGGTGTTGGCCAAAGGAAAAACCCTTTGATTCGGATTTAAAAGGCTGGCACTGTCAAAATGCTCTTTGATCAGGTAATTATTCCCGGAAATCTTACTCAAAATTCCCAGATCCATACCCAAAGCCAGAGTTGCCTTTTCTATTACTTTTTTAATCCTGTCACTAATGTCTCCGGTGATATCAGAGGTGATCTGGTAGATATCCCGCATCCTTTTTTGCTGCTGATAAGCAAGCTCCTCCGCCTCTTTACGGGCAGTAATTATCTCTGACATGGCCAAAAGTCCGCCAATCTCGTTGCGATAATTATACCAGGGCCTGATTTCCCATTTCAACCATTCCACTTTTCCATCCGGAAAAATAAACTTATCTTCTTCTCTTTTTTCAACAGCGCCATGCAGGCATCTTTCATAAATTTTCCCCCAATTCACCGAGGTTTTCGGGAAGATATCACGATGTATCTGTCCAATGATATCTTTTTCGGAGATAGAATAGTCTTCACACCACTTTTTAGTTGCCGCTATGTAGCGCATGTTTTTGTCGAACATGGCGATAGCCGCAGGTGTATTTTCCACAAAGGCTTTTAACTCACTTTGTTTTTTGTAGAGCAGTTCTTCATAATTTACCCTTTCAGAAATATCCTGAAGGGTTCCTCCCAGTTTGTGTACTCTGCCATTAAGGTAATAAGGTTTTCCTACCGTTCTTACCCATCTGATCTGATTTCTGTTATCAACGAATGAAAGTTCCAGGTCCCAGCTCTTTCCATATTCCAGGGTTTGACTAAGCTCCCGTTCGATCATCTTTTGCGAGGTATGTGTAAACATGCCAAGGGCTTGTCGAAAAGGTAAATATTGGTCTTTAGGGAGGCCGAATATATTGGCAATTTCTTTTGTGCCGTATATCTTATCGTCTTCCAGATAATATTCCCAACCTCCTACCCGGGCAAGATGTTGCATTTCTTCCAGCATGAAAGAAAGTTGCTTCCTTTTTGTGATGTTTTTTGAAGTTGCCAGCAATTGCAGGATATTGCCCTCTTCATCTGTGAGTGGCTTAAAAGTGGTTTCAAACCAGCGGTATTCGCCATTTTTATGCTTTAGTCTGTAATGGTACCGTTCGAGTGATTCCCCTTTAATTAAAGTAGAAGGTATTTTTTCAATATCCTCCAGGATGAAAATCTGAAAAGGGTTCTTGTTTAAAATTTCGTCGGGCGAATAGCCCAATAAATATTTGATACTAGGGGAAATATAGGTAAATACCAGACCCGGAGACAAAATTCCGATGAAGTCCAGTGAATTTTCTGCTATGGTTTTGAATTTGTTTTCGCTTTTTATCAGCGATGCCAGCCGTGATTTATTTATTCCAAGACTTTCATGCCTTAACCACGCCTTTTGAACAGCCCTGGCAAGGCGTTCGGCGGATGCTGCTGAAATTTCAAAATAATCATAAGCACCCTTCTGATAATACATCATTTCCCGCTGCTCGTTATAGGATGGCGCCAAAATGATGACAGGGCTAAATGAAGAGAGCCGTTCAGGGATAAAAGATTCCAGAACATCCTTTGGGACAACGTTATCATTATCAGCAATAATAACTACCGAAGTATTTTCAGCTTTTATATTGTCTAACGAAAGCTTATTTTCATAAATATGTACTACTTCGAAACCTTTTTGAAGTAACAAAGAATAGATTTTCTTTTTCGAGACTTCATCAAAGCCGAAGAGCAATATTTCTGGTTTTCCTGCTATACCCATACAATGCCCTATGTTAATTATTTCAAAAGAAATATTCGATCATAAAATTACATTAAAAGAATAAATAATTTTATTATTTTAATTCCAATATATTACACCGCTGTTGTTTTCCTGCAAATCTGTAGATGCAGACCTTAGTGAAAAAAAAAGGATTCGATGGAACTTTTTTGATCTTTTTATATTATTTCCAAACAATTTTATAATATTTTGATTATATCAAATAAAGATTCCGGTTTCAATATGTGATAGAAGTAGGAAACCTTCAAATTCTTACATGCTGAAGTGAAGGCAACTTTAAGATGTAACCCTTGAAATTAACAAAATAGCCAGTTTGTGGTTTATATTTCTTATTAATCAAAAATTTTATTTATACAAATTTTATTTTTTTCTCACTATAAATTTTTTAAGTTATGAGTAATCTATTATGGTTAATTGCAGTAATCCTTATTATAGCCTGGGCTGTGGGGTTTTTCGCCTATAGCGCCGGAGGTATCATCCATATCCTGTTGGTAATTGCCATTATCGCAGTTATATGGCGATTGGTAACTGGTCGTGGAGTTTAATCTTTTATTAATATAAACTGAAGAAATATGGGTGGCTTACTATATTTAATAGCTATTATCTTGATCATTGGTTGGGCAGTAGGATTCTTTGCGTACAGCGCAGGCGGCCTGATTCACATTTTGTTGGTAATAGCAATTATAGCAATTTTATTAAGGCTTATTAGAGGAGCCTGACACGGGTTGAGAAAACCTGGTTCAAGAATAAGCATCTCCGGATGCTTATTTTTTTGAACCAGAAAAAACTTACAAAAACATCGCCTGGGTAAGCATGAAAAAAATAACTTCAGCCAAACAATATTGGCATATTCTTAAAGATGTGTTCAACAGGTTTGTTGAAGACAACCCGATGCTATATGCAGCAAGCATCGCATTTTACACTATTTTTTCTCTTCCGGCAGCCTTGATTATCATTATTGCGGTTGCGGGCGAATTTTTTGCGAAGGAGGCCGTCACGGGTGAACTTTATTACCAGATCCGGGGATTGGTAGGCCCGGAAAGTGCAAAGGAGGTGCAGAAAATTATAGAAAACGCCAGCCAATCGGAGACAGGAGTGATTGCCACAATTATTGGAATAGCTACCCTGCTTTTTAGTGCAACTACCGTTTTTGTTTCTATTCAGGGTGCCTTGAATGCAATTTGGAAAGTGAAACCTGTTCCGAAGAAAGGCTATGTGAAGTTGGTGGTAGATAGGGTTTTATCTTTTGCCTTGGTGGTCACCCTGGGTTTTTTAATGATGGTTTCTCTTGTTTTGGACGCCATTCTAGCTGTGTTCAAAGGTTTTCTGATGAAGATGTTTTCAGGCCTCACATACTATGTCATGGAAATCATCAATTACGCTATTTCTTTCATTGTGGTCACCTTCATTTTTGCCATGATTTTCAAATTTCTGCCTGATGCAAAGATCAAATGGAGTGATGTGCGTGTCGGCGCGATTATTACCACTGTTTTATTTATTTTCGGCAAATTTCTGATTGGTTTTTACATTGGAAACAGCGACTTCGAAAATACTTATGGCGCCGCTGGTTCTTTGGTGGCACTGCTCATGTGGGTATATTACTCCTCTGTGATATTGTTGGTGGGGGCTGAGTTCACGCAGGCTTATGCAAAGTCCAGGGGAAGAATTATCAGACCGAGCAAAAACGCTGTAAAAATAGCGGTCAAAGAAGTAGAAATTGAATCAGGAAAAGAATAACACCTCCTATAAATAAACGTATACCCTGATTAGGTAGCGCCGACAGGTACCTTGAAACCTACAGACAAAAACGTTTAAAATGGATAATGTTGATCAAAACCCTCTAGAACCTGATAATCCCCCTCATTTTTCAGATCCCGATGAAGGCCTGGATGATCAAATATTGATGACCAGGTTTAAAGAATATGTTCTTCAAAAAGAAGGTGCCGCAGATTCTGTATACCAATTCGCAAAATATCTGAATATCGAAGAGGCGGCTTTTTATGACCATTTTAGCTCTCTCCGCGCCATAAAGCGGCAAATTTGGAAGCAATATTTTGATGAAACGCTGGCCAGATTAAAATCGGACGAGGTTTATCTTAATTATACTGTCAGAGAGAAACTTCTTGCTTTTTTCTATACTTTTTTTGAATTATTAAAAGGGGACAGGAGTTTTGTTGTTAAAACTACCGGTTTGACCTTGCGCTCCACTTTGTCAAATGAATATTTGGACGACTTTAAGACGCAATATTTTAATTATATCAACGAAATTATTGATGAAGGAAAAGAAAGTGGGGAAGTAGCTGATAGGTTTTTAATCAGTAAACAGTATGCGCAAGGTTTGTGGTTACAGTTCCTTTTTGTACTCAACTTCTGGGTTAAAGATGAAAGCAAAGGCTTTGAGAAAACAGACGCGGCAATAGAAAAGGCGATAAATTTATCTGCCGATTTGATGGGACGATCTGCGCTGGATTCTTTTACAGATTTTGCAAAGTTTGTCTACCAAAGCCGGTAGGGATTGGGCAGTAGCCAGTAAGCAATAAGCAGTATGCAATAAGCAATTTGTCAATTGTCAATTGCCAACAAAAGGCCAACCGCTAGCTGCCAGTAAGGAACTGGCAGTTGCAATTGCGATAGACAACAACCACCGCCCGCTAGTAAGCAGTAAACCAGTGGCCAAAAGGCAATACACAGTGGACAGTAAGCATAATGTGTATGCCTGAAATAGGCAATGGGCAGTAGGCGATAGGCAACGCGTGAGCAAAGCAAGATAATCAGTAAACCAACGATATAAGACCTGAAATTGACAAAAACCAAAAGTCAATAACCAATCATACATGAAAGAACAATCAAAAATTCCTACCTCAAAAGTGCAACGGGCTACCAGTTTTATTAAAACAGGCGCTAAATTAGGTGGGAATTATATTAAACACTATTCCAAAAAGGCGCTCAATCCTCGCCTCACCAGAGACCAGTTAGATCATGACAATGCCGCTGATATCTACGATTCGCTAAGCCAACTAAAAGGCAGCGCGTTAAAGGTAGCTCAAATGATGAGTATGGATAGGAACATAATGCCAAAAGCGTATACCGACAAATTTGCTTTGGCTCAAAACAGTGCTCCACCTTTATCATACCCCCTGGTGGTAAAGACCTTTCAAAAATATTTCGGTAAAAACCCTGGCGAAATTTTTGACACATTTTCACAAAATGCCGTCAATGCAGCATCAATTGGGCAGGTGCACGCTGCGACTTTAAACGGGAAGAAGCTTGCCGTTAAAATTCAATATCCTGGTATAGCGGATAGTGTGGGTTCCGATCTGAAGCTCGTGAAGCCGATAGCGCTACGAATACTGAAGTTGAGCGAAAAAGACATAGATCAATACATGGAAGAAGTGGAGGTTAAGCTCCTGGAAGAAACCGATTATGAATTGGAACTGAAAAGATCCATGCAGATGTCCACGGCCTGTGCGCATTTGGAAAACATTTACTTTCCGTCCTACTATCCGGACTTGTCAAGCAAGAGAATTATCACCATGAATTGGCTTGAGGGGATGCACATTAAAGAATTTGTTGCGAGAAACCCGTCTCAGGAACTAAGAAACAAGGTGGGACAAGCCATTTGGGATTTTTACGATTTCCAATTTCATCAGCTAAAAACCATTCATGCTGATCCTCATCCGGGAAACTTCTTGATAAAACCAGAAGGCGCAGTTGGAATCATTGATTTTGGATGCATCAAAGAAATACCGGAAGCGTTTTATGTACCCTACTTTAAATTGCTCAACCAGAAAACCATTCAGGACAAAGAAGAACTGATTCGTATTTTCTACGAACTTCAGTTCCTGAGCGAAAAGGATACCCCTGAAGAAAAAGCCTTTTTTACAGGGGTATTCCAGGAAATGATAGCGCTGTTAGGCAAGCCTTTCCACAGCGAACATTTTGACTTCGGCGATGATGTATATTTCCAAAAGATTTTCGAGACGGGCGATAGGTTGGGAAAAATGAAAGAATTGCGAAATTCAAAAACTGCAAGGGGGTCAAAGCATGGCCTGTATGTAAATCGGACCTTTTTCGGGCTTTACAATATATTAAATGAACTGAAGGCGCAGGTCTACACACAAAACCTAAAGGCCTGAAATTGGTTCATCTAATAGGATGGCGCTTATTTATCAAAAGGCGTCGACATCCTGGAATACAGCACATTCGATAGCCGAAACCTTGCCTTTCGGAGCTGGCGTTTGAGAAAGATGGTCATGCGAATTGACGTGCGCAGGTAGATCTTAGACTTCATACGTGCAGTCACTATGTTGTATATCAAGCCGGGTGGGTTAAGCTGGCTCATGGCATGTCGTATCCTGGCAAGAAAAGTAGCAGGATGTGTTTCTCCTGGATCGCTGTCTTTGCTTTATTTACTTAATGTATTATTAATTGATGGTGAATTATTTTACGAGATTACTTCATATCATTTTTTCTCTTAAAACCTGTGCATTATTTCTGTGTGCGCTGGTCTTTTTTTCCTGCTCCAGTCCGGAAAGTGATAAGGCGAGGTTTTTTCTGAAGGGGAATGAACAGTTGAGGCAGAAGGCTTTTAAAGAAGCCTCTCGTTACTATTCAGAAGCGCTGGAAATAGACCCCGAATTTGTGAGTGCCTATAACAACAGAGGAATAGCGTTTTACGAGATGGCCCAATACCACAAAGCCATTGACGATTACAACAAAGCTACGCTTTATGATCCGTCATTTATCGATGCGTACTATAACCGGTCCAACGCTTTTTATCAGTTAAAAAATTATAATCGGGCTTTAGAAGATCTCGAAGTTGTGGAGTCTGCTTATACAGATTCCGCTTATGTGCATTTTTCCTTAGGCCTGGTATATTCGAAGCTCAATGAATATTCGTCCGCCCTGCAACATTTCAATCAGGCCCTTGCAATTGACTCTTTGAATGCGGAAACTTATGTAAACAGAGGGACTCTCTTTTACTATCTGAAAAATTACAAAAGAGCAGAAAATGATCTTTTAAGTGCGCTTCAGATAAACCCGGACGAAGCTAACGCTTATAACGCATTGTCGTTGTTGTACGCAAGTAAAAAAGATTACGATAAAGCGCTGGAAAATGTAAACAAGGCATTGGAAATATCCCCCAGAGATCCTTACTTTTTGAATAACAGGGGCTATATTCACATTCTGCAGAATGACTTCGAAGAAGCAAGAAAAGATCTTGACAGAAGCCTGGCCTTAGATCCGAATAATGCCTGGGCATACAGAAACAAGGGGATGTTGTACCTCAAAACCGGTAAAGCAGCCGAAGCGATCAGCCTATTGGAGCAGGCCGTTTTGCTCGACAACAAGGTAGAAAAGCTTTACCATTACCTGGGTTTGGCTTATTTTGAAGTAAATGACAGCGCAAATGCCTGTGAAGCATGGGCCAGATCCATTGAACTGCGGGACGAAGAAAGCATGTCATTGAATAGCATGCACTGTAAATAGAGGGTGTGCTGAAAAACGCGGCTGCGTTCGACATTAGCGGCAAAGCAGATCAGCTACAGAGCAACAATATTTAGCTATATTATTTATTGTTAAAGCAATAATTTTGAAATGCTGTGGCAACATCTAATCTTCTGGTAGTCAGTTGTATTAATTTTGTATTTCCTTTCTTTAATCTTAGCTATGTAATATTTTTAATTTCTTTAGATTCCTTTAGAAGCTGGTAAGCACTTTCTTTACTCCCAAATGTGTGTTTTATGAGTAAATTTTATCTAAGGTGTATTACCATGCTATATATAAACCGGCTATTTCTGACGAGAAGGATTCTAATATTTCTGCTATTTGTTATTGGGAGCTATTCGCTCTCTGCCCAACATGATCCCCAGGAGGGAGATTTTAGAGCTATTGCAGGCGGTGCCTGGTACGATTTCGGGCTTTGGGAGGTATTTGATGGAAGTTCCTGGGTATCGGCGCCGGAAGACAGTTTTCCGACGAAAGAGACTTCAGTATATCTCGCCCAATCCGCCGAATTGGTATTAGATAGCAGTGCGGTTTGTAAAAATCTGCATATTCACGCAAATGCATTTCTCGACCTGGATACTGCCTCTTTAGATGTATGGGGTCATCTCAGGTTTTTTAACGGAACCATCCCGGGGACTAATACAATGCTTCCATTGGCAGCGCCCCGAGGCTGGATAGTGTCAGAGTCAGAAGGATCGCTGCGATTCAGAGGCGATTCAGACAGAGTAATTATTGAACCAGGCACAGGAGGAACTTCAGATTATTTGACGGGTTTTAACACAGAAATTGCCTTTAATGAAGGCGCTACTGCTATTTTAGAGGAAGATTTCAGGTTTGACAAT
>CAZWQB010000004.1:0-1373 GCA_964636035.1 uncultured Roseivirgaceae bacterium
CACACCGTCACTGGCGCCTGTCCCGAAGCATTTAAGCATTTCGGGGTGTGGCCCGACATTTACTCTAAATCCTTATTTCTCAGGTATCTCATTAATAGAAAGGAAGTCATGGTAATTTCCTTCGTAATTTCCTTTTTTAATATAAAAAACAAACTTCCGATATAGTCTGCAGACACACATCGGATGCGAGGACGGTCGAATGGAGTTTTACGGCAATTTCAAATAGAACCCAGCTACCTACTAATGCGGGCAATTGCTTGCGCGCGAAGCTCAACAAGTTTCAGCCGCCACATAATCCGTCATGAGATAAGCGGAATCCCGTTCCAGGCATCTACTCAATAAATGATGTATTAGAAAGCCGGTTGAAAAATATGATTTGATTTCAGGTTTTGTGGCTCAACTTCTTGAAAAAGCTGGATTATACAAATTGCTGCGCCTACTAAAATAGCTGCCCTACTTGTACTTATTTTCATTTCTTTCTTTTCGATCAAACTTTCCCCTCGCATCCGGAAGGTATTTGAGCAGCCACAACCCCACAAGAAACAATATAAAAGAACCGATAAATGCCGGTATTGCAATGTCTCTGTTTTCATCCAGTGCATTATTCAAGGCACTGTAGAGCAGCCAGATTTGTATGCTTAGAATACCAATTAGCAACATAATAATTCCCAACATGATTGTATTGGTCTTGTTGGGGTGTGCCTGATTTTGGGTTTCTCTGAAATCGCTCATTCGTATCAACTTAGGTTATTTCCTTCTTTTCCGCAGCTACATAAACCTTTCCTTCACGTACAATCACCTGCAATTGCGGTAAGTCCCTGGGTGGCGGACCCTGTAACACCTCACCCGTATCAGCATTGAACCAACCATTGTGGCAGGGGCATTCGATCTTATTAACCTCCTTTCGATACACCACGGCACAAGATAGGTGTGTACATTTTTGTTCGAAGGCACGCCATTCATTTTCAGACAGGTGAATCAGGATGTAGGGTATCTCCTTTGTTCCTTTGATCGCAAATTGTGTCATTTCCCCTATGGGCACCTCATCTGCATTGCAGACAAAATGCTCGCCCTCTAACCCTTTGTCGGGAAAGGCAAAGGAGTTCAACACCACATAACCACTGCCGAACGCTAAGCCTCCCGAAAGCAAACATAGAAACTTCGCAAATTCCCGGCGAGATACATGCGTAGCCTCATCCTGCCGAATTGGAAAATCAGCTTTCCAATTCGGTGGCTTTTTATCATGGGGTTCATAAGCCATAGATTTAATTTTTTTGATTTATTAATGTCTAATTTTTTTGCCACCAAGGCACAAAGCTATTGTTTTCCGGCTTTTGCCTACTTCCTGTTCTTTTAGTTTTAGGGCAAGGGCA
>CAZWQB010000004.1:1473-41410 GCA_964636035.1 uncultured Roseivirgaceae bacterium
TATTGTTTTCCGGCTTTTGCCTACTTCCTGTTCTTTTAGTTTTAGGGCAAGGGCAGGCCTTGCCCCTACTTCAAATTGATGTCCGTTGTCTACCTTCTATTATCTACTGTCTTTTGCCTATTGCCAACTGCGTTTGCATTTTGCCTACTGCTTACTGTATTGCCTACTTGCATACCGATTTTTTGCCTACCGATCTTTCAACGTTTTAGAAAACCCGCAACTCGGTACTTCCTTTGGGCATCATCACATTCACCTTTGTGTTAACGGTCTGCGCTCCAAATTTAAAGGTATTTACAGGGTCGCTGTTGGGTCTCTTCTTTCTCATTTCCTCTCTGGTCCCAAAATACAAGGCGCCGCTTGGGCAAACTGTAGCGCACATCGGCTTTTTACCCACGCTGGTTCTGTCATAGCAAAGATTGCACTTCATCATCAATTCGGCTGCCTCCATCTTCTTTGGAACGCCAAAAGGACATGCGAGCACACAGTTGGAACAACCTATGCAACGCGCGGTGTTTGCGGAATGCACCACACCATTACTATCCTTTGCGATGGCATCTGCCGGACATACGTTTGCACAGGCCGGGTCCTCACAGTGCATACACACCTGTACCGTGGTTTGAACTGAATGTTCGCGATCTACATAGTTCACATGGATCATCGTTTCCTGGCCATTCGTTTCACATTCAGCACACGCCGCTTCGCAGGCACGACAACCAATGCATCGCTGCATGTCCACGAAGAACTCCATATCTGCATTAAAATTCTTTTCTGGTTCTGCCATTATTTTCCTTTCTGGGTTTATGATTAAAAAATGTCAGCGGCTCTGATAAGCTGTAGATTCGCTTGCTGGAGGTGCTTTTACACCCAAAGGAATCAACTTACAGGCACAGACTTTAAATTCCGGAATTTTAGATATTGGATCCAGATTGCCAATTGTCAATTGATTTGCAGATTTACTCCCACCCCAATGGTAGGGTATGAAAACAGTATCGGATCGAATGGTTGTTACCACCTGCGCGGGAAATTCCGCCTCCCCTCTGCGCGTAACTACCTTCACAAGATCCCTGTCTTTTATACCATACTGAAGTGCAAGGCTCGGATGTATTTCCAATAAGGGCTCAGGATATGAATCCATTAATTTGCCAAGCCTGCGGGTTTGGGTGCCACTCAGGTATTGCGAAACGGTTCTTCCTGTAGTCAGAATTACCGGGTATTCCTTGTCGGTAGGCTCTCCCGGATCCCTGTATGGCGCAGGGTTGAAGTGTGCTTTTCCATCGGGCGTCTCAAACTTCTTATCTTCCCACAAGCGAGGCGTACCCGGATGATCGAGCGTGGGACACGGCCAGAAAACACCGAAGTTCTTTTCTATCTTTTCATAGGTAATACCATAATAGTCTACAGTACTTCCTTTGGAAGCGACTCTCAGTTCGTTGAAAATGTCTTCGCTGTTTTTATAAGCAAATTTATCACCTACACCCAGTCGTGCGGCCAATTCCTGCAAGATGGATGCATCTGTTCTGGCGTCTCCCGGAGGAGGTACCGCGGCATTGATTTTAACCACCCTGCCTTCGGCGGTTGTACCTGTACCTTCCTCTTCTTCATGCAATGCACCGGCCAGCACAATATTTGCATGTCGGGCTGTTTCGTTCAAGAAGAAATCTATGGCCACATAAAATTCAAGCTTTTCAAGTGCCTCCCGCACCATGTTGTTGTTTGGAAGAGACACTATTGGATTAAAACATATAGAAATAAGGCCCTTTATTTCTCCACGATGTATGGCCTCTACCAATTCGTAAGCAGAAAGTCCTTTGCCGGGCATGTCCTTTTCGTCGATGCCCCAGACACCCGCGATGTACTTCCTGTGTTCCGGATTGGTAATATCTCTGTTACCGGGCAACTGATCGCATTTGTGACCATGTTCGCGGCCGCCCTGACCGTTTCCCTGGCCGGTAATGGTGCCATAGCCACAGTAGGGTTTACCGATTCTTCCGGTTGCCAGCACCAAATTGATGCAGCCCAAGACGTTATCTACACCTTTAGAGTGGTGCTCTATCCCCCGCGCATGCATTAAAAAGCTTGTCTTCGCCTTTCCCCACATTTCAGCGGCTTGTTTGATGCTTTCAGCGGGAATACCGGTTACTTCTTCGGCCCATTCAAGGGTATAATCCTCTACCGCGGCGATAGTTTCTTCAAAGCCGCTCGTGTGGTTATCAATAAAGTCATGATCCAGCCAGTCATTCTCCACAAGTTGCTGCAACATGGCTCCAAACAAAGCTGAATCGGTTCCTGGTCTTACCGGCAAATGCAGATCTGCTGTTCTGGCAACAGGAGTTACCCTGGGATCAACAACAATCAACTTGGCGCCATTATCCCGGGCTTCCCAGATATAATGTATTAAAGTCGGGAAGGTTTCGCTGACATTTGAACCGCAGATCATGATCACTTCTGCATGTTTTAAATCCGCCCAACTGTTAGAAGTCCTGTCCCGCCCAAAGGCCTTTTTATTGCCGGCACCTGCGCTTACCATACACAATCTGCCGTTGTAATCAATATTCGCAGTTTTTAAGGCCACCCGGGCAAACTTTCCTACCATGTAGCTCAGCTCATTGGTAAGCGAAACTCCTGAAAGCATGCCAAAGGCGTCGTTTCCATAGCTGCTTTGGATCCGCTTGATTTCAGAAACTGTCTTGCTCATGGCTGTTTCCCAATCTATAGGTTGAAATCCCTTTCCTTCCACACGCTCTATGGGAGATTCCAATCGGTCAGGATGGTTGTTTTGAAGATACCGAACCACTCCTTTGGGACACATCCTTCCTTCGTTAAAAGGAAACTCCATCCATGGTTCAAAACCCACGATAATGTCGTCTTTTACCTTGAGCTGCACGCCACACTGCATACCACAAAAGCAACAATGCGTTTTTACCAATTTGTCAGGTTCACCATGCCCGTGGAAGCCTTCCTTTGGTGCATAAGCTTTATGAGGACCATAGTCTCTGATAATATCTTCTACTGATGTGGGTAGTTTCGCCATAGTTTTTTTTTAGTAGAGACGCGATTAATCGCGTCTCTTAAATTTATCTGAAATTAATAGTAGAGACGCGATGAATCGCGTCTCTACGAATTACCCGAAAAATTTACCTGTATCCATTCGCGCCGCATATTGTGCTTTTGCCAATGCCGCTCGCTTTCCTTCGGGACTGTAATCGAGGTGGCTTTTGCCATCTGCCCGTGAAAAATCAAAATCCAGCTCCTTTGTAACTTTTTTTAGATCGTCTACATGTAACTGCGCGGCAAAAGGTTCTCCGGTATGCGGACAAACCGCCATGCCTAATTTTGCGCCTTCAATCCTGTATATATTGGCTCCTAATTGCGCAGGCCTTTGAAATATATGGAAGAACTTTCCGAAGGGTAGCCATACTAAAAATAAAATTACTGTGATGGCATGTGTAACAGACATAAACTCAAATGTTTTTCCTTTCAAAAAGGAATAGTCGTAGGTGAGGCCAAGCCCTGTAACCGAAATAGCCAGCAACAACACCAACGGCAGCCAGTCGCCTTCGAATGATTGGGTCGCAATCAGCCCGCCATTTTTCAGGCGCCTTCGCATCATCATCACAGCGCCAATAATGATCATTAAGGAAGACCAGTTGAGAATATGAAAAGCGTTAAATGCAAGAAATGAACCCAGTGGAAATTCTGCTACTTTAAACCCAAATACATGCGCTTCATACATGTTAAAGTCATTTGGATTTAGGGTAAAATGAATCCATCCGAAGGTGAGCGGTATGGTGACAGCAAACGCCAACATGCAACCAGTAGCCAATAAAAAATGGCCGACCCAACGACTTCTGCCCCTCGGATAAATGAACCGCTGAAACATAATATTTTTAACAAACTGCTGGATTGAAAACCAGATATATGGTATAAACTTTTTGCTAAAGGCAAATTGCCAGGTCCTTCTCCAGTAAAGTTTTGTGGGGGGTCTTTGCAGCCACACCGAGTAGCGGTATATAATTCCAAATACCGCGAAGACAGTCCCGAAAAGATAAGCAATAAGGGCTGCGTCAAAATTCTGAAGGTCACGTGAACCCACGTAAACTAAGATAATCACAAGTATCGTGGCAACACTTGCGTTGACAATCGCCTTGCCGTTTAAGGTAGAAAAAATTCTGAACATCCGGTTACGTTCTATATTATTAAAAAATAGCGCTTTGTAATTCTGGATTAATCCCAATATATTAAACCCACCAACAAAATAAAAAATATGGGACCTATTTCTCTTCTCAAATCTGAAATTAAAAATTTATTTCCCGCTTATTTTGCATTGGTAATGTCTACCGGCATTGTTTCAATAGCCGCTCATCTCCTATCGTTTCCGGTCATTAGCAACATACTGTTCTGGATTAATAACCTAGCATTTGCAGTTTTGTTGATTATGTTTTTTTCGCGCCTTCTCTTTTTCTTTTCCGCCTTTCTCGAAGATTTTAATTCCCATGCAAAAGGGGCAGGCTTTTTTACGCTGGTTGCAGCAGCCTGCATTCTAGGGGTTCAATACCTGTTTATGACAGATAATCTTTTACCAGCGGCCATGCTTTGGTATTTTGCTTTTGTTTGCTGGATTGTGCTGATTTATGCTTTTGTGGTGATCATTATTGTGAAGAAAGAAAAACCAAGCCTCGAAAAAGGCATCAATGGAATATGGCTTGTAATGGTAGTAGCCACGCAAGCCTTGTCTATTTTGGGCACACTGCTCGCCGACGTACTCCCTTTTCCGCAGGACCGTACAATCTTTTTAATGCTTTCAGGGTACATGCTCGGCTGCATGCTTTATATTATACTCATCACGCTTATTTTCTACAGACTTGTGTTTTTCCCAATGCGGGCAGAAGAATTCGCACCTCCTTTCTGGATCAACATGGGTGCAGTGGCGATAACCACGCTTGCGGGCGCCACACTCATCATCAAAATAGAACATTTATCTACCCTTGTCGATTTTGTCCCCTTTTTGAAAGGATTCAGCTTATTTTTCTGGGCTACCGGAACCTGGTGGATTCCCATTATCGTAATTCTGGGGATCTGGCGTCATATCTACAATAAAATTCCACTCTTTTATCATCCGCAATATTGGGGAATGGTTTTCCCATTGGGAATGTACACGGTTTGCACCTGGCGACTTGCTGAAGCTTTGGACCTGCCCTACTTAAAGCTTATTCCATCCTCCTTTATATATATCGCATTTGCTGCATGGCTATTTGCTTTCATAGGACTGATAAGCAATTCTATTAAAAACTTCAGGAAAGCCTCCTGACTTACTTCAATGGCAGTATAAATAAGATCTGATAGAAAATATAAAAATATTTTTTTATATAAAGGATATAAAGGTCTTTTATGTAAATAATTTTTATTACTTTTGTATAAACTAAAAAATTAAATCAATGGACTTATCAAACATCAGCATCGGAGAAATTGTAAAAACCAACTACAAAACCTCTGATATATTTAAGAAGTACGGTATCGACTTTTGCTGCGGAGGTGGCAAATCAATAGCCAAAGTTTGCAAAGACAGCAATTTGAACGAAGCAGAAATCGTGGCGGAGGTAAAAAAAATGCTAAAGACCACCAAAGATGATGGCCTTAGATATGACGAGTGGCCTATTGAATTATTGGCAACTTATGTACCTAAAATCCACCATAAATATGTGGAAGAAAACATCCCTGTTCTGAAAGAATATCTCGCAAAAATTGCCAAAGTGCATGGAAAGCATCATCCTGAACTGCATGAGATCAAGGCGCTTTTCGATGAATGTGCGGATGACTTAACGATGCACATGAAAAAGGAAGAACTGATGTTGTTTCCTTATATTCAAAAGCTGGCAAAGTTGCAGCAATCTCCCGCTACTCCATGGCAGCAGCCTGTATTTGGCTCCATTAAAAATCCGATTGACCAGATGGAAGAAGAACACACGGCAGAAGGAGACAGATTTAGAATTATCGTAGAACTGAGCAACAACTACACGCCTCCTGCAGATGCCTGCAATACCTATCTGGTGGCTTTTGAGAAGTTGAGGGAGTTTGAAGCAGATCTAAATTTACACATCCATCTCGAAAACAACATCCTTTTTCCAAAAGCGATTGCACTGGAAAAATCTTTGTTGCCAAACGTAGTTTAGTGAGGGGATGTCAAGGGTCTTTCAAGCTTACAGGCATCCAAAAAGCTGACCACAAGATCCGAAAAAGGCCCTACCATTCCCCGCTGCAGAAGGCAATGGATAGGGCTAGATTCCGCTGAATTTATCGATCTAAGGATGATGGTATGAAATACTGGCAAGCTCTTATTGGAATCTCCTTTACATGGATTGGCTTTGTGAGCGCAATAAGCTTTATGGAGGCCTGGTTGAAATTCAGAGCACCGGGGGTGAGCCTGGCAGCAGGTTTAAGTATTGGCAGGGTGGTTTTCAACTACCTTAATAAAATTGAATGGGTATTTGTACTCCTCTCCGTAGGCTTCATCTATGCAGGAGGTGGTTTGATGTTTAAAAGATCAACTATCCTTCTCTTACCCACCTCCATGCTTATTTTACAGACCATCTGGCTTTTACCGGCTCTTGACCACCGGGCCATCCAACAAATTGCAGGAGCGAGTGCCGGTCCTTCGAAGCTGCATTTCTACTACCTGGGTGCAGAGCTTATTAAAGTAATCTCGCTGGTGATATTCGGAATTAAATTATTTCGTTAAGGTTAAAGCGCAGACGGGGTATAGTATGTATATGAACTTCAGATAAAATGGAAAAATCAGTCAAAAAGGAGCTCAATAACCGGGAAAACATAGCGCTGCTGATCCATACCTTTTATGGAAGAATCCGGAAAGATAAGATGTTGGGACCTGTATTCAACAGTATTATTGAGGACTGGCCCGAACATCTGGACCGGCTCACCGACTTCTGGGAAACCAACTTACTTTTTACCAGGAAATACAAAGGAAATCCGCTGAAAGCGCATAGCGATGTGGACGAAAGGGTGAACAACACCATTACTATGGAACATTTCGGCAAGTGGCTGCAAATATGGTTTGGTACTATAGATGATTATTTTGAAGGCAAAAACGCGGAAGTAGCGAAACAACGCGCCCGAAAAATGTCAACCATGATGTTCCTGAAAATTTTCGAAAACAGAACCATCGCGAAATAAGATCAACCTTTTAGAGCTAGAAGCCTTTCTTAAAGTCTTATTCACCAGACGTTAACAAGATATTTTGCTCTGAGGCCATCGCCTTCTTTTACCGATGCTGCAAAGGCACAGGGCTCGCTGTTTTTACCAGTGCTTTTCTTCCACATAATTGAGCCTATTGTGGCTTTGCAGCAATAGTTAAGTCAACAAAAAAATGGTGACCGCCGTCAATGGCGGTAGGTTATCAATGTTAAACCTAATTTCAAATCATCATGAAAACCTTCCCGATCAGCGAAACTCAAAACATATTCCTTCCAAACAAACATTTAATTCTGGAAAAGCTCGATGCGCTTCAGCCCGGCGAAAGCATCACGGTAAGAAATGATCATCGCATGGATATACTTCTTTATCAATTAATAAATGATAGAGGGAATACATATTCATGGAAGTACCTGGAAAAAGGTCCAAATACCTGGAGAGCCACGATAACCAGGCTTGCAACTGAAAAACATTCACCAAAGATTGGTACCTTAGCGGCTGAAGATTATAGAAAGGCAGAATTATTTCATAAATTTGGCATTGATTATTGTTGTAATGGCAACAAATCACTTAAACAAGCCTTTGAAGAGGCAGGATTGAGTGAAAAAATATGGAATGAATGGTATATTGAATCTTTACAATACAAGGATAAAGAAGTTCATGTATTCGAAAATTGGGAGGTTACCTTTCTGGTAGAATACATCATCAATACGCACCACGCTTATATTAGAAACAATTCAGATTTAATCAACAGGCTTGCTTTTAAAGTATCAGCAAGACATGGTTACGCATATCCTGAGTTAAAGGAATTAACAAGCAGGCTCAATTATTTTTTGAGAGATCTGGAAGCTCACATCAACAATGAGGAGCAAGCCATATTTCCTGTTGTTAAAAAGATAGCCAATCGCCATAGGAACGCTGGCGAAATGTCTCATTCAGAAATAGAGGAACTTGCGGCGCTTAAACACACTTTGATTGGGGAACACAAACTTCTTGGAGAAGAAATAAAATATTTTAGAAGTATAACTCGTAATTTTAAACTTCCTGCTGACGCATGTGCTACCTTCACGCACTTTTATGCGAAACTTCTGGAGTTTGAAACTGATTTGATACAGCATATTCATTTGGAAAATAATATATTGCTGGCCAAAATGACAAAGATTGAATGATATCAAAAGCATGTAAATACGGTATTCGTGCCACCATTTTCATCGCCTCCAGAAGGAACACAAAGGAGAAGCCAGGTGTTAAAGAAATTGCCAGGGAAATAGACGCACCGGAAGCCTTTACAGCTAAAATTTTGCAGCTACTCAATAAGAAAGAGATTATTACCTCCGTTAAAGGGCCTTACGGGGGTTTTCTTTGTGAAGACTTTCAACTCCAGTTTCCGGTTATCAAAATTGTTGAGGCCATAGATGGACTCGCCTTTTTTAGAGAATGCGGACTGGGCCTCAAACTTTGTTCAGACGCTCATCCGTGCCCCATGCACTTTGAGTATGCTAAATCAAGAGACCAGCTTCTGAAGACTTTCCAGGAAACAAGCGTCGAAAGTCTGGCCGGAAACTTAAACCAGGGCAAGGTCTACGTAAACAATCTTTAAATAATAACTGTAGTAAATACCATTATCACTTTATAACACATGAATAAATTAAAAGAGGAGATACTAGCACGTGTAAAGAAACGAAACCCCTATGAAAAAGAATTTCTACAAGCAGTAGAAGAAGTGATTGAATCCGTAAGCAGGGTATGGGAAAAACACCCTGAATATCAGGATCTGAAGATTCTGGAACGAATGATCGAACCGGAAAGGATCATTTCGTTTCGGGTTTGCTGGCAGGATGACAAGGGGGAAGTTCACGTCAACAGAGGGTTTCGGGTACAAATGAACTCAGCCATTGGTCCCTATAAAGGAGGATTGCGTTTTCATCCTTCCGTAAATTACAGCATCCTTAAATTTTTAGCTTTTGAACAAATATTCAAAAACGCCCTGACCAGTCTGCCTATGGGTGGCGGCAAAGGCGGTGCGGACTTTGACCCAAAAGGTAAATCTGATGCTGAAATCATGAGGTTTTGCCAGGCATTCATGCAGGAGTTATATCGTCATATTGGTGACTTTACAGATGTTCCGGCTGGCGATATTGGGGTCGGCCCCCGAGAGATAGGGTATCTTTTTGGAATGTATAAGAAGCTTCAAAACCGCTTTACGGGCGTAATTACCGGAAAAGGCGAACATTGGGGAGGGAGCGCCATCCGTCCTGAAGCTACCGGCTATGGCCTCATATATTTTGCGTCAAACATGCTGCAGGCAAAAGGAGACACACTGGAAGGAAAGAGATGCCTGGTATCTGGAGCAGGAAATGTAGCTCAGTTTGCTATTGAAAAAATTATTGATGAAGGTGGAATACCGATCAGTGCTTCTGACTCATCTGGGTTTATATTGGATCCGGACGGATTAGACCGTGAAAAATTAGACTACCTGAAACATCTTAAAAACATTAAGAGAGGTAGAATCAAGCAATATATTGAGAGATACCCTGCAGCTACATACACCATTCTGGATGGAAGTGAAGACCATAACCCGCTATGGCAGGTAGAGGCTGATTGTGCATTTCCATGTGCAACCCAGAACGAGCTTAACGAAATAGATGCGAACAATCTCGCTGCGAATAATATCAGGTTGGTTGCAGAAGGCGCGAACATGCCATGCACCCCTCAGGCAATTGATATTCTACAAAAGTCCAATATCTTATATGCGCCTGGTAAAGCCGCTAATGCAGGCGGTGTAGCTGTTTCCGGTCTCGAAATGACGCAGAACCGAATGGGAGTGTATTGGAACCGGGAAGATGTAGATGAAAGGCTGAAGCATATCATGAAAAACATCCATGATGTATGTCTGAAAGCAGCAGAAGATTATGGTGTTCCCGGAAATTACCTTGAAGGTGCCAATATTTTTGCCTTCCTGAAAGTGGCAGAGGCGATGAAAGCACAGGGCATAGTTTAATGTTGAGGTAATTCATATTCTAAAGCTTCACACCAAGAGCGCAAAGTTTCGCGCATAGGTGCAAAGAACCTTAGAACCAACAGGGATAAATAGCGGATGACATCCCGGATAAGAAGCTGATCAAACGAAGCATCAGCCTAACTTATTCTGGGAATTTATTTTCTGCAAAAGTTTTCTGCAAAAGACGAAGCATTTTGCCGATCATTTGGTGGCTTTCTCCATTTCGTCAATTGCGAGCGCTGCATGGGCGTAGGCTGCACCAGCCCGCATTTCTGAAGCCACCCAAATCGCTTCCATGATTTCCTCCTGACTCGCCCCTTTTCTGACCGCCTGCCTGGTATGGCCGCGAATGCAATAGGGGCACTGCGTTACATGAGCTACTGCAACTGCAATGAGTTCCTTTGTTTTTTCAGAAAGCGCTCCATCTTTAAAAACGGCTTTGTTGAAACTTCGAAATGCCTCTGCGGCTTCCGGCGCCAGAGAGGCCCGTTTGTCTGACATCTCTCTCGTTGCCTCGGGAAATATATTTTCTTTATCCATATCGTTCTATCTTTAATGTTCGCTAACAGCAGATGGCGAAAGGGAAATTGTTAATAAAAAGGTAGTTTCTTCAACGGCTTCGACGCTATGTTTTATAAGTTCTTCCAGCGTGAGCATCTCGCCTTTCTGCAAAGTCACTGATCTTACTTCAGTGTTGAATTTCAGCTTTCCTTCAATGCAATGTACGCTAATAGGTCCATTGGCATGGTGGGTTTTAATCTCAGTACCGGCCTTCATAGCGTTCAGCACAAGCCGCATGGCACCCAATTTATGAAGCGTTCTCGAGCTTCTGCCATGTTTGTTCCAGCTCTCATCCTGCTTCATTTCAGAAATCTGCGAAGAAAGATTGAAGGTGTTTAGGTCCTGATTCACATCGCTTTTATTTTCCATATCGTTGTTCATATTTCCACACGGTATTTAGTTGCCGGCTTCCTGACCCCAGCCCAGCTTCGGGATAGATACGGCATCGGTCCTCTTAATAAGATAAGTTTTTACCCTAAAGAATGTTTTGTGAAGCTGCCTGAAATGTCGAATATATTGTTCAGCTCGATCACACATACGCTTCATTCATCCGATCTACCTGATTTGCCCCTATGTCTTGGAAATCAAACCTAAGTTTCGGATGGAAAACCCATCGATGCTTTAAACACTTTCCTCAGCGGTGTGTATAGGATATCCGATGTTCTCAATCAGCATTGCCAGTTCATCTGCCGAAATCCGCCAATCTCTAAATTTTATTTTTACTTTACTCGCGCTAAAAAGAACATTGGCTTCCTCAACGCCTCTTTGTTTCAATAGTACCCGCTCTATTTTTGCGATGTCGCCCGGACAAGTAAGCTCTTCTAATTCAAATTTTATAGTCTTCATCTCTTCTCTTTTGTTCGTATAGTTAATGATTGTGAGCAGAATGGTCTTTATTTCCATGTTCCAATATTGCGTGAATGCCTTCAAGCGTATGCGTATAATCCACGTAAGCAGCTACATAAGCCCTCCCCTGTTCTACTGATGCATCTTTTACCTCACTTAAGGCTGCTACCTTTTCATATTTATCATTCACTACCTGCGCAATATGGGCGTTCAACCTGGTAGAGAGTGTATTGATATCCTTTTCAGCCAAAGCATTATCAGCCATCTGCACAATGGCAGTGGTAGATCCTGCGGGTTTCAATCCTGTGTATGGAGCGCCTTCACCTTCCCTGTGCAATCGTACCAATGTTTCTAGAAAATGCTTCTCAACAATCTGATATATTTCTGCATCTTTATTTTTGAGGGCATAAGTTTTGGAGAACAGACTCTTAACTTCTGCTTCACTTTCTTCGTCTATCCATTTCAAAACAAGTGCTACACGGTCTTCCCTAAGTGCTTTAAGGGCGTCTTTGATCACTGGTCCATCATAAGAATCACAGTGGGCAGAAACAGTGATTGGTATACTGAACAAGAGAATAAATAAACCTGCAGCCATTTTATTAATCCACGAATGTTTCATTTTCATCCTTTTCATAGTAATAAGCAATTATTGACAATTTTTATACCGGACTTTTTTGTCCTTTATAAACATATACGTTAAAAATCTTTTTATGGTTCATAATCTTTAATTTTTTTAGGAGAAAAACCAGCCGCCGTTTACTGGCACGGGGAATGGCTCAATTTTGGGGTATTTATTCGACGGTCTTTCTTGCTTTTTATATGACAGTCCGCTATTTCCATCCTCTATTCATTTTTCCCAATTCTTGATGTTCCGCTTCAAATTCTATGAACTCCCATAGAAGGACCTATTCGGTTAGCTTTACAGCGTCTGTTTTCAGCCTAATTGCGGATAAATATCCGGGATTTGTGTTAATTTGCACCTCACCAAGTTTCTGCTGTCAAATCAGGCACCATTTAATTTCCGAATAGAAATCTTCTATGACTACAAAAGACAACGTGACCATTACCAATACGCTCGGCGAAAGTCTGAAAAATTGCTTTTTGGCCAGTACTTATAGCCAGATTACCGTTTTGACCGATACCAACACCCTCAAGCATTGTTACCCGTTGGTGAAGACCTATCTGCCGGCACATACCGTATTCACAATTGCGCCAGGCGAGGAATACAAGAACATTGACACTTGTGTTGAACTATGGGGAAAAATGACCGCACTTTCTATGGACCGGAAATCTTTAATGATAAACCTGGGTGGCGGTGTGATTGGTGATATGGGGGGCTTCGTTGCTTCTGCTTATAAACGCGGAATCAAATTTATAAATTTGCCTACTACGCTGCTTTCCATGGCAGATGCGAGTGTGGGAGGAAAATTGGGCATTGACTTCCAGGGCTTTAAAAATCATATAGGATTTTTTACTGAGCCTGAGCAAATATTCATTGCTTCCGTTTTCCTGAAAACACTCCCTGAAAACGAATTGAAATCCGGTTTTGCAGAAATTATCAAGCACAGCTTAATCGGAGACAAAGCACATTGGGAAAAGTTAAGAGCAAATAGTTTTGAGCACCAGGATATGGATCTTCATATTGCCCATGCCGTAAAATTTAAAGCTGAGGTGGTTAGGAATGATCCCTACGAAAAAGGCTTGCGGAAAATATTGAACTTCGGCCACACCATTGGGCATGCCATAGAAAGTCATTTTCTCGAAAAAGGAACCCAAAAACTTCTGCACGGAGAAGCTATAGCCATTGGAATGATTGCAGAGGCGTATTTATCAGTAAAGTATACCGGCCTGGGAAATGACGAATTGGAAGAAATTACAGCCTTTATATTGTCAATCTTCGGAAAAGTGGAGATTGATCAATCCCTTATTCCGGCCTTAATTGACCTGACGACGCAGGATAAAAAAAATGAAGGGGGAAAAACAATGTTTAGTTTACTGTCAGCAATAGGAGAATCAAAATATAACTGCCTTGTTGATGAGGAGGAAATCCGGCAATCTTTATTGTACTACATACAAAAAAGAGGTTGATGTAACACCAACCTCTTTTCGTCTTTAGCCTAAATTATGATTTTGAACTTACTTGTTTGCTATATTTTTCTACTTCTGCAAGTGCTGAGTCAGTAAGTTCTTTAAATTTTTTTGAATTTGTCTCCCAGGTATGTTCTAAATCCCCGGCAAGATCTCCAGCTCTTTGGCTCAATCTTTTTCGGGTTTCTTCTCCTGCTTCAGGAGCTAATAATAAACCCGCAACCGCGCCAGCAGCTGCTCCGGCAATAAAAGCCAACAATGTTTTTTCAGACTTATTCATAATGTAGTTTTGGTTAAAAAATGTAGTAAATATATATAACTTTCTACGTAGCACTTGCATTTTTGTTTTGTTTCTTAATATTGCAGGCTAAATCTGCTACAATGCCGCTACCGGCAAAGGATTAAATTAAAAAAAGGCCTATTTTTACTGCAGTATCAAAAACCCGTAAATATTTTAATATTGAATACCATTAAATTAGCAAAGTCTCCCAATCTAAAGGAAGTATTCATTCAATTGCCTTCTTCAAAGAGTGAAAGCAACAGGATTTTAATAATTAATGCCCTGGCCGGTGGAAAATCTGAGCTGTTCAATCTGTCAGAAGCCCGAGACACCCGCACCATGATTCGGCTATTGACCACCGACGAAGAAACCTGGGATGTGGGCGATGCAGGCACTACAATGCGCTTTTTAACAGCTTTTGCAGCAGCCACGGGAAAAGAAAAAATACTCACCGGAACACCGAGAATGCAGGAGCGACCCATTAAATTGCTTGTGGATGCTTTAGCCACGCTCGGAGCTGACATAAAATATCTTAAGAATGAAGGATATCCACCCATCCATATTAAAGGCATCAAAAGCCAATCTACTAAAACACTCAGCATTCGTGGAGATGTCAGCAGCCAGTACATCTCTGCGTTGTTGATGGTGGCCCCAACCCTCCCTGAAGGGCTGAAATTGGAACTTGTTGGAACGATCAACAGCCGACCCTACATCGACATGACGCTGAACCTTCTAAAAATATTCGGAATCCGGTCGGAGGTTAATGGCAACAAAATAAGCATTCCAAACCAGGAGTTTACACCCTCCAGCTATACAGTGGAGAGCGACTGGTCTGGGGCAAGTTATTGGTTCAGCATTGCAAGTTTAGCAGCATCTTCAAAAATAACCCTAAAGGGCCTGCTAAAAGAGAGTTTTCAGGGAGATAGCCAGGTGGTTCAGATTATGGAAAAGCTCGGAGTAAAATCTTCGTTTAGCGAAGCGGGCGTGCTTCTCACAAAGATCCCGCATCAGCAGGAGGTCGCTATTGATTTTGCTACCTGTCCTGATCTTGCGCAAACTATTGCTGTAGTCTGTGCTGCAAAAGGAATTTCCTGTAAGATGACCGGACTTCAGACCCTTCGCATCAAGGAAACAGATCGGATTGCAGCATTGCAGAACGAACTGGGAAAAATAGGAGCATCGCTGACAGAAACGGTTTACGACCAGGAGTGGCAACTCATTCCTCCTGCGGATGACACCTGGAAGACAAAATCTCTGTTCTTTGATACCTACGAAGATCATAGAATGGCCATGGCTTTTGCACCCTTGGCAACCCTTGCTCCCGTCGAGATTGAAGATCCGGGGGTGGTAGCAAAATCGTATCCGAGGTTCTGGGATAATCTGCAGGAAGCAGGTTTCAAAGTGGTTCAATAGTCTTCAACCTTGTACCGACTTTATGGAAATAGGCAGCCGAATACCGCAAACGGCTGCCATACCATGAAAAGAGTTCGCCGTCTACTATGGCAATGTCAGCCCGGGGGCAGATTTTACGAAACTCGCTGACATGCTTTTCCTGGAAAGGAAATGGCTCAGAAGAAAGCAAAATAATGTCCGGATCAAGATTTGAAATTTCTTCAGCAGTTAATGCGGGGTACCTGGACCGGGCTTCCAGCGCGTTCTCAAGACCACATTTATGAAGCATTTCATGAATGAAGGTGTCTTTTCCTACACACATATATGGATCCTTCCAGATGAAATAAAGAGCCCGTTTGCTCACTGGTAGCGATAAATTATTGAAGCCGTTTTCAATTTCCCTTATAATTTCCTGCGCTTCATCACTTTTGTTTAAAAGTAAGCCCAGCTTGCGCATCATTTCCAAAGCCTGTTCCAGCGTGGAGATATCGCTCATCCACACCGGATAACTGGCTTTTAACGCTTCAATCCCTTCTTTATAATTTTCTTCCTTATTCCCAATAATCAGATCAGGCCGGAGTTGATCGATCGTCTCGAAATTGAATTTCTTCGTGCCGCCAACCCGCGCCTTCTCTTTGCATTTTGCCTTTGGATGAACACAGAACTTTGTCACACCCACAATGTTATCCTCCAGGCCCAGATCAAACAAAAACTCGGTTTGGGAGGGAACCAGAGAGATTATTCGGGCAGGCACATGCTCAAAACGAAAAGCGCAGCCCATTTGATCTGTTGCGAGACCCTTTGCAGGCATTATTTAATGTATCTAAAGTCGTGATCGGTTTTCATTTGCACCACAAAAGCATAAATCAGGTTGATCACATTTTCAATATCGTCTTTATGCGCAGCTTCAACCGTGGTATGCATATATTTGAGGGGCAGAGAAATTAGGGCCGAAGCAACACCCTCGTTCGAATAAGCAAACGAATCCGTATCCGTGCCTGTAGTGCGGGACGCTGCTGCCCTCTGAAAAGGAATATTATTTTTCTGCGCCACTTCAATCACCATCTTCAACAAATTGTTCTGAACCGCCGGCCCATAAGTCAAAACCGGACCCTTTCCGCCTTTTTGGTCGCCACTTTTTATTTTGTCATACAAGGGGGCGCTGGTATCATGGCACACATCTGTAATAATGGCCACATCCGGTTTAATTCGTTGTGCAATCATTTGTGCCCCCTTCAAACCTATTTCCTCCTGCACCGCATTTACAACGTACAGTCCAAAAGGTAGCTCATCACCATTTTCTTTCAGCCTACGCGCGACTTCTGCTATCATATAGCCACCAATTCTATTGTCCAGCGCCCGTCCTACCCAATACCTGTCATTCAATTTGAATACTTCGTCGTCAAAAGTAATTACGCACCCGACGTGTATCCCCAGCTTTTCGACTTCCTCTTTAGACTCGCAGCCACAGTCGATAAACACATTTTTATTGGTAGGCTTTGGCTCATCTTCCTTATCACGTACATGTATGGCAGGCCAACCAAAAACACCCTGAACAATGCCTCGCTCAGTATGGATATTTACTTTCTTAGAGGGCGCAATTTGAAAATCAGATCCTCCATTTCGGGTTACATAGATAAAACCTTCATCATTGATGTAATTCACGAACCAGGATATTTCATCCGCATGCGCTTCAATCACTACTTTATATTTCGCCTCAGGATTGATGACCGCTACAGCAGTTCCGTAGGTATCAGTATAGTATTCATCTACAAAAGGCTTGATGTAATCAAGCCAAATTTGCTGCCCGGGAGACTCAAAGCCTGTGGGTGATGCATTGTTAATGTATTTTTTTAAGAATTCTTCGCTTTTCTGGTCCATTGTTTCAGTATTTTTCTGGTCTATTGTTAAAGGGGAATATTCCCATGTTTTTTCTTTGGTAGGTGATCCACTTTGTTTTCCAACATCTTGAATGCTGAAAGTAGCTTTTTTCTCGTGGTGCTGGGCAAAATGACCTCGTCTACATAGCCCCTGTGCGCAGCTCTGTAGGGATTGGCAAACTTTTCGGTGTATTCTTTAATTTTCTCCTGTAGCATTTGTTCCGGATCTTCTGCCTCTGCGATGTCCTTTCTGAAAATTATTTCTGCAGCTCCTTTTGCACCCATCACCGCTATTTCAGCCGTAGGCCAGGCATAATTCAAGTCAGCACCAATATGTTTAGAATTCATGACATCATAAGCCCCTCCATAGGCCTTTCGCGTAATTACGGTCACCCTGGGGACTGTAGCTTCACTGAAGGCATATAAGAGTTTGGCACCATTCGTTATAATGCCGTTCCACTCCTGGTCGGTACCGGGCAAAAACCCGGGAACATCTTCCAACACCAACAGCGGAATATTGAAGGAATCGCAAAATCTCACAAACCGGGCAGCTTTGGTACTGGCATCAATATCGAGCACCCCTGCAAGCGAGGCGGGCTGGTTCCCAACTATTCCGATGCTTCTCCCTCCTAATCGCGCAAATCCGACGACAATATTTTCAGCAAACTTTTCGTGAACCTCAAAAAAACTGTCCGCATCAACAATTCCGTTGATAACCTCGCGCATATCGTATGGTTGATTCGGATTATCGGGAATTATATCATCCAGGATTGTCCTGGTCTCATCCGCTTTGGTATCGGAATCTACAAACGGTGGCTCATCTTCACAATTCTGCGGGATATAGCTTAACAAACGTTTTATGTAATCTATACATGTGACCTCATTGGCACAGGAAAAGTGTGTTACACCGCTTTTCATGCTGTGGGTACTTGCACCTCCAAGTTCTTCTGCGGTTACATTTTCCTGGGTAACAGTTTTTACCACATTTGGCCCGGTCACGAACATGTAGGAGGTATTTTCGACCATCAGAATAAAATCCGTAATGGCAGGAGAATAAACGGCTCCACCGGCGCAGGGGCCCATAATGGCAGAAATTTGGGGGATGACTCCGGAAGCCCTGGTATTCCTATAAAAAATATCAGCATAACCGCCGAGTGATACAACCCCTTCCTGAATTCTCGCTCCACCTGAATCGTTCAGACCAACTATGGGGGCTCCATTTTTCATAGCTAGCTCCATGATCTTTACAATTTTTTCCGCATGTGTTTCAGAAAGAGAGCCGCCAAAAACGGTAAAATCCTGAGAATATAGATAAATAAGCCTTCCATTTACGGTTCCATATCCGGTTATTACACCGTCGCCCGGATAATGTTGTTTATCCAGGCCGAAATCTTTCGCCCGATGCATAACGAACTTGCCGATTTCTTCAAAGGAACCTTCGTCTACCAGAAGCTGTACCCGCTCTCTCGCCGTTAGCTTTCCTTTAGCATGCTGAGCATCAATACGTTCTTTACCCCCACCGAGCAAAGCTTCTTTGTTCTTAGTCTCCAATAGTTCAAATTTCTCCTTATTGGTTGGGAGCGTATAGAGCGGACCAGGCTTTTTAGAATTATGCATTAAAATTAAGAATTTAGTAAATGGTATATTAAGGGCATTTATATTCAACCTTATAAAGAATCGATCATAAAGTACAAGGGCTACCGTAATGTACAAATATAAGCCTTGCATCGATTGAAAGACTTTCAACAAATATCCACTAAAATCAAACCGTCTAGTCCTCGCTTTTCAGGAGTCTGGCAGATCCTCTCCTGTAGCATTATGGCAGTTAGTGCACTATCAAAAGATCTTAACTATTGTTATTTTTGCTTTGACTGACCTGGTTTTCCATAACGAAAAAAATGCTACACCTCTTATTATCTGATTCTGGAACAGATTCTACAATATTACAAAAACGGGATAAACTAAACGCCTTAAAGAAAAAAAACCCTCCTTAAATTTTTACAAAAACATGGCTGTTAACAGTTAGATAAAGATAATGTATTATATTTCGCAAAATTTTCCAAATGGATGATAAAATAGCAGTTATAGATCTGGGAACGAATACCTTCCATTTGCTTCTCGCGTTGATTGAAAAAGATACATTTCGGGCGCTTTACAAAGAGAAAATAGCAGTTAAAATAGGGCAGGGAGGAATAAATGAGGGCTATATTACGGAAGAAGCGAAAGGAAGAGCTTTTATTGCTATGGAAAAGTTCAGAGGTCTCATTGATAAAGAAGGTATCAGGAAGGTATATGCGACGGCGACAAGTGCAATCCGGAATGCGAAAAATGGCGTTGAATTTACCGAAGAAATTTTAGCGCGTACCGGGATATCAATCAGAATAATTGATGGTGAGCAGGAAGCCAACTATATTCATTACGGCGTAAGTAAAGCAGTAAAGTTTGGAAAGGAGGCCTCATTGATAATGGATATCGGTGGTGGAAGCATCGAGTTTATTATATGCAACAACGATGAGGTGTTCTGGAAGGGCAGCTTTGAAATTGGCGCACAACGCATGCTCGACAAGTTTCACTATCATGATCCCATAAATAAAGAGGAAATAGAAAATCTGGAAAAATATTTAGAAGCCAACCTTATACGGCTGGATAAAGCCATCAGGAAGTATAAACCTTTGTCTCTGATAGGCTCCTCAGGCACATTCGACACGCTTAGTGACATTTATACATTCGAAAACAACCTTGAGCGGGACCCAATTCTTACAGAGCTGCCTTTGCCGCTCGAAAAATATTTTGAAATACACGAAGAAATCATCCATAAAGACAAAAGCCAGAGATTAGCAATTCCCGGAATGATTGAGTTGAGAGTAGACATGATCGTAGTTGCCAGTTGCCTCATCAATTTCATTCTTAGAAAATATAAAATTCTAAATCTCCGGGTTTCGACATATGCCCTGAAGGAGGGATTGTTGTTTCAAATTATTGAAAAACACCTCACCCCCGAGGATAAAAAAGAGTAGCTGGCGAAATAATTGTTCCACATCCGGAAGTCGTTGCTACTCCTCTTAAAAAACATGAGGCTATTCCTGATACATTTTTTACATTTGCCCAAAACATCTTATCCATGTATTCCTATTCCGACTTAAAACACTTTACCCGCTCAGTTCTTTTAAAAATGGGTCATTCTGAACAACATGCTGAAACTGCTGCTACTGTTCTTATTTCGGCAGATCTTCGGGGTGTGGATTCACATGGCGTCGCCAGGCTGTCAGGTTATGTGAGACTGTGGGAAGCCAATAGAATAAATGTTACTCCTGATGTTCGCGTGATACACGAAACGCCAAGCACAGCAGTAGTTGATGCAGATGGCGCATTGGGGCTGGTATCTGCACCTGAAGCTATGCAAATAGCCATCGAAAAAGCCAAAATGGCTGGCACCGGATGGGTATCGGTAAGCAACTCCAATCATTTCGGCATAGCTGGGTTTCATGCGATGATGGCCCTGGAAGAAGATATGATTGGCATTGCGATGACAAATGCAAGTCCCTTGGTAGCGCCTACATTTTCATTGGAAAGACTATTAGGAACGAATCCTATTGCGGTGGCAATACCAGCCGACACGGAGCCTCCGTTCGTTGCGGATTTTGCAACAACCACTGCTGCAAACGGAAAGCTGGAAATTTTGCAAAGAAAAGGCGAAGAAGCTCCTCTTGGATGGATTCAGGACAATGTGGGCTCGATTACGAGCAATCCTCATGCTTTGAAAGACGGAGGGGCTCTATTGCCACTTGGAGGCGATAGAGATCACGGGAGCCACAAGGGCTATTGCATGGGTGCTGTGGTAGATATTTTTTCCGCAGTGCTCTCAGGGGCAAACTACGGGCCTTGGGTGCCGCCATTCGTAAGCTTTCTACCATTGCCTGCGGATCCGGTAGGGAAAGGCATCGGACATTTTTTCGGCGCTATGCGGACCGATGCATTCCGACCAGCAGCCGAATTTAAAAAAGACATGGATACCTGGATAAAGCGATTCAGAAGCGCAAAGACAGTCGCTGGCCAAGATCGCCTATATATTCCAGGTGATCCTGAGAGGGAAATCGAGGCGACCAGAATGAATGAAGGAATACCGTTGCTACCTCCAGTGGTTAAGGATTTGGAGATGCTTTCTGAGAAATTTGATCTTGAAAAACTAGAAATGATCAGGGCCTAGAAGTTAAAACCTACCCGCACCACATAAGGTCTGGGATATGGAGAATTATCTTGGTCGTAGATTACGTTGTATAGAAGCGTAAAACTCACACCACCTCTGGCTCCCAGCGGTTGAAAATAACCTCCTCCTAAAAACAGTGCCGGACTAGTATCTCTCCTGGTTTTTATTTCGCCACCTATGAGGCTATAAGTTTCATAATTCAAGGCTTCATATTCTCCATGAACAAAAAACTGAGGTGTAATATTGAACCTGGAAAAGACACTCCCACCATAGTTGTGCGTTTTTAGATCTGCATTTTTGTAGTTAATATATTGGTAAATTATACCCACACCACTTGAAAACCTGTTGGTAAACATATAGCCTACGGTAGGGGAAACATTAATGGACGTGTAGTTACTACCCGCCGAAAATCCACCTCCGCCTCCAACATATATTCTATCCCAAAAGTTATAATCCGAATGGTTGTCTACTTCCTTTTGTGCCAATACCGAGCTGAACGATATAAAGGAAATAAATAAAGAAAAGAAAAACTTCTTCATCATCATGCTTTAGTTTGTTTCCTCTTCAACGATAATATATAGGTCTTCAGTCTGCTTTTTCATGTAATAATTCTCCCTGGCGAACTTCTCGAGAAGCTCTTTGTTACTTAAAAGTTCTTCCCGATCCTTTTTCACTTCCAGAATTTTTTCTTCAAAGTAAGCTTTTTCATTTTCGAGTTCATTCAACTTACGATTCAATTGAAATTGGGTTACAAGATCGTTAGAATCAAAAAAGAACATCCATACCAAGAAGATTACCAGTGAGATAAAATAAAAATTCTTAGTAAAGGCTGGAAGCTTAGAAAACATATCAGCAATTTTTTCTACTAATATAATTAACAATTAGAGATAAATAAAATCTCACAAGCAAATCAGATGACAATCTGAACGAGATTTATAAACAAAAACAGCCATTTCCGAATACATTTAATCTAGAGATTAAAATGTTTATTCTGAAACGGCTGTATTTGTTGCACTGGTTTTAATTAGAATTTCACGCCAGGAAAATAAGCAGTATCGCCTAATTCCTCTTCAATTCTTAATAATTGGTTATATTTAGCCATTCTATCTGATCTGGAAGCAGAACCGGTTTTAATCTGGCCAGTGTTTAGTGCAACGGCTAAATCAGCGATTGTACTGTCTTCCGTTTCACCAGATCGGTGAGACATCACACTTTTATAGGAATTTCTCCCGGCAAGATTTACCGCATCTATAGTTTCAGACAAAGACCCTATCTGATTTACTTTTATCAAAATGGAGTTGGCAATATTGTTTTCAATCCCTTGCGATAAACGTTTTACGTTTGTAACAAACAAATCATCCCCTACAAGCTGTACTTTATTTCCGATAGTCTGAGTCAGCAACTTCCAACCGTCCCAGTCATCTTCCTGCATTCCATCTTCAATAGAAATGATAGGATAGTTTTCAACCCATTCTTTCCAGAAACCAACCATCTCAGATGCGTTTAATTTATCGCCTGTTGATTTTTTGAAGTGGTACAATTTCGAATCAGCATCGTAAAACTCAGAGCTGGCAGCATCCATAGCAATGAAGATGTCCTCACCTGGCTTATATCCAGCTTTCTCAATTGCCATTAAAACCACCTCGATTGCTTCCTTATTTGATTTTATATTTGGAGCAAAACCACCCTCGTCACCTACGTTTGTTGACAAGCCTTTGCTTTTCAACACAGATTTTAAGTGGTGAAACACTTCTGTTCCCATTCTTAAAGCATGAGAAAAAGACTCGGCTTTCACAGGCATCACCATGAATTCCTGAAAGTCAATTGAATTGTCTGCATGACTACCACCATTCAAAATATTCATCATCGGAACAGGCAGGGTATTGGCACTTACGCCCCCTATGTAACGGTATAAAGACTGACCAGACTCTTTTGCCGCAGCTTTTGCTACCGCCAGAGACACACCTAAAATGGCATTGGCACCGAGTTTTGATTTGTTGTCAGTTCCATCCAACTCACACATTACCTTGTCAATAAGGCTCTGCTCAAAAACAGGGTAACCAACGAGTTCCGATGCAATAGTCTCATTTACATTCTTAACAGCTTTCAGGACGCCTTTGCCCATGTATATGGATTTATCATCATCTCTTAGCTCTACTGCTTCGTGTACGCCTGTAGAAGCGCCTGATGGCACAGCAGCTCTGCCCATATACCCGTCATCGGTAGTAACATCTACCTCTATAGTAGGATTGCCGCGTGAATCCAGGATTTGTCTTGCGTGGATACTTTCAATTAAACTCATGTTTGATCTGTTTTACTATTAAAAAAAATTCTTGGTTTATTTATTCAGAAGGGCCATAAAATTATCAAAAAGATAGCGCGCATCATGCGGCCCGGGAGATGCTTCAGGATGATATTGGACCGAAAAAGCCTTTTTATTTTTGACTCTGATTCCTTCTACGGTTCCATCATTGAGGTTAACATGGGTAGCCTGAACAAGTTCAGAATTCTTGATTTCATCCGCGTTCGCACCAAAGCCATGGTTTTGAGAGGTAATTTCGCTCTTTCCGGTTTCCAGGTTTTTAACCGGGTGGTTTAAGCCTCTGTGACCATGGTGAAGTTTATAAGTACCTACTCCATTTGCCAGGGCGAGGATCTGATGGCCCAGGCAAATTCCAAACATGGGCTTATCCACTTCGAGTATCTTCTTAACCGTTTCGACAGCATAAGCCGTTGCAGCAGGATCTCCGGGTCCATTGGAAATAAAATAACCTTCAGGATTCCATTCTTCCATCTCCTCAAAGGTCGTTTTTGCCGGGAATACTTTTAATTTGCATCCTCTATCGGATAAATTCTTAAGGATGCTTTGCTTAATTCCCAAATCTAAAACAGCAACCCTGGTGCCTTCTTCACTTCCGACTTCATAAACCTCTTTGGTACAGATTTGTGACGAAAGCTCTAAGCCACTCATCGAAGGAACTTTGTCCAACTCCACCTTCAACGCTTCCGGATCAAGTATTTCAGAGGAAATAATGGCGTTCATCGCCCCCTTGCTGCGAATATACTTTACCAATTTTCGAGTGTCAATATCCCCTATTCCAACAATGTTGTTTTTCTCAAGATAAGCCTGTAAACTACTATCCGCTGTTAACCTGCTATAAGTGTCAGAGAACCGGTTAACAACCAGGCCACTGATTGTAGGCTTTTCAGACTCCTGCTCTACCTCCAAAACACCGTAATTCCCAATATGGGAATTGGTATTTACAACTATCTGTCCGAAATAGGAGGGGTCAGTATAAATCTCCTGATACCCGGTCATACCGGTATTAAAACATATTTCACCGCCTTTAGTGCCAACTTTTCCTATAGCTGAGCCTCTAAAAAACGTACCGTCCTCTAACAAAAGGATGGCTTCTTTTTTATCTATATATTTCATTTCTTATTAGCTATTTTCGATAAGTTCAGTAGATAAATAATGGTATTAATGCTTCAACCAAATTTAACAGCAACACGAAAATTCAATAGCCAGATCCCGGGGTAGAAACGAAACCGACTAAAACATTCCCTGCAAATTTGACATTAAAATGTTTGAGATCAAAAATTTTTTAAAATTCCAAAAAAAAGGGACTAAACATATGTCTAATCCCTTTATCTGTTATATCAATATACAATTTACTTTTCTGTAGAATCCTCTTTAGCACTATCGTCAGCGGCCGTATCTTCAGATGGCTTTACAGCATCAGCAGCACTTTCAGCTTTATTTTCAACCTTCTCTTCCTGGCTTGCAGCTTCTACCTCTTTATCAGCTTTTGCTCCTTTTTCAGCTTTCGCTTCTCCCTCACTCCCTGCAGCAGCGGCTGATTTACCTCCTCTTCTGCTTCTTCTGGTTTTTGGTTTCGCAGGAGCAGCATCTTTCAACAGATTCTCATTGAAATCCACCAACTCGATGATGCACATATCAGAGTTATCCCCTAATCTGTTTCCCAGCTTTACAATTCTGGTATATCCTCCAGGTCTAGCGGCTATTTTTTCTGCAACCTCACCAAAAAGGACTTTAACTGTATCCTTATCATTAAGGTAAGAGAATACCACCCTTCTTGAATGCGTTGTATCGTCTTTAGCTTTTGTTAGCAAAGGCTCCACATATTTTCTCAACTCTTTTGCTTTTGCCAAAGTAGTAGAAATTCTTTTATGCAGAATCAATGATGAAGCCATATTTGACAACATAGCACCTCTGTGCGAAGCGGTTCTGCTTAAATGATTAAATTTTTTACCGTGTCTCATTATAATTAATCCTCATCAAGTTTGTACTTAGACAAATCCATGCCAAAAGTAAGATTTTTCTCTACTATTAATTGCTCTAATTCAGCTAAAGATTTCTTTCCAAAATTCCTGAATTTCATCATATCAGAAATATCTAAGCGCGCCAGATCTCCTAAAGTTCTGACATCAGCAGCTTTCAGGCAGTTGTAAGCCCTTACTGAAAGGTCCAGATCGTTAAGCGGTGTTTTAAGCAACTTCCTCATGTGTAGCATTTCCTCATCTACAGCCTCTGGCTCGCCAGGTTCTGAAGTCTCAAGAATCATTGTCTGATCAGAGAACAACATGAAATGCTGAATCAAAATATTTGCAGCACCTTTAAGTGCCACTTCAGGGTGAATAGATCCATCAGTCTCTATGTCAAGGATCAACTTTTCATAGTCAGTTTTTTGCTCTACCCTGGTGTTTTCAACACTATATTTTACATTCTTGATAGGCGTAAATATCGCATCTATCGGAATATATCCAAATACCTGTTCTGCAGGCTTGTTTTCCTCTGCGGGCACATACCCTCTTCCCTTTTCAACTGTAATTTCTATCTCGAAATCAACAGAGGTATCTAAATTACATATTACATGGTTAGGATTTAAAATCTCAAAAGACGATGTCGACTTTGTAATATCACCAGCCTTGAACTCCTTTTGATTTTTTATAGAAATCGTAATCTTATTGTCAACGGCTTCGCTGATTTTCTTAAATCGAACCATCTTAAGATTAAGGATAATTTCTGAAACATCTTCCACTACTCCTTCGATAGTTGAAAATTCGTGCAATACACTAGGAATCTTAATACCTGTGATTGCATAACCTTCAAGAGAGGATAATAAAATCCTTCGTAATGCATTACCAATTGTAACCCCGTAACCTTTTTCAAGTGGTTTGAAAGTAAAAAGTCCGTGAAAATCATCGGCTTTTTCCATTACCACTTTTTCGGGCATTTGAAATGCTAATATTGACATATTAATTGATCGATTTAATAAAAAATAAAATTACTTAGAGTATAATTCAACGATTAGTTGCTCCTGAATATTCTCAGGGATCTCATCTCTCTGAGGAACATTAAGAAACTTACCTGTCATTTCTTTCGAATCCCACTCTACCCAAGAGTACTTTTTATTTCCTCTTGCAGCAAGACTTTCTGAAATTACCTCTAAAGACTTAGATTTCTCCCTTACACCCACTACATCACCATGCTTCAATGCATAAGAAGGGATATTTACCACTTCACCATTTACAGTGATATGCTTGTGAAGAACAAGTTGTCGGGCGCCTCTTCGGGTCGTTGAAATACCCAGTCTATATACTGTGTTATCAAGTCTTGACTCCAGCATTTGAAGCAATACCTCACCCGTAATTCCTCCTTTTCTGGTAGCTTTTTCAAAAAGGTTCGCAAATTGCTTCTCCAACACACCATAAGTGTATTTGGCTTTTTGCTTCTCCATCAACTGAATAGAATATTCCGACTGCTTCTTTCTCCTACCTCTTCCATGCTGACCAGGAGGGTAACTCTTTTTCTGCACAGCCTTGCTAGGTCCAAAAATTGGATCATTAAACCTACGTGCAATCTTAGCTTTAGGGCCTGTATATCTAGCCATATTTATTTAATTGTAAATTTTTATCTCAGAATTAAAAATTAAACTACCATTTAAGATATAGATCAATTTAAAATTCATTTTTTAATGTATAACTTCTTAAACTCTACGACGCTTAGGAGGTCTGCATCCATTGTGCGGCAATGGCGTCACGTCTTTGATCATAGTTACTTCAATGCCTGTATTCTGTATAGTCCTGATTGCAGATTCTCTACCTGCACCAGGGCCTTTTACGAATACCTCAACCTTTCTCAGCCCAAGATCATATGCAACCTGAGCACAGTTTGCAGCAGCCATTTGAGCAGCATAAGGAGTGTTTTTCTTAGAACCTTTAAAACCCATCTTCCCGGCAGAAGCCCATGAAATTACCTGACCTGAGGTATTGGTAATTGAAATGATGATATTATTAAAAGAGGCTTTAATATGCGCCTGGCCTACAGATTCTACTGTAACCACTCTTTTTTTTGCTTTATCTTTTCTCTTTTGCGCCATTTTTTATATAATATTTAGTACCAAGTTTATAAGTGAAGCTCACGATCTCCAGGAACTCCATTAAACTCACTACTTATTTATTTAGTAGCTTTTTTCTTGTTAGCAACAGTTTTACGCTTACCCTTCCTGGTTCTGGCGTTATTCTTAGTTTTTTGTCCACGAACAGGCAAACCCTTTCTATGCCTAAGACCTCGATAACATCCTATATCTAATAAACGTTTAATGCTCAATTGCACCTGAGATTTAAGAACACCCTCAACTTTAAACTCTTCGGTGATTATAGAACGAATTGCGTTTGATTCATCATCATCCCATTCACCTACTTTTTTATTAACATCCACTCCAGCCTTCTCTAAGATTTGCTGAGCCGACCTGCGACCAATACCAAAAATGTAGGTAAGTCCAATTTCACCTCTTTTATTATCGGGAATGTCTACGCCTGAAATTCTAGCCATAATTAACCTTGTCTTTGTTTGAATCGGGGATTCTTTTTATTGATAACGTACAATTTTCCGTTTCTTCGGATAATTTTACAATCAGCACTTCTCTTTTTTACTGATGTTTTAACCTTCATGATTATAAAAATTTATAATTTAAAGCCTCAAAAAGACCAACTTATTTGTATCTGTAAACGATCCTTCCCTTGCTAAGATCGTAAGGAGACATTTCCAGCTTTACTTTATCACCGGGCAAAATCTTAATATAGTTCATCCTCATCTTACCGGAAATGTGAGCTACTACCTGATGCCCGTTTTCAAGTTCTACTCTGAACATGGCATTTGATAAAGCTTCAACGATAGTTCCGTCTTGTTCGATAGATGATTGTTTAGCCATTTTAAAATTTAAATACTTCCTCTATATATTTATGTGTTGTAATTATTTCAGGTTTACCATCTACAATGGCAACTGTATGTTCAAAATGAGCGGAAGGCATCCTATCGGCAGTTCTAATTGTCCATCCATCGGCTTCCTGAACTATATTTCTGACGCCCAGGTTCACCATAGGCTCAATGGCTATGACCAAACCGTTTTTAATCTTTGGTCCTTTACCTCTTTTACCATAGTTCGGTACTTCCGGACTTTCGTGGAGGTTTCTTCCCAACCCATGTCCAACCAATTCTCTCACAACTGTGAAGCCCTCAGCCTCAACATGATCTTGAATTGCAAAACCTACGTCTCCCAACCGATTTCCGGCAAGTGCTTTGTCAATACCTAAATAAAGCGACTCTTTTGTCACTTTCAACAACTTCAAAACATCTGGCGCAACATTTCCTACAGGATATGTATAAGCGCAGTCACTATGAAAACCGTTATAGAAAACACCGCAATCAACAGATATGATATCTCCGTCCCTTAACTCATAGTCTCCGGGAAATCCATGAACCACATTCTCATTAACTGAGATACACAATGCGTATTCAAATCCATTGAAGCCTTTGAAAGAAGGTTTTCCTCCGTGATCTAAGATAAACTCCTCAGCCTTTGCATCGAGTACCTTGGTTGCAACACCAGGCTTGACCAACGAAGCGATTAAACCATGCGCCCGGGAAAGAATATCTGCACTTTCCCTGATCCTCTGAATTTCTTCGCTCGTTTTATATTCAATCATTCACTTAGGCTACCGCAACATTTTGAGACCTTCCTTTTACTCTTCCGGACTTCATCATCCCTTCGTAATGTCTCATTAATAAATAACTCTCAATTTGCTGAAGTGTATCTAAAATAACTCCAACCATAATCAATAACGACGTACCACCATAAAACTGGGCAAACTCACGCGTTACACCAAATATGCTTGCCAAGGCTGGCAAAATCGCAACAATGGCCAAAAACAGCGAGCCAGGAAGCGTAATTCTTGTCAAAATTGTATCTATGAATTCTGACGTTTGCCTTCCCGGTTTGATCCCGGGAATAAAGCCTCCGTTTCTTTTCATGTCATCAGCAATCTGATTCGGATTAACAGTGATGGCAGTATAAAAGAAAGTAAAGACGATGATCAGCAATCCAAATACAACGTTATATTGCCAGGTTGTAAAATCTGAAAACGTAGCACCTATAAACGCAGCAGTATCATTGGTGTCAGCCCATAAACCCGCTAACATTGCAGGTAAAAACATAAGAGACTGTGCAAAAATAATCGGCATAACTCCAGAGGCATTTACCTTCAGGGGGATATACTGTCTTTGTCCGCCATATACTTTGTTTCCAACAACCTGCTTGGCATACTGAACCGGAATTCTTCTCACCGCTTGTGTCAGCATCACCACACCCATCACCACAAAGAACAACACTACTATCTCTATAATGAAGAGCAATGCTCCACTCATACCTTTAGAAGCAGCTTCAAAATAAATCGATCCAGGGAATCTGGAAATAATTCCAATCATGATCAACATTGAAATTCCATTTCCAATACCCTTATCAGTAATCTTCTCACCCAACCACATACAAAACATGGTTCCCGCTGTAAGGATCACCATAGATGAGAGGGTAAAGAAAGTTCTGTCAATCAAAATCGCCTCCGCGGGAAGTGTCGATAAATATGCAGATGACTGGGCAAGCGTAATAAATATCGTTAAAACCCTGGTTATCTGGCTAATCTTTTTCCGACCTGACTCCCCTTCTTTCTGTAATTTCTGAAAATAAGGAACCGCTACCGTAAGCAGTTGCAAAACAATAGATGCAGAAATATATGGCATGATACCCAGACCAAATATCGCCGCATTACTAAAAGCCCCACCTAAGAAAGTATCAAGTAACCCGAATATTCCTTCTGCTTCACCCAATCTGGAAGGATCAATCCCTGGTAATACCACGAAGGATCCCAATCTAAAAATGACTAAAAATCCTAAGGTATTAAGGATTCTTATTCTTAGATCTTCAATAGAAAAGATGTTCTTTATAGTGGTAAAAAACTTTTTCATGTTTTAAAGTTTGGTTGTTTTGCCACCTAACTTTTCAATAGCTTCCTGAGCAGAAGCAGAGAATGAATGCGCAGTAACATCAACTTTAGATTTCAGTTCTCCTCTTCCAAGGATCTTAACCATATCTTTTTTTCCAACCAGCCCGTGTTCTACCAAGACATTAAAATCTATTACGTCAACTTTCGTCAGTTCAAGCAACTCCTGTAAGGTATCCAGATTGATGGCCTTTAACTCAACCCTGTTTGGGCTTGTAAAACCGAACTTCGGAACACGTCTTTGCAATGGCATCTGCCCTCCTTCAAATCCAAGTTTACTTTTGTAACCTGATCTTGACTTTGCACCCTTATGGCCTCTTGTGGATGTGCCACCTTTTCCAGAACCAGTTCCACGACCAATTCTTTTACTGCTCTTTACAGCCCCAACTGCCGGTTTAATCGAATTTAATTTCATCTTTCTATATTTTTATACTTGAGGAGACTAACAGATTTAAACAAATTAAAGAAAAAATAATTCCAAAAATCTTTCTTCCCTCAGTAGAATTTCTAAGCGAATTTATACTAATTATAGGTTCGTAACAGTCACCAAATGGCTCACCTTATTGACCATCCCGGCTATCTGCGGCGTATTCTCCACTTCAACGCTCCTGTTCAATTTCCCTAAGCCCAAAGCCTGAATAGTGAGCTTCTGATCTTTTGGTCTATCGATCGTACTTTTTATCTGAGTAATTCTAATTTTAGCCATGCGATTATCCGTTAAAAACTTTAGAAAGTGTGACACCACGCTGTTCAGCAACAGCATACGCATCTCTCATATTAGCAAGTGCATCAAATGTAGCTTTAACCACGTTATGAGGATTAGAAGACCCTTTGGATTTTGCCAACACATCATTTACTCCAGCACTTTCCAGTACAGCACGCATCGCACCACCAGCGATAACTCCGGTACCTTTAGCAGCAGGCTTCAACAAAACAAAACCACCGCTGTACTTTCCAATGGCTGCGTGAGGAACTGTTCCGTTCAATACAGGAACCTTCACCAGATTTTTCTTCGCATCGTCTATGCCTTTCGTAATTGCATCAGTAACTTCATTCGCTTTCCCTAATCCATAACCAACCACACCATTACTATCACCTACAACAACAATCGCTGAAAAGCTGAATCGTCGTCCACCTTTAACTACCTTTGCAACTCTTTTTATAGCAACAACCCGCTCTTTCAGGTCAATTTCGCTTGCTTTTACTGATCTTATGTTACTTTGAGACATATTCTTCTATTTATATTCCTGGGTGCCGGCAGTGTTCCATCCCTTCGCCAGGATACTATTTTTATATATTAAAAGTTAAGACCTGCTTCTCTCGCACCATCAGCAAGCGCTTTCACCTTGCCGTGGTATAGATAACCGTTTCTGTCAAATACTACAGAGTTAATACCACTTTCTGTTGCCTTTTCAGCGATCTTCTGCCCTACAATTTTAGATCCTTCGATATCGACGTTCTTCTTATCTGAAACTTCTACAGACGATGCAAAAGCCAAAGTATGTCCTTTAGAGTCATCAATCAACTGCGCGTAAATTGCTCTGTTGCTTTTGTAAACAGACAGTCTGGGCTTTTCCGCGGTTCCCGCCAGCTTTTGACGGATTCCTCTTTTAATTCTTAATCTCCTATCGTTCTTCTTATTAGCCATTTCTATATCTATTTAGCAGCAGTTTTACCAGCCTTACGTCTAACAACCTCACCAGCGAATCTAATACCTTTACCTTTGTAAGGCTCAACTCGTCTGAATGATTTAATTTTAGCAGCAACTTGACCAATCAACTGCTTATCGATTCCCTCTAGAGTAACAGTAGGATTTTTACCTTTCGGTGTCTCCGCTTTTACAGAAAGTTCGCCTGGGATCGCAATAAAGATATTATGCGAAAAACCCAAATTCAGCTCGAGTATGTTCCCTTGCGCAGATGCCTTATATCCAACACCAACAAGTTCAAGTTCTTTTTTGAAGCCTTGGCTAACGCCGGTGACCATATTGTTCAACAATGACCTATAGAGGCCATGCATTGCCTTGTGTCTTTTTTGTTCGGTAGGGCGCTTCAGTACGATGTCGCCTTCTTTTACCGCAACTTCAATATCAGGGTTTACTTCCTGTGTCAGCGTACCTTTTGGTCCCTTAACAGTTACCAAATTATCAGAGGCTACATCTATGGTAACATCCGACGGAAGCTTAATGGGCGTTTTACCTATTCTTGACATTTCTATTCTATTAATAAACGTAACACAAAACCTCACCACCAATATTCATATTTCGCGCCTCTTTGTCGGTGATTACACCTTTAGAGGTAGAAAGGATGGCGATCCCTAAACCATTCAAAACTCTCGGAAGCTCCTCAGCATTTGCATACTTTCTGAGCCCAGGCTTGCTTATACGTTCTAAATTTACTATTGCAGAAGCTTTGGTCTCCGGATTATATTTAAGAGCAATTTTGATTATGCCCTGTACATTAATATCATCTATAAACTTGTAATTCTGAATATAGCCTTTCTCATGCAATACCTTGGTGATCTCCTTCTTAATGTTAGAAGCAGGAATATCAACCACCCTGTGATTGGCTTTTATTGCATTTCTAAGCCGGGTTAAATAATCAGCTATTGGATCAGTCATTTTTTCAACTATTTAATAATCGCATGTCCTTAAATTGGCCTGCAAAAATACAGAACATTTTATATAAAAAAAATAAAAAGAGAATAATTTACCAACTAGCTTTTGTGATCCCCGGGATTTTGCCAAATGATGCCATTTCTCTGAAAGTCACCCTGGAAATACCAAATTTCCTCATGTATCCTCTCGGCCGGCCGGTTAATTTGCATCTGTTATGCAATCTAACTTTCGAAGAATTTCTAGGAAGCTTATCTAATGCCTCGTAGTCTCCGGCTTCTTTCAAAGCAGCTCTCTTTGCGGCATATTTCGCTACTAACCTTTCTCTCTTTCTTTCTCTGGCTTTTATAGATTCTCTTGCCATAATTATTTATTGTTTTTGTTTGCAAAAGGCATTCCAAAAGCCTTCAACAGTTCATAACTTTCTTCGTCAGTATTAGCAGTAGTAACAAATGTAATGTCCATTCCACTAATTCTATTTACTTTGTCGATACTAATCTCAGGAAATATAATTTGTTCTTTAACTCCCAAAGTATAATTACCGCGGCCATCGAAGCCTTTTTCATTGATACCTCTAAAATCTCTTACCCGTGGAAGCGCTATAGACATCAGCCTGTCCATAAATTCGTACATCCTATCTCCTCTAAGGGTAACTTTAGCCCCGATCGGCATTCCTTCTCTAAGCTTAAAGTTGGAGATAGAGTTTTTTGCTTTGGTAGGGACAGCCTTCTGACCAGAAATAATGGTAAGCTCTTCAACCCCTACATCTACCAACTTCTTATCAGAAACTGCAGCACCGATGCCTTTATTGATACTAATCTTAGTAATTTTAGGTACTTGCATTACCGATTTATACTCAAATTTTGCTTTGAGCGCAGGAACTATTTCCGAAAGATATTTATCTTTTAATCTAGGATTTGCCATATTATATAAATTCTCCTGTTTTCTTTGAATATCGCTGAAGCTTATTAGAGTCATTTAGCTTTCTACCTGTTCTGGAAGCCTCTCCCGAAGCAGGATCTACCAACATAAGATTGCTTATATGGATAGGGGCTTCTTTCTTCTCAATACCTCCATTCGGATTTGTTGCAGAAGGCTTGGTATGCTTAGTAACCATATTCGCTCCCTCAACAATAGCTTTCAACTTCTCTGTGTTAATATCAAGTACTTTTCCGGATTTACCTTTTGAGTTTCCAGATAATATCTTAACAGTATCTCCCTTTTTAATATGAAGTTTTACTTTGTTATTAGATGATTTCTTCATTTCTATAATACTTCAGGTGCCAATGACACAATTTTCATGAACTGCTTTTCTCTTAACTCACGCGCTACAGGCCCGAAAATCCTGGTACCTCTGGGTTCGTCATTATTATTTAAAAGGACAGCAGCATTATCTTCAAATCTGATATAAGAACCATCTTTTCGTCTTACCTCTTTTTTGGTTCTTACGATAACTGCCTTAGATACAGTACCTTTTTTGAGGTTACTTGATGAAAGAGCAGACTTTACACTCACAACGATCTTGTCTCCTACCGACGCATATCGCTTACCAGTACCTCCTAAAACACGAATACACAAAACTTCTTTAGCTCCGCTATTATCCGCAACATTTAATCTAGATTCTTGTTGTATCATGATTACTTAGCTCTTTCAATAATTTCAACTAATCTCCAACGCTTGTTTTTACTTAGCGGACGGGTTTCCATAATTTTAACGGTATCTCCTATACCACACTCATTTTTCGCATCATGTGCCATAAATTTGGTGGTTTTTCCGATAAACTTACCGTACATCGGATGTTTTACCTTTCTGGAAACAGCTACAGTAATGGTACTATCCATCTTATTACTGACAACTTTTCCAACTCTTTCTTTTCTGAGGTTTCTCGACTCCATTTCTTAACTTATTTTGAAAGTTCCTTAGCACGTAAAGCGGTATTAAGCCTAGCCACAAGCTTTCTAGATTGCCTGATTTTCATAGGATTTTCTATAGGAGATATAGCATGAGCAAATCTTAGCTTTTGAAGCGTTTCCTTTTCCGCTGCCAGTTTCTCATTAAGCTCATCGACGCTGAGTGTATTTATTTCTGAATTCTTCATCTGACCATTAATTTTTAAAAGAACCAGCACAAAAATGCCGGAGGAATGGTATTATTATGCAACGTAATCTCTACGTACTACAAACTTTGTTCTAATTGGTAACTTTTGTGCAGCCAACCTTAAAGACTCTTGCGCATCCGCTAAAGAGATCCCTATAGATTCAAATAAGATTGTGCCTGGCTTTACAACTGCTACCCAGTATTCAGGAGCTCCCTTACCTTTACCCATCCTTACTTCCGCAGGTTTTTTGGTAATGGGTTTATCTGGAAATATTCTAATCCAAACCTGACCTTCTCTTTTCATAGCCCGGGTCATAGCAATACGAGCAGCTTCAATCTGACGGCTAGTGATCCATCCAGGCTCTAGTGCTTTAATACCAAAGGATCCAAAGCTTAAAGTATGTCCTCTCTGGGCAATTCCCTTAACTCTGCCTTTTTGTTTCTTTCTAAATTTGGTTCTTTTCGGCTGTAACATCTTCTTGTATTTGCTATTTTAGACAAGTATCAAATGAAAGACTTTCTAAAATTGTTTATCTTTAAAATTATCACGAATAGAAAAACCTATTCCGGAATCTATTGTCTTTTTCTTCTTCTCGGTCCGTTTTGACCTTCACCTCTTTTTCTCCTTCCGCCGGCTTGGCCTCCGGGCGCATTACTACCAGCGCCAGCACCAGATACCCCTACATTTGGAGATAGATCCTGCTTACCAAAAACTTCACCTCTAAAGATCCAAACTTTAATTCCGATCTTTCCATAAACAGTATCAGCTTCAGAGATTGCGTAATCAATATCAGCTCTTAAAGTATGCAAAGGAATACGGCCTTCTTTATATTGCTCAGTACGCGCCATATCAGCACCACCCAATCTTCCGGAAACTTTAATCTTAATACCCAGGGCACCAACGCGCATGGCAGAAGCAATGGCTTGCTTCATGGCTCGTCTGTAAGAGATACGCGCCTGAAGTTGCTGCGCAATAGATTCACCAACCAATCTGGAGTCTATTTCCGGCCTTTTGATCTCAAAAATATTGATCTGAACATCTTTACCGGTGAGTTTTTTTAACTCTTCCTTAATTTTATCAACTTCAGCACCACCTTTTCCAATTACAACACCAGGACGGGCAGTATGAATCGTCAACGTAATCCTTTTGATTGTCCGTTCGATTACTACCTTAGAAATTCCCCCTTTAGGAATCCTAACGTCAATATATTTTCTGATCTTGTGATCTTCAACCAATTTATCAGAAAAGGTTTTACCACCAAACCAACTAGAGTCCCAACCAGTGGTGATTCCAAGTCTAAATCCTATAGGGTTTACTTTCTGTCCCATTATTTTTTTGTATTTTCTGAGTCCTTACTACTTTCGCTTTCCCCGGTAAATTCTACTGAAGTGCTGCTATCAACCACAAGCGTAACATGATTAGATCTTTTACGGATCCTGTGTGCTCTTCCTTGCGGGGCCGGTCTTAATCTCTTCAAGATTCTACCACTATCAACAAATATTTCCTTCACGAACAAATCTGCATCTTCCAGGCGCGCATCTTCATTTTTAGCCTGCCAGTTAGCAATTGCGGATAATAATAATTTCTCCAATCTGGCGGCACCATATTTCGATTCAAATTTAAGAATGCTTAGTGCTCTATTTACTCTTTGCCCTCGAATCAGATTAGCAACTAATCTCATCTTACGAGGAGAGGTAGGTACGTTATTTAACTTTGCTACAGCTTCCATAATTATCTTTTGCCTTTATCCTTTTTAGCGATATGTCCTCTAAAATTTCTGGTAGGTGAAAATTCTCCCAGCTTATGCCCAACCATATTTTCCGTGACATATACCGGAATAAATTTATTGCCATTATGAACAGCAAAAGTATGTCCTACAAAATCAGGAGAAATCATTGACCTTCTAGACCAGGTTTTTATAACTGATTTTTTACCAGAATCATTCATGGTATCAACCTTCTTTTCTAATCTGAAATCTATATAAGGTCCTTTTTTTAACGAACGAGCCATATTATTTTTTCTTACCGATAATTAAGTTATTAGAGTATTTCTTCGGAGTTCTGGTTTTAAGACCTTTGGCCAACAAGCCATTTCTTGATCTTGGATGTCCTCCAGATGCCCTACCTTCTCCACCACCCATTGGATGGTCTACAGGGTTCATAACAACACCTCTTACTCTAGGCCTTCTGCCCAACCATCTTTTCCGGCCGGCTTTACCCAGGTTCACGTTCATATGATCTGTGTTAGATACCGTTCCTACAGTTGCCATGCAAACCGCTAATACTAACCTCATTTCACCTGAAGGAAGTTTCAACGTAGCATATTTACCCTCTCTGGCCAGCAATTGTGCATAAGCTCCGGCACTTCTTGCCATCGCTCCACCTCTGCCAGGCTTCAACTCAATATTATGAACGATAGTACCTAAAGGAATATCAGACAAAGGCAATGCATTCCCTACTTCAGGCGCAATACCTTTTCCGGATAAAAGTGTTTGTCCTACTTCAATACCTTCAGGCGCGATAATATATGTTTTAGCACCGTCTGCATAATATAAAAGTGCAATTCTAGCAGAGCGCATTGGATCATACTCAATTGACTTTACAACAGCAGGGATGTTAAATTTATCTCTTTTAAAATCTATTATACGCATTCGCTGCTTATGACCTCCGCCCATGTAGCGCATGGTCATTCTTCCTGAATTATTTCTTCCGCCAGATTTCTTTACCGACTGCAAGAGAGACTTTTCCGGGATGTCACTTGTAATTTCGGTAAATCCAGGAGCAACCCTAAATCTCTGTCCGGGAGTGATTGGTCTTAATTTCTTAACTGCCATTTTCTCTAATTATGAATTATGAATCCAAATTTTAAACTAAATCAAAATCCCGATTCAATTGTGCATTTATATTCCACTATAAAAGTCAATAACCTCGCCATCAGCTACTGTTACGATAGCTTTCTTAAAAGCAGCAGTTCTACCCGTTACCACCTTTGATTTGGTATATCGGCTTTTGCTTTTCCCCTGGTAAATCATAGTCCTAACACTCTCTACATTTACCCCGTAGGCTTTCTCTACAGCTTTCTTAATTTCTACTTTATTGGCAGTTAAGGTCACTACAAAACCATAAACTCCTTTTTCGTTTAAAGCAGAAATTTTTTCAGTAACCAGCGGTCTCTTTAAAACACTCATTATATTTATTTCAATAAGTTTTCAATTCTTTCCAGGGAGCTTTCGCTCAGCAACAAGTTATCCGCATGAAGCAAATCATAGGTATTCAACTTGTCAGCAGTAACAACCTTTGTTCTCTTGATATTTCTGGAAGACAAATAAACATTCTTATTGTCAGCTCCCAGGACAAGCAAGGTCTTTTTATTGCTTACATCCAGACCCTTCAAAAGATCAAGATATTGTTTTGTTTTTGGCAAGTCGAAATTCAGATCTTCCAAAACAGAAATGCTGTTTTCCTTCGCTTTATATGCCAAAGCCGACTTTCTAGCCAACACCTTCAACTTCTTATTCAATTTGAACCGGTAATCCCTGGGCTTAGGCCCAAAAACGCGACCACCACCTCTGAATATAGGCGACTTGATACTGCCCGCCCTTGCGGTACCAGTACCTTTTTGCTTCTTTATTTTCTTGGTTGAACCGGCAATTTCAGCTCTTTCTTTAGATTTATGAGTTCCCTGTCTTTGATTTGCAAGAAACTGCTTTACATCAAGATATATTGCGTGATCGTTTGGCTCAATGCTGTAGATAGATTCGGCTAGGGTAATTTTCCTCCCTGTATCTTCTCCGTTATGTTTTAATACTGTAATTTCCATTGTGTTACTTCTCTAAAATTACGAATGAATTCTTTGCACCTGGAATAGAGCCGCTTACTAATATCAAATTCTTGTCAGCTAATATTTTCATTACCCTTAAGTTTAGCAACTTCACCCTACTACCACCCGTTCTTCCTGCCATCCTGGTACCTTTAAATACCCTGGCCGGAAAAGAACATGCACCTATAGACCCAGGCGCTCTTAATCGGTTGTGCTGACCGTGGGTAGCGTCACCAACTCCACTAAAGTTATGGCGCTTCACAACACCCTGAAAACCCTTACCTTTTGATTTACCTATAGCATCAAGAAAATCGCCTTCTTTGAAAACATCATCAACCTTAACACTTTTACCTAAATCTACCTGACCCTCAAACTCAACCCTAAAATCCCTAAACTCCACCACCTTTTTCTTGGGGGTAGTATTGGCTCTACTAAAATGACCCAATAGCGCCTTCGGGGTATTTTTTTCTTTTCGTTCACCATAAGCCAACTGCACTGCATTGTAACCGTCTGATTTTACAGACTTAACTTGCGTAACCACGCAAGGACCAGCCTCCACTACTGTGCATGCGACGTTTCGTC
>CAZWQB010000005.1:0-6895 GCA_964636035.1 uncultured Roseivirgaceae bacterium
GAGACCCTGGAAGAAATTGCGATGGAAAAGGCTGGCATTATTAAAGAAAGTACTCCTGTTGTGGTTGGCGAATTCCAGGAGCAGATCGCACCCTTGTTCGCAGAAAAAGCAAGGTCCCTTTCTGCACCACTTACATTTGCGGCCAAATTATTTCGAATTGAAAACGTGCTCTCAGAAGAAAACAGAACTGCCTGTGACGTTTACTTCAATGATAAGATGTACTTAGAGAGTCTACATATCTCTCTGACAGGACGTTATCAGTTGTTAAATATATCCGGCATATTAGGTGTTGTTCAGGTGCTTAGGGATAAAATGTTCCTGATTCCGGATGATGCCGTTAGAAATGGCTTTAAAGAGGTAGCATTGCTGACAGGACTGAAAGGCCGATGGCAGGTGCTGGATAAAGATCCGTTGATCATTTGCGACACAGGGCATAATGAGGCTGGAATATCATACATTGTGCGCCAACTTAAAGAATTGCCCTACAATAAACTGCACATGGTGTTGGGTGCTTCTAACGACAAGAAGCTCGACGGAATTTTAAGAATTTTGCCGAAGGAGGCTTTTTATTATTTCTGCCAGGCCAAACTTCCCCGGGCGCTGAAAGCAGACGAATTGGCGAAACAGGCCGCCCAATTTGGGTTGAGGGGAACAATAATAGAGGATGTAAACGAGGCAATAAAAGAAGCGAAATCAAACGCTCATGCCAATGATGTTATATTTATTGGCGGCAGTAGTTTTGTTGTTGCCGAAATAGAAGAATTGTAAGTGAGAAAGAAGTTAATCAGATTTCAGGAAATTCAGTCCAGAGAGAATATTGTATCCGGACAGGAAGTAGAACCAGCAGCGTACAAAGGCAAATGGAACGAAGTGTTTTTTAAGAATGCCAATCCAATCGTTTTGGAGTTGGGATGTGGGAGAGGAGAGTACACCGTTGGACTGGCAAAGAAATTTCCAAATTCAAATTTTTTGGGAATAGATGTAAAGGGCGACAGGATATGGTTCGGGAGCACTTCCGCTATTGAAAGTAATCTATCAAATGTAGGATTTTTACGTGCGCAAATACAGCAATTGGATCATTTTTTTGACGAAGGTGAAGTATCAGAAATTTGGATCACCTTTCCGGATCCCCGGCCCAAAGTGCGGGATGCAAAGCGGAGGCTTACAAGTCCCCGATTTCTTAAATTGTATCAGAAAATCCTTGCACCCGGGGGCATCATCCATCTGAAAACAGACAACACACCTCTGTATGAATATACCCTTGAGGTGCTGGAAGACTTTGCTGCCAATGTGGTGGCTCATACTGACGATTTGTATAACTCAGAGTTAATGAATGAGCATTTGGGGATCAAGACCAGGTTTGAAAAGAGCTTTTTCGAAAAAGGATTTAGTATCAAATACTTAAAGTTTAACTTGAATGTCCTGTCAGAAGCTGTCTGATTTTTAATTCGCTCTTGTTCTTAATATGAGCGGTGTTTTGCGTACCACGAGGTTCTCTTATTGTAAAAGATAAGTTAGTAAAATTCCCCAAACGATGGAGAGCGCAAAGCTCAACAGCGTGCCAATTAAAATATATTCAGCTTCTTTTCTTTCTTTATTGATGTCGCTAAACCGGAATATGGATTTGGCCGCAATCAGGAAGCCGATAGCTTCAAATTTATTTACAATTACAAAAGTAAGGATCAGGATTCGTTCAATTTGGCCTACCCATTTCCCCGCATCTATCAGGCCTTCGTTCTGAATTTCCTTCTTCCAATGATTTGTTGCCAATGCGATGATAAAGCGCATGGGCCAGATCACAACCATATAACCTGCTATGTAAATCCAGAAGTTTTTCTCATTGAAATAATGGCTAACTGTTTCTGCCAAAGCTCCAGGATCGTTTTCAACTATTAGATAACTGATTACGAGAATAGCAAAGTGAAGAAACTGATCAATAATAAAGTTCTTTGTGTTTTCCTTGCTGTTTACTTTCCAGAAGTCTATGGCTATATGAGAAATGGCGATGATGAGCGGAACATACCAGAGCGTCCACTGAGCCAATAGGAGATAGGCAAGCAAACCGTGAATAATACCGTGAAGGTACAGGTAGATTGATCGGAGCTTCTTCTTTCGTTTGTCTTCTAACCATGCGGTCGGTTGCAGGAGAAAATCACCGATTAAATGGGCTACAATGAGCCTGAAAAAAATTGTCATACTATGGCTGTTTAATTGCTGCTTTTATAACGGTATTGAACCTGACAACCAATTCGGAAATTGCATCCCAGCTTCCGGCCTTTAATCGTTGGTTTACTGCTGATTGAGAAATATTTAATTTCTCGGCGATTTCTCTTTGCTTTTTGCCCCTTAGCGTCTCTGATATCACCTCTACCTGAGCAACAGTCCATCTTTTAATGATGGCATCTGCCAACAGCAGGCTCACATCAAATTCTTTGTTTATTTGTTCCCAGGGCGTTCTTATCTTCAGACCTATATTTTCATCTTTTAAGTTATCTAAAAAAGGGCCGGAATTTCTGAATGCCTCACCATCAGATTCAGAGATCGACTTTGCTATATAATCTACTTTTCCGATTCCTATGGCTATTCTCGCATCTCTTCCTCCCGGAGCAGCCTTCTTTTTTAAATTAGTTCGTATGAGCAAAGCATACCGCAGCGTTTCTTCCGGAACGAAAACCATTCCCTGGAAGCTATCTCCTCTATAAAGCTCAAATGGAAGATCCAACTCTGGCTGTAGAGCATTGATCTGTGTCAGAATTTCCTTTAGGTGTTGTAGCAGTTCCTCCCGGTTTCTTTTTGATGATGCCACTATATCACCCGTTATAACGCCTATTATTCTTTTCGTTAAATTCATGTTGAATATAAGTCGTGAGCCTTATAAATGGCAAATATAAGCAATAAACCTTATAATGGTACGAAATAAGTTTTTAACACCAACCTTTGAAAGGTCTATGCGTTAGCGAGGTGCGTCCATTCTCTTCACGGGGAATTATTATCCGCAAAAAGGAATAATATTTACGCATTAAAGCTGGAGCGTCAACAATATTAAAAAAAAATTGGGAATACCGTCTATTTTCAAATTAAAATTTTCAGGAAAATCACCTGTGACTTATATTTATACCTTCCTTGCCATCAATTCAAAAGAACTGACAACTAAATAGAATAAAATGCACAAAGAAATAGGAAAATCCTATAGAAGATTACTCGATGGAAATGATAGTTGGTCCAAGAAAAAGCTGCAAAATGACCCGGAGTATTTCGAAAAATTATCTATGGTCCAAAAGCCAGAATTTTTATGGGTTGGATGTTCGGACAGCAGAGTACCCGCCAATGAGATCACAAACACTACTTCGGGAGAAATATTTGTGCATAGGAATATAGCAAATCTGGTTATACATACAGATCTGAATTTTCTGAGTGTACTTCAATACGCCGTTGAAGTCTTGAATGTTAAACACATCATTGTTTGTGGCCACTATGGTTGTGGAGGAATCCTGGCCGCCATGTCCAACGAAAGCGTGGGACTGGTAAACAAATGGCTAAGGAACATCAAAGAGGTGTATCTAAAGCACCAAACCGAGCTGGATCAAATAGAAAGCATGAGCGCTAGAGCCGATCGTTTGGTGGAGTTAAATGTTATTGAACAGGTGAGACATCTCGCCATGACCTCAATTGTGCAAAAAGCCTGGAAAAACAGAGGTTTACAAATCCACGGCTGGGTGTATGGTTTGAACACCGGAAAAATCAAAGACCTCGACTGCATGATGCACGCATTAGATGATCTTGATCCGATTTTCAGATACACGAATCTGTAATTGATCCATGCTCTTCGAAATAATTCACTGCCAATATTATCTTTTTAAAAATTTTAACGGGGAAATTTTAAAAACCCATAATTTTTATCTATAATTAAGTAACGATTTGAAAACATCTTTTGAGGAAGTCCGCAATCCAGTTAAAGAATTGATAGAAGTTTTAAATTTAAAATGAGATAATGACAGACAACTACAATCCTACCCAAAGCAAAGTTTGGAGTTCAGCCTTAAATGTGTCAAATAAAATTCAAAAGCTAACCAGCCATTATACAGACGAGGAATTACAACCGCTCGCAGACGTTTTCAAAAAAGCCCAAAGCCTGCAACATCAACTTGAGGCAGAAATAGGAGAGGAGGATGGATACAAAAAAACCGTTTCAGGTTATGAAAAATCGTTAAACCTGATCCGGTCTATGGAAGAAGACCTGATTCTGGCATTCGACCAGGGCTGTATTACAGAAAGAGAGTTAAAAATTACCCTGGAAGCAATTTCTATACACATCCACGATATAAAAGCACACCAAAATAAAGGAAGAGCAAACCATAAGCTTTTTCAACACTTACATCCGGTATCGAAAACGGTTGCTGAATAGCTTTTACAAAAAACAAACTTATCTGGTTATTGCAATTTTAGATTTTCATTACATCATCTAAAAAATTATGTCGTTAACCTGCCAACCCTCTGCATAAAATATCCTAAATTGGCTCCTTCATTTTCGTTTCAAGTAAAATGCAGTGGCAATTCTTATGACACCAAACATTCAACAGGTCAAAGCTTTTTTAATTCTTATATTCCTTCCTTTTTTATTGAATGCTCAGGCGCCAGAAAGATACAACGCCGGTGAGATCTACCTCAGGTTAAAAAAATTAAATGTTTTGGGAAGTGCATTGTATATAGCAGCACACCCGGACGATGAAAATACGAGGCTCATTTCCTGGTTGGCAAATGAAAAACTTGTGAACACCGGGTATCTATCCCTGACCCGAGGCGACGGCGGCCAGAACCTGATTGGGCCGGAGATCGGGCCATACCTGGGTGTAATAAGAACCCAGGAACTACTTCAGGCAAGGAAAATCGACCGGGGACAGCAATTTTTCTCTACTGCCAAAGATTTTGGATTTTCAAAAAATCCGGAAGAAACGTTCAATATTTGGCAAAGAGAACAAGTACTGGCGGATATGGTATGGGTCATTCGAAATTTCAAGCCAGACGTTTTGATCACCCGCTTTTCCTCGAAACCAGGGGGTACTCATGGGCATCATACTGCTTCCGCAATTTTGGCTGAAGAAGCATTTCAAGCTGCAGGTGATAAGCGAAGATTTCCTGAGCAACTAAAACATGTGTCTATTTGGCAGCCAAAGCGCTTACTCTGGAACACCTCATGGTGGTTCTATGGCAGCGAAGATAATTTCGATAAATCCGGCTTGTTACCTGTTGATGTGGGAACCTATAATCCCCTTCTTGGACAATCGTATAATGAAATGGCTGCCAGAAGCCGGAGCATGCATAAAAGCCAGGGATTTGGAGCCTCACTGGAGAGAGGATCTTCAATCGAATACTTAAAGCCAATCCTGGGAAGTAAGAATGTCGACGACTTGTTCCATGAAATCAATACTACTTGGTCAAAAATATCCGGCGGCAGAGAAATAGAATTACTTATTGAAAGCGTTATCAACAAATTCAATCCTGAGAACCCGGAATTGATTGTGGCAGACCTCGTAAACATCTACAGGAAAATAGAAGCACTGCCCACCAATGAGTGGAAGGATACGAAAATAGAGGAGGTAAAAATCCTCATCAAAGCTTGCCTTGGGCTGTATTTAGACGCAACTTCCATATCTAACGCATCAGCACCAGGAGAAATGCTAACTATCGTGCTGGAAGCGGTAAACCGCTCATCGCTGCAAGTCGTATTATCATCTATAAAAAATGAATTGACAGGTTCGGATACCCTGCTCAATCTCGCCCTGGAAAACAACGTCGCATTTGAATTCAGGCAAAGCTTTAAAGTGCCTGAAGAAATTGCTTATACGCAACCCTATTGGCTGGAAGAAGAAGGCTCCATTGGGATGTTTTCAGGCATCAAACAGGAGGATGTTGGGGCTGCGGATTCACCTCCGGCAATAAAATTAGAGGCGTCTGTTTTGGTATCAGAAGTGCCCTTTACATTTTCGATTCCGGTTGTGTTTAAGCAGACCGATCCGGTAAATGGGGAAACCTATCAACCTTTTGAAATTTCGCCTCCGGTTTATATCAATCTGGATGGGGATGTATATGTATTTCCTAACGGCGTTTCAAAGGATGTAAATGTACTGGTGACCACGTCCTCGCCTGTAACCGGAGGAAGCTTAAGACTTGAAGCAGGAGCAGGCTGGAAAATTACGCCTGAGTCCGTTCCTGTTAATATCCAGCAGCGGGGTGGCGAAGCGACCTTTAGTTTCTCCGTTACACCTCCATCTAAAGCTTCTGAAGCAAGATTAAACGCAGTACTTACCATAAACGGCAAAGAATATAGAAAAAGTAAAGTGACAATTGAATATGATCACATTCCACATCAGTCTCTTTATCCTGACGCCGCAGCAAAACTGGTAAAGCTGGATATAGTTAAAAAAGGTGAACGCATAGGCTACATTATGGGTGCCGGCGATAATATTCCTGCCAGCCTGGAACAAATCGGCTATAAGGTTGAGATTCTGAACAGCGAGCTGATAAGCAAAGAAAAGTTGCGGCAGTTTGATGCGGTAATCATGGGCATCAGGGCCTACAATACGGTGGACCGTCTGAAGATTTACCAGCCTGTACTGCTCGAGTATGTGAAGGAAGGCGGAACTATGATTGTTCAGTACAACACCAGTTCGGGATTGGTTACAGAAAATTTGGGGCCCTATCCGTTGACTTTGTCCCGGGATAGAGTAACTGTAGAAGATGCGCCCGTAAAAATTATTGAGCCAAAGCATCCGCTGTTGAACTACCCAAATAAAATAACCGAGGAAGACTTTGAAAATTGGATCCAGGAACGCGGGTTGTATTTTCCAAATGATTGGAGCAAAGAATACACCGCCTTGCTGAGCAGCCAGGACCC
>CAZWQB010000005.1:6995-39936 GCA_964636035.1 uncultured Roseivirgaceae bacterium
ATTTTCCAAATGATTGGAGCAAAGAATACACCGCCTTGCTGAGCAGCCAGGACCCGGGAGAAAGTCCAAAAAAAGGAGGTTTGCTCGTGGCTCCTTATGGCAAGGGGTATTACATCTATACAGGATATTCCTGGTTTAGGGAGTTGCCCGCAGGTGTTCCCGGAGCATATCGAATATTCACGAATTTGATCTCGATAGGAAAGTAGGGCTTGTGCTGAAAAAAGCATAAGCTCTGCACCTTATTAGGCCAGATATGTACTGACGACTAGGAGAGAAATTTGGAGGCTTTGGCATATGCTTCGGTAAACTCCAGTTCATCTATATCACAAAAGCCATCTTCATACATTTCCTCCAGGTCGGTTTCAGTCAATTCATATTCATCTATTTCCCATAAATTTTTTTCCTCTTCCTGATACATTACTTCCAGTCCGTCATATAAGTATTCGGAAGAGGCATCTTTTATGCGGGAAATTTTGAAGTAGACGATTCCATCTTCAAAAATTGATTTTAAATATTTTACGCTCATATATTTAGTGATAGCTGAAAAGTCCGTTTAATTCAACATCAATTTTACTGATAATCATCCCGAAATCTTCTTCTCTTTTGATAAAATCAATCTTGTTGACATCAATGATTAACACTCTTCCCAGCTTATAGTTTTGAATCCAGGCCTCATAATGATTATTTAGATCCTTAAGATAGCTAATCCTTATGGATTCTTCATAAGCTCTTCCTCTCTTCTGAATTTGCTCTACGAGCTTTGAAATATCAGCTTTCAGGTAAATCAATAGATCAGGGGGCTTTATCAAGCCTACCATTCCATCAAAAAGCTCCATATAGGTTCTGAAATCTCTGTTACTCATTATGTTAGACCTGTGCAGAGTAGCCGCAAAAATATAGGCATCTTCATAGATCGTCCTGTCCTGAATGATAGTGTTTCTGTTCTCGAGGATATGCCTTACATGGTTGAACCGGCTATTCAAAAAATGGATCTGCAGATTGAAAGCCCATCTCTCCATATCATTATAGAAATCTGCCAGATAGGGATTGCTGTCTACAGATTCAAACTGAGCGATCCAATTATAGTGCTTGGCCAATTTTGCGGTAAGAGTGGTTTTGCCGGCACCTATATTGCCTGAGATTGCAATGTGCATGTTATGTTATGTGGTTATTTAAGGAAGGCAAATCTACACATTAACAGGGGAAGATAAAATCTGATTCTTAAAGTTAGATAGTCCAAACAGCGGCCCATATTTTCATTTTGAAGTAGAACAAATAACCATCGAGGTATCAACAATCTCGAAAAGTTAAACTGCAATTAAAATCTTTTCAGGGCCAATTGCGCAATTGTATCTCCGATTGACAGCGAAGAGGTGGCAGCAGGAGAGGGTGCATTGCAAACATTGACAATTCCTTTGTCTTCAAGGATCAGAAAGTCATCAATCAGTCCGCCGTCTTTATCACAGGCCTGTGCTCTGACACCGGCACCACCGGGCTTCAAATCATTCTCCGTCAGTTCAGGCATCAATTTTTGCAGGGCCTTCGTGAAAGCGCTTTTCGAAATAGAACGATATATTTCTCCAAGCCCGGTCTTCCAGTACTTTGAGGCGACTTTTTGGAAGCCAGGCCAGGAAACAATTTCAGCAAACTCTTTGGCATCAAAGTCTGTAAGTTTATAGCCTTCTCTTTTAAAAGCCAATACTGCATTTGGACCCGCCTCAATTCCGCCCTCTATCATTCGGGTAAAATGAACTCCCAGAAACGGGAAGTTTGGATCAGGAACAGGATAAATCAGGTTTTTTACAAGATATTCCTTGTCCTTTGCCAGTTCATAATATTCCCCGCGAAAAGGAATTATCTTAAAATTGATATGCGGCATGGTCATTCGGGCTATTTTGTCTGAATATAGGCCTGCACAATTGATAACGAGCTTTGTTTGATAGGTGCTGTTCTCTGTCACCACTTCGGTACGGGAGGCCTGAAGTTTGATATCCACTACTTTTTGATTGAAAGCAATTTCACCACCCTGATCCTGAAATTTCTCTAAGTATTTTTGGGCAACTTTTTTGAAATTGACAATGCCGGTTTGAGGCACAAATATTCCTGCTGTGCCATTTACATAAGGTTCGTGCTCCAGCAGCTCTTCTTTTGACAGGTACTTTAGCCGATCCAGCCCGTTGTCGATCCCTCGCTGAAATAGCGTCTTTAAATATTGTTCTTCTGCTGCTGAAGTAGCAACCACTATCTTTCCACACAAATCGAAGGGGATATCCTCCTGTCTGCAAAATGCTATCAATTTGTTGTAGCCATTGATGCAGTTGGTCATCTTTAAACTTCCGGGTTTATAATACAACCCAGAATGGATTACCCCGCTATTGTTTCCTGTTTGGTGGAGGGCTATTTTATCCTCCTTTTCAAGAATGGTTATGCTGAGAGATGGTTTTGACTGCTTTAGGCGAAGAGCAGTTGCCAGGCCGACTATTCCACTACCAATAATGATTACATCATGCATTCGACAGATATAAATATATATGAACAATAAAAGCCGAGCCTGAGCAAGCATCTCCGGTATTTCGTGAGGAAAAAACCGATGGTGTTGCAAGGATCAGCCAGGGGTGAGATTACGCAACTGTTTCCGTATGGAGGTCGCAGAATTATTTCTCTACTTTTTACTGCTTAGTTTCTCATTGGGAATAGTGTAGGCAGCAACAATGGCGGCAACAAAAAGAACAAGTACAATTAGTAGTGCTATCATGTTAGTAGATTTTGACGCAATTTAGCGGATAAGTTTTATAATTGCTTAAATTCCATGCAAAATAGCATAAAAAATGTGGACTCAAGAGGGGGTATTAATCCCAACTTTGCTTTATTTCCTGAGCCCTTGCCAATTGCCTTTGCAGAATGTCCAGATTTTCTGTCACTTCTCGCCTGATGATTGGATTAGAGGTAGTGTTAGCCCATTCTGTCAGTCTTTCTATGTCGTTTTCATGTTCTTCTATGACGGTGTGTACAAAAGCTGAGTCAAATTTTTCGCCATTGAAAGTTTGAATGGAGTCAATTAAAGCAACCAGTTCAGGAGATAAGGCGGGATTAAGATCGAGCTCAGCAGCCTCGGCAAGCTCCTCAAAATTAGTTTGCACGGCCTTATTTTCGACCAATAGTTGATTACTCAATTCTTTTACTTCCGGTGATTGTGCATTGCGTTCTGCAACTTCTCCGAGGGCCAGCTGCAACTGGTTATTTAGATAGGCAGTGATCAAATAATCGCTTTTATCCTCTAAATCCTCGTCTTCGCCCACTACGATATTTTCTTCCTGATTGGCGACTTCCTGTTGCTGTTGCTCGTTATTTCCGCTATTCCCACCACAACCTATCAATATCCCAAAAGACAATAACATTGAAACCTTAAGTAGTAAGTCCGTTTTCATTTTCGCTCTTTTTTAAAAGTTCAGGCTTATAACATCTAACTTTGGTGATTGTTTAGAAACTGAGGAAAAACAGAAAGACGCAAGAAGTTTTTCTATTCGGCTTCTTTAAAATCTAAAGCCACAGAATTCAGGCAGTAGCGCATTCCAGTAGGCTGGGGGCCATCGGTAAATAAATGTCCCAGGTGTCCGCCGCAATTGCTGCACACAACTTCTGTCCGTATCATTCCATAGCTTTTGTCCAAAACTTCTTTTACTTGCTTTTTATCTAAAGGGGCATAGAAACTGGGCCAGCCGGTACCCGAATCAAATTTTGTTTCAGATGAAAATAAAGGTTGGCTACAAGCAGCACAATTGTAGATACCCTTCCTCTTATTGTCGTTATACTCATTTGAAAATGCACGCTCCGTCCCTTTGTTTCTTAAAACCTCATAGGCTTCAGGGGATAGGATCTCTTTCCATTCTGCATCCGTTTTATTGATGTTAAAAGTCATTTCTGTTTCGTTGGGAGAATTCTTTTTGTTCTGGGCACATGAAGTCATGGCAAACGCCAAGACCACCATCAGCAAGGAAATTCCCGGTTTTAAAAAATCTATCTTACTCATGGATAAACATACGGGAAATCTATTGACGGGTTTAAGCCCTTGTGGTCAAAAGAGGTATTCTTGGAGTGGAGAGACCACCCAGCAACCCGATTAAAATCAGAAAAAAAATTTTTTTTGTACAGGTACGGTTAACAAACTGTTAGTCAGACGGTTTACGACACAGCAATTTTGTTATAGTAATAATAAATATTGATTTTCTCCTAAATCCTTTGCAATTGTGGATAACTCACCTATATTAGTAGCTTAGATCAGCTACTGGATCGTAAATAATTTATATATCTACAATTCAGTATAATGAAAGACAATATCGAAGAGCTGAAAAAGGAAAAGAACAACCTTCTCCGTCGGCTAAACCAAATCAACAACAAGATCAAGGAAATTGATCCCAATCAGGTAAAATCCGGAACCCGCATTTCCGATATTAAAGTATTGGAGACTATTAAAGAAAGCAAGAGCGTGAGGGATGTGATCGATAAATTAAATATGAATAAAGGAGGCTCAACCTATCGCAGGATAAAAAGAATTGCCGACGAAAATGGACTGAACCTGGCGAGAAGGTAGCGGATTTAAGCCGCCCTTTCCTTCCTTTCTGCCTTCAAAGTATTTATTTACAATCTGGGAAAAATTCCTATTTAACAATACTGATCAGAAAATAACTCTTTTTTCCTTTTTGGACCAGGAGGTATTTATCTTGCAGGAAGCTTTCTTCTGGTTTGTCATCAGCAGCCTGTATTTTATTTTTGTTGATGCTTACGCCGCCGCCCTTTATCATTCTTCTGGCCTCGCCTTTAGAAGTGAAGATTGTATTTTCCGTTGTCTCGGATAGGAGCGTTGCAACATCCACTGCTTCTGAAAACGATTGGTAGGTGATTGAGACCTGAGGCACACCCTCAAAAACGTTCAACAGGGTTTTCTCATCAAGCGACGCTAAATCTTCAGTGGTGGACTTTCCAAAAAGGATATTGGAAGCTGTGATCGCCATCTGGTAATCTTCCAGAGAATGCACCCTGACGGTTACATCTTTAGCAATGGCTTTTTGCAGGATCCTTTCGTGCGGCGCCTTGGCATGAGCTTCTTCAAATGCCAAAATCTCCTCCCGACTGTATAATGTAAAAATCTTTATAAGCTTGTGGGCATCATCGTCTGAACAGTTTAGCCAAAACTGATAGAATTGGTAAGGCGATGTCATTTCAGGGTCTAGCCAAACATTCCCCCCTTCTGATTTTCCAAACTTTGAACCATCGGATTTTGTAACCAGTGGCGTAGTCAGCGCGAAGGCCTCACCGCTGGCTTTCCTTCTAATAAATTCTGTACCCGTTGTGATATTCCCCCATTGATCAGAGCCTCCCATTTGAAGCCTCACATTCTTATGGGTATATAACCAGTAAAAATCGAATCCTTGTAAAAGCTGATATGAAAATTCAGTAAAGGAAAGGCCAGTTTCCAGTCTCTTTTTAACAGAATCTTTCGCAAGCATGTAGTTTACGGTAATGTGCTTACCAGCGTCTCTTAGAAAACCCAGAAAGTCGAAAGTCTTGAACCAATCATAGTTGTTGACCATCTCGGCAGCATTTGGTTGTTCTCCAAACTCCAGAAATTTCTCTAGTTGCTTTTTTATGCCAGCCTGGTTTGTTCTGAGTACATCCTCATCGAGAAGGTTTCTTTCATCGGACTTTCCTGAAGGGTCGCCAATCATTCCGGTAGCGCCTCCAACCAGGGCAACTGGTTTATGGCCACACAACTGAAAATGCTTAAGCAACATAATCGTAGCAAGATTGCCAATGTGAAGCGATGCTGCAGTAGGATCAAAGCCAATATAACCACATGTCATTTCTTTATTTAATTGTTCCTCAGTGCCTGGCATTACGTCGTGAATCATTCCACGCCATTTAAGTTCCTCTATAAAGTTTTTCATGTGGTAATCGCTCAATCCTTATTTATGATCTCTTTCTTGTGTTTTTAACCCCAAAAGGGTGCTTTTGAGCGGCAAAGATAGCTAAAGAGAATTTTAAAACCACAAATGGCATTTATAATAATTCGCGGGGCTTTCGTGAGGCAGGAGGGTCTTACAAATAAAATAACTGGATTTTAGGCTTGTTCCTTGATTCTCTCCTGTAGTTCGGGTGTGATGGCCGGTAGCTTTACCTGCAGGGTAGTACCTTGATTCACAATACTTTTTAAAGAAACTTTTCCCCCAAGCCGGTAAGCAGCGGACTTGACCATATATAAGCCCAAACCTGAACCGGGTGAGAGATTATTTCCTTTGAAGAACATATTGAACACCTTATCCTGGATATTGGAAGGCATACCGAGACCGTTGTCTGCAATGGTAATCTGAAGAGTTTGATCAGGGAGAATCTTAATGTGCAGTCTAATAACCGATTTTATGGATAGTCTGGAATACCGGATTGCATTTTCCAGGAGATTTTTGATGATGACCATGAGCAATCCTGAGTCTGTCACGAATTCAACCTCCGGAACATTTATTTGAAATTCAATATCATTCAAGCTGTTTTTTACACCCAGAACAGAAATAACCTCATCTACAAGTGATTTCAGATTTGCGCTTTCAAAATTAAGGGCGCGATCTTTTATTTCAGATAAACCAATGAGGGCTTTTAATACCTGATCCATTCTTTGTGCGGTCCTATTGATGTATTCCAGGTATTCGAGCGACTTCGGATCTTTGATTTCGATGGTCGCCGCATTATACAGCCCCATTAGGGATGCGATTGGACCCCTCAGATCGTGAGATGCCTTATAGATAAAGGTGTCGAGTTCGGTATTTTTAAATTTCAGGTCTTCTTCAATCTTTTTACGGATTTCAATTTCCTGCTTATAGGAACTGTTCAACTGCTCAAGCTCCGTTTCCCTGAATTTTCTGTCAGCTATGTCCATGGAAATAACACTGGCTCCAATTATTTCACCCTCGGAAATGATAGGGTTCATGATAATTTCAGCTACAAAATTTCCCGTTGGAAGTTGAATTTCAAAATCTTCACGAACAGAAGCGCCTTTAAAAACCTTATGAAACTGTACCTTAAAATAGTTTTGCGTCTTTTTATTCAGGTGGCTTAATATCTCAGCATCTCTGGTCAACTCCACTTTATAGGTCTTTTCAAAAAACTCTTTAAAATGGCTGTTAAATAGCACGAGTTTACAATTCCGATCAACCGCCCAAATTAGCGTATTATTGTTTTCGATCAGCGACGAAAGATTCGCTTCGTTTTTTCTTAGCCTTGATTCTACCGATTTTCTTTCGGTAATGTCGAGCGTACTAAAGGAGACACCAAAAATTTCGCCGTCCATATTATAGACAGGAACAAAGGTAATCTCAGACCATACCTTCAGCCCGTTTGGATAGTCTATTTCCTGTTCTATAACTGATTTATTGCCTTGTAATGCCAATTTGAAACTGGAAATAAAACGCTCCTGCATGGCGTCAATAAAATAATCGCCGATATTATCTCCAATAGAAAGCGTCTTGTTCCATATCTTGTTGATCGAATCTGATGCACGTTTGTTGAATTCCAGTACCTCAAAATTTTTCCCTAATAAAAAGATTGACTGAATAGAACTATCAAACAAGGCCTTTAACTTATTGCGTGATAAGTGCATTTCTTTTTCAGCCTTTTTCTCTGTAGTAATGTCACGGGCGACAATTACCGTCCCTACTAACCTGCCGGACAATTCGTTGATGGGTTTGAAGGTAAATTCATAGTACTTGCCCGATTTTGGAGAATACTTTTGTCTGACGAGCGTCTTTCGGGTTCTTTTCACCTCATTGATCATCAGTTTCAAAGGAGCAATATACCGCGCTGACACAAAAGAGGAAATATGGTCGCCGGTTTGGAATAGATTCCTGGAATTTTTTTTGGCGAAAATCAGCCCCTGGTTGTTGGTATCAAATACATGCATGGTAGCATCCAGAAAGAAAACGCAGTCGGTCTCGCTTTGAATGAGCGATTTCAGCTCCAGATCTTTCTGAAACAGACTGTCTTTTAATTTCTGAAGTTCTGTAACATCTTTGGCAATGGCTAAAATATTTGGTCTGTAGCCGGTGTCCGAAGGAATGGGTAGGAATGACCAGTTAAAGAAGTATCTTTTACCTTGATACTCACCCCATTTACATAAGTTCGCCTTTTTATTTTTTTCTAAACATGCTTCCAGTGCCGGTTTAAAAATTTTTCTATACGACTCCTGTCCAATCAGGGTAGAAAACCGCGGTTCCATGCCGTTCACGTTAGACGCCGCAGGAAAAATCTTCTTCAGAGCAAAATTACTCTTCTTAATATTATGATTTTCATCAAGCAGCAGGATCACATCATTTGAAGCCTCAAATAATGCGTCTAAGTAATCGAGCGAGCCCAGTTCAAAATCTTTAATCATAATATTTTCTAGCGGAGTACACAAACACAAATTCAGCAATGAATCATCCTCCAAATTATCACTAATAAAAAAAGCAATTATGAGTTTATTGTCTTTTTTATTACAACGTTTTATTATTTATGAAAAATGATGTTTAAATAGTGCTATAATTTGAAGTAAAATCAAGATATTACTTTTGAATATATACCAAAAAGAGGTAAAAGGTAACACTTTGACTTCAACACGGGCAACTTGAAACTTCCCTAATTATCCTGTAAGGTTTGAACTTTTATTCCCCAAATAGGTTCCAATCCAGAAAACTTGAATTAAAATATGCGTATAAATTTCTGGTCTGGGAAAGCAATGAAATGGTTTCTGCTGGCTGTTTTTTCTTTTGCCTTAGTTTTTTCACTTCTATATTTTTTTCTCGGTCCCCTGGTGAAGGATAAATTAATCGAGCAGGTTTCGCTTCAAACAAACGGAGCTTACGCTTTAAAAATTGATGATCTTGATATCAATATTTTCACTGGAAATGCTACTGCAGAAGGGATAAATTTGATCCCTGATACGGCCCGAATCAAAAGGAGTAAGGCCTTTAGCGATGTATATGAGGTTGCCGCACCGGAAATTAGCATTTCCGGATTGAGTCTGCTGCAATTATTGTCCGATAGCGAAATCGAGATGAATCAACTGGAGATTGTCAAAGCCCGGGTAACTTGGATCAGGCAGTTTAAAAATGTTCCGAATGAAAACGAGCAAGGTGATCAGCAGGAAGCACCAGAATTGCCAGAAGTAAAAATCGGCAAGATATTGTTGAATGAATCAGGATTGGAAATATTTCATGGTCAAGGCGCCGCTGCAGTGATTTCATTGGAAAAAACTTCCATGAGGGTGGATAATTTTCAACTGGCGAAGAACTCCTCAGGAGCGTTGGGTAGAATGATCCACTTCGATGACATGACAATCTCGCTAAAAGACTATACAATGAAAATGGCAGATAGTCTCAACATACTCCGCGTAGATTCTTTAAAGGCTTCCCTAAAGCACTCCACTTTGTTGATCAACGGAGTGGCACGCCAACCGAGATATGGTAAATATGAATACAGTAGAAAAAAAGGAGAGGAAACCGATCGGATAGAATTCTATAATAAAGAGCTTTATATTAAGGGGCTGGATTTTAGGAAATTCAAAGACGAGAATAAATTTATTGCGCAAATTGTTGTGGTCGATAGCATTAACATGGTACTCTACCGTGACAAGACGCATCCAATAAAACCCACCGAGAAAAAGAAATTAATTCAACAGGTGATTCGGGAAGCACCGGTTTATCTTCACATTGACAGCCTTCAGCTTAATGATGCCCAAATTACTTACCAGGAGAAAGTGGATGAGGAAACAGATCCTGGAAATATCAATTTTATTAACTTACAGGTATCGATCAATAACCTCACAAACGATTCGATACTACTGAATGAAGGTGCCATTATGACGGCACAGGGGCAAGCATACGTGATGGGCGTTGGGAAAATTCAAGCTAATTTTAGCTTTCCACTTGCTTCCCAAAATAATCTGCATAGCATTACAGGTACTGCATCTTCGATGCCAATGGAGGCAATTAACCCCATGCTTAAATACGTAGCGTTTGCAGAAATCAGGAGTGGCCAGGTGAATGAAATCAGGTTTAATGCAACATTAAATGAAGACGAATCAACAGGGAGTATGGATTTTTACTACGAGGATCTAAAAGTTGATCTTTTAAAGAAAGGCGAAGAAGAAGGAAAAAAAGGATTGATTTCATTATTTGCCAATACTTTTGTATTAAAATCAAACAACCCCCAGAACGGGAAATTCAGGACGGGAACCATGTATTTTGAAAGGGATAAGAATAAATCTATGATAAATTACTGGTGGAAGACTCTCTTTTCCGGCATGAAAGATACAATGGGAATACCCGCAGACAAACCATAAATTAGCATCCAGAACGTGTTGTACTAACTGTATTTTTACCCTGCTTATTACAGGCATGCATTTTTTTTGAAATCTGTTATACAAGTCATATTTTATTGTTATATATTACTTTCCTGATTAAAAATTGAATGGAAGAAAGAAACAATAAAAAAAAGCGGCTAAAACGCGCTGTTATCATCGTACTGGCGGTTTTAGGATTGAGTGTATTGACTGTGCAGTTGGTATTGATGTTCTATATCGATCCTAAAATAGAATCGTATATCGTTAAAAAAGTAAAAGATTTGTCTAAAGATCAGTATGCACTGGCCTTTGATAACATCAGTATCAACATTTTTACTCAAAAAGTTACCGCAAGTGCTGTGAATCTTACACCAATTTATGGGAAAAGTGACAGAAAAAGAATCCGCCAGGACGAGGTAAATTTATACTCGCCGGAAATTTCCGCTCAAGGTTTAGATCTTTGGACAGCTTTGTGGGACAGGAAAATTGTTGTTTCCTCTATAAAAGTAGTGGAGCCGGTTTTGAAGGTTGAGCGTAATTCGCACACAGATGCTAATCCATTTCAGTATAAAAGATTTCCGAACTACTACAGGTTATTGAAGGGACTTTTCCATTCAGCCCTTATTGAGGACATTACCGTAAATAAAGGCAATCTTGAGTTGTACCGGTTGCAGGATATGTATAAAAACGTAGCTACAGTAGAAAACTTTGATCTCCACATCGAAAATCTGTTGCTGGATTCGGTTGCCGTTGACAAAGACCGCGGATACCTTGATATAGGTGAGGTAGAAGCCTCGCTTTCGGCCTTCTCTCAACGCTCGCCCGATAGTGCTTACCTACTGTCTGTGGGATCCATTGAAATCTCCTCGAAGAATTCCTATGTTTATTCAAAAGATATCAATTTATCGCCGCAGGTCAGACTAAACCAAGAAACCATAGATAAAACCATTATTTATGAAGTGTATGTTCCGGAGCTTCATATTAGAAATCTCGATATTAAAGACCTTTACCAGGCACGACAATTAAGTCTCCCGGCCCTTACCGTGAAATCTCCGGCCATCAAGGTGATTGGCAATAATTTGCAACAAAATAGGACTGGTCATGTAGAAGAAATTAACTTTTACCCACTGGTTTCGGAGTACCTCCGCAGCTTTCAAATTGATAAAGTGATGTTGGCGGGTGCCAAATTGGATGTTGTGAATTTAGGTGAAGAATACAGGATGAACCTCACTGAGATGGACATTTTTCTGTATAATTTCAAGATGGACGCAGAGCATGCTAAGGTTAGAAACAAGCTATTCTATTCTGATAAAGTCTATGTAAAGAACGGTGCTCATGCTCCCGTGTTGATCGACAGTATCAATCTGAGTCATTCCTTTGTGCAGCGATTCAATCCGCCTTTGTAATACTAATTAGCGCGCTACCGTCGCCCAGGATTATCCTGATTATCTATTGCGATCAACTGATTTCTTCGGTTTTATTATTTTGCTGAAAAAAGTTTTCACCTTTTGGAAATCCACGGCGTGCTTTTCTGTGCCTTCCGTCCCTAGCAAATAGGCATAGGGGTTAAGTATGCTTACCTGTTCGCAAAGTATCTTAAACATTCCCAGAAAAGGAACTGAAATGAACATCCCCGGTAGTCCCCAAATCATTCCGCCAATGATAATGGAAAGAATGATCATAAACGGATTTAACCTGACATAGCCACCCACTATATTGGGTGTTAATATATTGTTTTCAGTAAACTGTATGATCAAAAATAAGATTACCACACTAAATCCCTTTTCAGGAGTATCGCTCATTAACAATACAAAAAGCAAAGGAACAGCACCGCCGATGAGCGTACCGAAATAAGGTATAAAATTGAACAACGCGCTGACTATGCCTAACAAGAGTGCATATTTGACCCCTACAATTAATAAACCCAGAGAATTTAAAAAGCATAGTATTAGAACTACTATAAAGATGCCTCCCATATACCTCTTGGTAACGTGCGACACATCCTGTAATATCTTGTTGATCTTTGCATGCTTTTCTTCAGGAATAAGTTTCAGCGTAAACATGGCAAATTTGTTTCTGTAGTATAAAAGAAAGAAAGCATATACAGGCAACAAAGCAACCTTTGCTATGGTACCGGTAGTAGCAGAAAACGCAGTTTGTAAAAAATCACTCCCACTTTGAAAAAGCGTCGATAAGCGTTCTTTTATAAACTCCTTATCGATGTTTATTTCCATTCCGGTGTTTTTGTTCACAAAAGTGTTTAGTGTTTCAATATTTTCTAACGTCTGCTCCTTTAAAGCTGGAAAATCATCAACAAACACTCCTACCTGGGTAGAAAGCAAGTAAACTGCCCCGGAAATAATCACGATGGCAGATATGATACTAAACAGGATTGCCGGAATTCTGGGAATCTTCCTGTTTTCCAAAAACTTAACAAGAGGGTAAAGCAAATAAGCGATGAGTATGGCCAGGGTGAGAGGGTATAGAAAGTTTCTGACTTCAATCAGGGCATATATCAAGAGTATAGCAAACAATAAAACGACCGTAAGCCTGATTAACAGAGGATATTTCTGCATATTTGAAACTGTGTTTAAAAAATTTCATGGAAATGGCACATCCATCACTAATTTTGAAAAATTTTCTGCCCTTTTCAATAAAAGCTATATTTGGGTAAACTTGTTATTTATAGACAGGTCTCCATATTATTGAACTATTTGTACAATAATACAAAAAGAATCACTTTATTACTCACTGAAAACGCAAACGATGGAAAGAACTGATAAGTCTGAGGATATCGATAAGGTGCCCGAAATATTTGGCTCCTGGAAGAATCTGTACCTCCTGGTAATCGGAAATCTGGGAGTTTTGGTTGTTTTGTTTTACCTGATTACTGCTGCTACCAGATGAGTTCGATAGATTGGTTGGTGCTTTTCGGCACTTTGGGATTTATTGTTGTTTATGGTGTGTATAAAACCCGGGGTGAGAAAAATATTAAGGGTTATTTTTTAGGTGATAATAGCATGAAGTGGTGGACGATCGGTCTTTCGGTCATGGCTACTCAGGCCAGTGCTATTACTTTTCTGTCTACACCGGGGCAGGCATACGAATCCGGAATGGGTTTTATTCAATTCTATTTTGGCTTGCCATTGGCCATGGTAATTTTATGCATTACGGTAATCCCCATCTATTATAAACTGAAGGTTTATACCGCTTACGAATATCTTGAAGGTAGATTTGACCGGAAGACACGTACTCTGGCAGCGCTCTTGTTTCTGGTGCAGCGGGGTCTCGCCGCTGGTATTACTATTTACGCCCCTGCAATCATTCTCTCAACAATTCTTGGTTGGGATCTTAACTACACCAATTTGCTCATTGGGATGCTGGTGATCATCTATACGGTTTCAGGCGGTACCAAGGCCGTGAGCCAAACGCAAAAGCAACAGATGGCGGTGATGATGGGCGGGATGATTGCTACATTTTTCATCCTTATCTATTTGCTCCCTGATGATATTTCTTTCGGAGAAGCTGTTATGGTGGCGGGAAAAATGGATAAAATGGAGATAGTTGACTTTAGTTTTAATCCTTCCGACCGGTATAACTTTTGGGCTGGTATTACCGGCGGACTGTTCCTGGCTTTATCATATTTTGGTACCGACCAATCGCAGGTAGCACGGTATCTCACCGGACGCTCTATCACTGAAAGCCGTCTGGGCTTGCTCTTTAACGGGCTGTTAAAAATCCCCATGCAATTCCTGATTCTGTTCATTGGCGTTATGGTTTTCGTATTTTACCAATTCAATCAGCCACCTGTATTTTTCAATGAGGCCACAAAAAGCAAACTTTATAACACCGCACATGAACAGGACTTAATTGCACTGGAAGAGCAACATAGCGTTATTTTTGAAGAAAAACAGATTGCCATTCGGGCCTTGGTGGATGCCATGGAAACTGAGGATCAAAAGCAGATAGAAATCCAACAGGCCAATATTGCTGATGCTGAAAAACGTGCCGCCGCAGTAAAGGGCGACGTAATTTCACTTATTAAAAGAAATGACCCCGATGCGGAAACCAAAGATACCGACTACGTATTTATCACATTTGTAATGAATTATCTGCCAAAGGGAGTGGTAGGCTTGCTGTTGGCAGTAATATTTTCTGCGGCCATGTCTTCTACTTCCTCTGAATTGAATGCCCTTTCTTCCACCACCACCATAGATCTCTACAAGCGTTCTGTCAAAAAGGAAGGCTCAGATAAACACTACCTGATTGCCTCCAAACTTTTTACAGTTTTATGGGGGCTTTTGGCCATTTTGTTTGCCACGCTTGCTTCTTTGGTTGATAATCTGATAGAAGCGGTTAATATATTGGGATCTGTGTTTTATGGTACCATATTAGGAATTTTTCTGGTAGCCTTTTATTTTAAGTATATCAAATCAAGGGCCGTGTTCATCGCCGCAATTATTGCCGAACTCATCGTAATTTATTGTTATTTTTATACTTCTATTGGCTACTTATGGTTCAACGTGATTGGATGCTTGCTAGTGATTGGTTTGGGTTTTATACTTCAGAAATTGAAAGTCTAAAAAAGATCATAAAAAAACAGCACCAAATATGCCTGGTGCTGTTTCAAAGATATTATATGGAATTGATTACTTTTTCAGTTCGGCCATCAGATTCTCGTTTAGCCTGACGTAATCCTGATTATTTCCTTTCTCAGCAGCTTTCTTAGAAGCTTCGGCCGCTTTTATAGCTTCTTTTTTCTTATCCAATTTTGCCAGGATTTTGGCCTTTACATGCGACATCCAATAAGCATCCGGATTAGCATCTACCGCTTTGTTCACCCACTCCAGGGCCTGATTTAGGTCCTTGCCGGTCTCAAAGTAATACCATGCTCCCTGAAAATATAAATTTCCATTGTTGCGCTCGATATTTTTTACAGCCTGATCAATGTCAGCCATTATTTTGCTGTCGAAATCAGCTTTTATTGAAAAGGAAACCCTTGTTTTCTCCCACATTATGGAAACCACCGCAGAGTTCAGGGTGATATCTCCAATGCCGATGGTGAAAGTTTCAACCGGATCGTTTAATTTAGTTGATTTTACTGTAAAGCGTGCTGCTTCCTCATTTTGCTTGTAATTCTCCCCACCCGTGGCCATGCGGTTTACGTCCTTATGCAAAATGATGGTCCATTCTTTTTCGCCTGGAATGCTAAACATTGAATACGCTCCCGCAGGAACGGATTTTCCTTCTACGGTGACATCCTCAGTAAAACTGATTTTGGTCGCTGCGTTTGCTCCCGTTCTCCAGGACTTGCCATAGGGGACAAGTTCTCCCATAATTTTTCTTCCCTTGGCGCTTGGGCGGGAGTAGGTAATTTTCACTTCCATTAAACCTACCTCTTGTGTAAGCGTAGACAGAGGACTGGCAGCCGGCATTTTTACTTGCGCCGAAGCGACAAATGAAAGGCTCGTAAAAAGGGCAAAGCCGAGAACAAAATTTTTAAAGAATTGATTTTTCATAAAATGATTTATAATTAAAATATACGTTCTAAAAGCCAATGTTAGCGTTTTAAGCGCTAATTTAAAATATTATCGATAATTTTTAAATAAAGTGTTCCAAGGGGTACAGGTGAAAAGTGTTGGCCTGAAAGCCAGGAGGAGCATAAAAAAAGTCATAAACCCCGGCCTTTCGGCAAAAAGCCTGTTGAGCTATTGCGTGGTTCAAATTCCGGGTTCCGGTGAAAAAAGACATTTTTCCGGATCAGGGTAACTAAAATAAAATTGTAGAGTTAATAAATGGTGACAGTAAGAAAATTAGACCAGTCATTTTACGAAAGAGATGATGTTCTGACAATCAGCAAAGAATTATTGGGCAAATTTTTAATGACCAGCATCAACGGTGTGGTGACCGGAGGCATGATTGTAGAAACGGAAGCGTATAATGGCAGATGTGATAAGGCCTGCCATGCATTTCCTGGCAAAAGAACGAAACGAACGGAAATCATGTATAAAGCGGGGGGCAAAGCCTACGTTTACCTTTGTTATGGGATTCATTACCTGTTTAATATAACCACAAATGTAGTTGATAAAGCAGATGCGGTGCTGGTAAGGGCTATTGAACCCGTTGAAGGAATAGATATCATGTTGAAACGGAGAAATCTGCAGGTATTAAAGCCTCAGATCAGCGCCGGACCGGGAGTACTTACCCAGGCACTCGGCATTACCAAAAATCATTATGGAGCCGATTTGTCGGGCCCGGAGGTGTGGATTGAAGACAGAAATAATACGATAAATCCGGACAGCATTGTTGCAGGCCCGAGAATTGGGGTCGCCTACGCAGAAGAGGATGCACTCTTGCCCTGGAGGTTTTATATAGAAGGAAATAAATTCGTTAGTAAGTTAAAAATCACTTAAACAATGTCATTAGTAATTATTGCTCCCGGTAGAAATGCAGACGAATGGTTGGAAGGGTTTAGGAAATTGGATAAAGAGCTGAATGTTCAGGTCTGGCCTGATATAAATGATGCCAGTCAGGTGATCGGTGCTGTTGTTTGGAACCATCCAGAAGGTGTCTTGAGAGAATTTCCAAATTTAAAGTTCATTAGTTCAATGGGTGCAGGCGTGGACCACGTACTCAAGGACCCTTCGCTACCAGAAGGAATTCCTATTGTAAGAATTGTTGACGATGCCCTTACAAAACCGATGACCAATTACCTGCTCATGGCCACCTTATATTTTCAGAGAAAGCTTGATAAGTACATTACTGACAAGTATGAAAGGGTGTGGGACCAGGAAACCGATCCGGAGCGGGAAATCAAGGTGGGCGTAATGGGACTGGGTGTATTAGGAACTGATATTGCCACTAAACTGGCACAGTTGGAGTTTGAAGTATATGGCTTTAGCAACTCAAGAAAAGACATTCAGGGGGTGCAGAGTTTTGCAGGAGAAAATGAACTGCCGGAATTTCTATCGAAAATCAATGTTTTGATCTGCCTGCTGCCCCTGACACAGGAAACCAAAAATATTTTGAATATGTCTTTATTCAAAAAGTTAAACAAGGGCACCTTTATCATCAATGCCGCCAGAGGGCGGCACCTCGTGGAGGAGGATTTGATAGAAGCTATAGACGAAGGTATTATTTCCGGAGCATTTCTGGATGTTTACAGGCAGGAACCGCTACCTCCTGATCATCCGTTTTGGAACCATCCCAAAATCATGATGACACCGCACATTGCCAGTATTACCAATCCGCCGGCAGCAATCCCTCAAATTTTTAACAATCTACAAGCTGCCATGCAGGGAAGACCATTGGAAAATAAAGTAGATATGGACAAAGAATATTGAGTTTTTTCCTTACTTTGTTGTTTTAAGTCTGGAATAAAGCAGTATCAATGAAAAAGATTTTATGCCCGATAGATTTTTCTAACTCATCGCTCAACGCCCTTGAATTTGCGGCAAGAGTTGGCGAGAAACATAACGCAGACCTCACTTTGCTGTACGTGTTTACCGAGGAAGAATTGAACACGCTCCTGGAAAATAATGAGGATTCGATCACCTATGACACCTGGAAGCAAAAGATCGAAAGGAATTTTGAGGGCTTGATTGCCGAAGTAAAAGCAACCAGCGTAAAAAAAGGTTTGTTGGATTGTAAGTACATGCTCAAGCAGGGTGACCTGATTACATCAATAAGAGAAGCGGTAAACGAAGGTGGGTTCAATCTCATCGTGATGGGTACGAAGGGCGTAAGTGATATTACAGAAACTTATGTGGGAAGCAACACGGTACAGGTGATTGAAAAAAGCGATTGCCCGGTTTTGTGCGTGCCGGAGAAGGCCAGCTACAAAAAATTCAAAAAGATTGTATATGCCACTGATTACCAGGAAGAAGATAAAAATGCAATTTCACAGTTGATGGTTTTTGCTACCCCTTTCAAAGCCCACGTAAATATCCTGCACGTGAGCAACAACAACAAGCTCTTTGAGAAAGCCTTGTATGAAGATTATAAGAAGGAAATTTTAACCTATGTGACTTATGAAGAGCTTTCTTTCACAATCCGGGTTTATGAAGATGAAGTGAATCTTGGAATAGACAGGTATATGATCGAAGAAGACGCGGAACTGCTGGTACTGCTCACCAAAGAAAAGAACTTCTTTGAAAAAATATTTACAAAAAGCCTCAGTGAAAGCATGTCTTATTTTGTTGATTATCCGCTGTTGATCTATAAAGTAAGTGATTAAACCCCGACAAAGCCCTAAATAATCCTGCTCCTTCCCGATATTCTTCAGCAGGACAATTTATTTGATAAATAATTATTTATTATTCTTTGTTGTTTATAATTTTGAGCGAATCATCATAAAGTACTTAAAGCTGAGGGACTTTATACAATAGTAACGAAAATTATAGAATGGCTGTAAAAGTGCAAGCTTTATCAAAAAGCTTTTATTTCTCCTTAATAGTATTTCTCTACTCAATATCTACGATTGCTCAAGATCATCAAAGGTTTCAGGGAAAGTCAGAAAACCTGGGACCTCAAGTCAACAGTCCGTTTGATGAATTGGATCCTGTTTTTACGCCTGATGGAAAAACAATGTATTTTACACGAAGCAGGCATCCTGAAAACATGGGCGGAAGAAATGATTCAGGAGACATCTGGGTGAGCACAAAAGATGAATCGGGCAACTGGACTGCCGCCGTAAATGCTGGAGAACGGCTTAATAATGGGCACTATAACGCAGTCGTAGGTTTTTCCCCGGACGGAGGAACTATATTTCTGCATCATCATTACTTCAAAAAGGGATTAAGACCGGCTACGCAGGGTTTGTCCATTGCAAAAAAAACAAATGACGGCTGGGGGAATCCCTCCAAACTCAATATCGAAAATTTCTTCAATGAATCGCAGCACCAAAGTGCCTGCTTGTCTGCAGATGGAAAAGTGATGCTGCTGTCGCTGAACAGTTTTGGATCCTACGGATATGAAGATCTGTACGTCAGTTTTCTGAACGCAAATGGCACCTGGACCACACCTAAAAACCTGGGAGGTACCATTAATACCGCCCACCAGGAAATGACTCCCTATATCAGCGATGACAACACAACGCTTTACTTTGCCAGCAGCGGCCATAACAGCAAAGGCAGCAGAGATATTTTTAGCGCTAAAAGACTGGACAACAGCTGGAGATTATGGTCTGAACCCGAAAACGTATCCGAAATAAATTCAGAAGGAATAGAGTTGAGCTTTTTGATAAATTCGGATGAGCAATATGCCTATTTTATCTCCACCCAAAATAGTGATGGCTATGGAGATATCAATAGAATAAAATTAAACCCTGCCTATCAGCCAGTCGACACTGCCACCCTGGCAAGCAACGATCTGATTGAACCGGATACTGTGATCATAATCTCTCAAAATAATCCGGTAGTGGAAGAGACACCTGTTGATGAGGAGACAACATCCGAGGAAACTGTTTCTGAATCCATTAAAGTTTCGGGATTAATCTATAGTGGCAAAGATAACCAACTGCTGAATGCGCGGGTAAACCTTATACCAGTAGTAGAAGATGAGCGCTATTCACCATTAAGCGTTAAGGTAGAGAATGGCAAATACAGCTTTGAATTGGACAGAGGGATCGCTTACAAGTTAAGGGCTTCTGCGGAGGGTTTTCTTACAGAGGAAGTTAAAATTGATGAGACGTCTGCTGCGGCCGGAGTAATCAACCATGATTTCTTTCTTGCGCCACTTGAAGAGGGCGCTACTTTTCAGCTCAACAATGTCCTTTTTGAGCGAGGCACTTCTTCGCTTGTGGATAGTTCCTACCAGGAACTGGATAAGGTGGTGGAAATGATGCTGGAAAATCCGGCCCTGAGGATCGAAATTGGAGGACACACAGACAACCAGGGGGATGCGAGATTAAATTTAAAATTGTCAGAAGAACGAGTGGAAACTGTAATAGATTACCTGCAGGAAAAAGGAATTGATAAAAGGAGGATGGTAGGTAAAGGATACGGAGGTACAAAACCCATCGCGAGTAATAAGTCGGAGACAACCCGGAAACTGAACAGAAGGGTAGAATTTACGGTGCTCGAAAAAAATTAAGGATTACCTTTTGCATACCGGCGCTGTATTCAAAGCCCAATTTAGTGGTGTCCATTGTCATTAATTCAAAGCGATTTCTTCTCCTACCCGATGCAAACCTGCAAACCGGGCCGTCATTCCTGAAAGGCTCCCCAAGGAGGCTTATCAGGAATCCCCGCGTCGCATGCGGCGAAGCACGCTACGTTTCTAAAAATACGAAAAGAACAAGCAATTTTAATATAGTGATGTGAAAGTGTATGCCATTAGCATGCTTTCCTAATAAAAAAACCCGTTTCGGATGCCGCTTTCGTGTTTTTAAAATACCTTAGTGGTATTACATAATAAATACGAAAAGTTTGAATTACTCAGAAAACGAAAACCAAGCTCACTCTCAGGATCATCTGGGAGAATCACGGGAATATTGGTGGAACGAAGATTTTTTGGAGCTGCTGGCGAAGCGCTTGTCTTTCCAGAAGTGTAACCATGTGGCTGATATTGGCTGTGGCAATGGCATCATGTCGCTCAATGTAGCCAATTACCTGCCGGAAGGTGCATCTATAAAGGGGCTGGACTTCGAAAAAAGGCATTTAAAGCGAGCCCGGCAGAAAGTAAGAAAGAGTAAAAAATCTAAAGGGGTTGATTTCGAATTTATGGAAGGAGATGCCAATGATCTTCCCTTTTCAGATGAAGAAATGGACCTGACCTTTTGCCAAACCTTGCTGATTCACGTTCCGGATCCGTTGTCGGTGATACAGGAAATGAAACGAGTGACCAGGAAGGAAGGCTGGGTGGTGGCAGTAGAGCCAAACAATCTGGTTCCAAACCTGATGTTTGATAATATGGCCCAGACAGATTTTGATGTTCAGGATATGATGGAGGTAATTGAGATCCGCTTAAGATGTGAAAAAGGTAAACAAAGGCTGGGAGAGGGCTTCAGTTCCCTGGGGGATGTGCTTCCTGATCTGTTTTTAAAAGCAGGACTCACTGATATAAAGGTTTGGATATCCGATAAGGCGTTGACGATAATTCCGCCCTATGATACCCGGGAGAAACGTGTGCGGGCAAGCCAGATGGTAGAATGGTTTGAAACCGATTCGGGGGGCTCGGGTTACGCAGACAACCTGAGATACTTTAAGGCAGGAGGAGGTAAGAAACGAGACTTCGACGCCTACTGGATTAAGCTGGAATCATACAAACAATGGGCCTTACAGCAATTAAAAGAAGAAAAGTTTATATCAGCTGGAGGAAATATCATGTATATTGTCGCAGGGAAAGTCTGATTCTCTTGCGAAAGTTCTATCCTCTTTTTTAATATTGGTCCATAAATCGCTCTCCGGTATTCGGGATTTTAATGTTCTGTTTTTAATTCAACATTTTTATGAATAGCTGGTTTATTAGATATTCCTTGGGTTTGCCAATGGGCTTAAATTCTTTTATACTTAAAAATGTGAAATATGAATGTCTTAGTAGTAGGTGCAAATGGAAATACCGGTAAGCAAATTGTAAATCTCCTATTGGAAAACGAGCATGATGTACGTGCCATGGTGCGCGCACCTGAGCAGGCCGAAGAATTTTCTAAAATGGGAGCGCAACCGGTAATTGCAGATTTAGAACAGGATGTAAATTTTGCAGTGGAAGGCTGCGATGCGGTAATTTTTGCAGCGGGATCCGGCCCAAACACAGGTGAAGATAAAACATTAAGTGTTGATCGTGATGGAGCTATAAAGCTGATCAAAGCCTGCGAGCAAAACGCGGTCAACAGATTTATAATGCTCAGTTCTATTGGCGCTGACAATCCGGACCAGGGACCGAGTAAGCTACATACCTACTTGAAAGCCAAGTCAGAAGCCGATGAAAAATTAAAGAAGAGCAATCTAAACTACACCATCATCCGTCCGGGGCGACTAAGTGATAATGAAATGACGGGTAAAATTTTGGCGGACAAAAAGCTTGAAAGTAAAGAAGGCGAAATATCAAGAGCGGATGTAGCATCCACGATTGTTGCATCGCTTTTAAATGAGAATACATATAGAAAAACATTTGAGGTTTTATCAGGTGACCAGCCGATTAATGCAGCATTGGCCACACTGGATATTAGAAATTAAATAAATACCGCCAATATTTCTACAAGCAGCAAAATCCATAGTACTATCGCAGAACAACTGTTGATTCGGCATTTCGCAGTATTGTAAAGAAAAATCCCCGCTACTTTTGCAGCAGGGATTTTTTGTAAATCGCAAAACCATATTCGTGATGATCCGGGAATTGCCATTTTAGATTTCCACATATAAAATGGTTTTGCAAATGTACCATCAACTGGAAGATCACCTGCACCAGAAGGGTTATACGATAACTGGCAACATGTAATCGCACATCAAAGTTGACTTTATCGCAAGTTTCCATAGTTTTGCGATTGAACTAGATCCAAAATCATGGCTTCCTATAAATCTCCCGCTACCATTTGCGTACACACTGGTACTAAAATAGACCAGGCATCAAAAGGTGTAAACACACCGATCCATACTTCATCTGCATTTGGCTATGTCGGTGCAGCGGAAAACAAATATCCGAGATACTACAACACACCCAATCAACTGGCTGTGGTAGAGAAATTATGTGCATTGGAAGGGGCTGAAGATGGCTTGTTATTCAGCTCAGGAATGGCGGCGATCAGTACTATCATTTTTGGCCTGTTGCAGCAGGGTGATCACCTGGTTTTGTCGAAGGAAATTTATGGTGGCACACATCATTTTATCAGCTCGGAACTGAGCAGGATGGGGATATCCTATACTTTTACTGATACTACCGGTGTCGATAGCTTCGAAAGCGCCATCCAATCAAACACAAAATTAATTTACCTGGAAAGCCCTTCCAATCCGCTATTGAAATTAACAGACATCAAAGCGGTTGCGCAGCTCGCAAAAAAACGCGGCTTAGTCACAGCCATTGACAATACTTTTGCTTCTCCGATCAACCAGACACCCATTGATTTGGGCGTAGACCTGGTCATGCACAGCGGCACCAAGTACCTTGGAGGCCACAGCGACCTGTGTTTTGGCGCTGTAGTGGGACACCAACAATACATTCAGGTACTTCGTGAGCGTGCGGTAAATCTCGGTGGCAGTTTAAATGCGGCAACTTGCGCACTGATAGAACGAAGCTTGAAAACATTGTCACTTCGGGTTGAAAAGCAGACCCAAAATGCGTTGCAAATTGCGGAGTATCTTGAACAGCAGCCCGAGATCAGGAAAGTCAACTATCCAGGTTTAAAATCACATCCACAACACGCACTTGCGAAGGCGCAGATGAAGGGTTTTGGCGCTATGTTGTCTTTTGAACTGGAAGGGGACGTACATACTAGCGACAGGTTTCTTGAACGCCTTGAAATGATTTATCCTGCCTTGAGCCTGGGGGGCGTTGAATCCATCATCAGCGCATCCGTAAAAACTTCCCATCTGAAAATGACTCCTGAGGCCAGAAAAGAGGCTGGTGTGTCTGATTCCCTGCTGCGGCTGTCGGTAGGAATTGAAGCGGTGGAAGATATAATTCTTGACATCGATCGAGGATTGGGCAGGACTCATAAGAACGCGTAGGCCAGGAGAGGAGCATAACGCCAGGAATATACACTACCCTGGCTTTAGGGAAAGCGCCTCCCCTAAGACTTCGAAATGAAATTGAGACGCTGATTTCTCTCTAAATTTGCTTATGCTACTGGCTCCAGGAGGTAGGTATTCTGTCCCAACGGTGTTTTTTCAGCGCTGATAATAATGTCCCGTCCAGCTTTTTCCCATCAGACACTGCCATATTTGCCTGCATGTGTTTCAATTTTCGCATCCCCGGGATAGTAGTGGATACCGCCGGATGATTTAATATGAAGCGCAAAGCCAGTTCAGGCATGGTCATTTCGTCGGGGATCAATGGCCGAAGCCGATCGGCATGCTCTACGCTTGAAATGAGGTTCTCCGGAACAAAATAGGTACTTCGCCAGTCGTCCTCCGGAAATTTAGTATCCTTTGTGAGGTTTCCTGTGAGTGTTCCTTCATCAAAGGGAACCCGTGCTATGACTGCGATGTCCTTCTCCTGGCATAAGGGGAATAGTTTATCTTCCGGGGCCTGATCAAATATGTTGTAAATTACCTGGATGGAATCAATCAATCCGGTGCGGATGGTTTCCAAACAATTATTTGGCTCCCAACGATTCACGCTGATGCCAAAATGCTGTACTTTTCCTTCCTGCTTTAGCTTTTCTACAGCCTTTTGCCACTCCTCCATATTCGCCCAGGCATCTTCCCATACATGGAATTGTTGAAGGTCAATTTGCTCCACCTTCAGGTTTTTCAGACTCTTCTCAGTATATTTTATGATGTGGTCGTAGGGAAAACAATCCGCCAGCTTGTAATCGCTTTTGGATGGCCATTTCATATTTTTTGGCGGGATTTTGGTGGCGGCATAGAGTTTTTTGCCTTTGTGTTTCTGAAGTAAATTACCCAATACCTGCTCGCTAAAACCCGCACCGTATCCCCAGGCCGTATCAAAAAAATTACAGCCCAATTCTACGGATTCATCCAGCGCGTTGTTGTAGTCTTTTTCCTCAGAACCTGTCCAACCTGCAAGTCCCCACATGCCATATCCAATCTCACTTACTTGCCAATTTGTTCGTCCAAATCTTCTGTATTCCATGTATGTAAAGTTTTATCGTATTTTTTGTTAAAGGTACTATAAGTGCATAATTAAAAAAAAGCCTCAGATTTTCATCGAGGCCTTTTTAGAGAAAATTAGAATTGCTCCCCTGTGTGGGAAATCTTTCGCCGATCCGGATCCACGCGATAGGGCATTTTACCGACCCAGCGGACAGCTGTATCTTATAATTGATACTCCGCCTTTACTGACTGATCACCAATTAAAAACTCAAAGGTCCCGGGTTCTGTTACCCATTTTCCTTCTCTGTTCACGAAGGCCAGGTCTTTCGGAGATAAAGTAAATGACACTTTCTGCGTCTCGCCTGCCTTCAGCGCTATTTTTGTGAATTTTCTGAGCCTTTTCGCATTGGGACTTACAGATGCATAAAGGTCAATCGAATATAGTTCTACAGCTACTTTGCCATCCCGATTTCCGGTATTCTTCACGTCTACAACAAGTGTTATTTGATCGTTGGCACCAAAAACTGCTTTGTTTATGGCTAAATTTTCAAATGCAAAAGTGGTGTAGCTCAGCCCGTGACCAAAGTCCCACTGTGGATTAAAACCGCCTTTTCCGTATGCATTGGGTACATCCTCCCGAATTTCTTCTGATCCCTTTCTGTCGTAAAGCACAAGATCATTAGGGTACCTCGGGTAGGTAAATGGCAGCACTCCGCCTGGGTTATAATCTCCAAAGAGCACATCAGCAATTGCTTGTCCGCCCATGGTTGACGGCCTGTAAGCCAATAAAATTCCGGGAATTTGCTCCTCAATAGAAGAAATCAACCGAGGTCTGCCTTCAACCAACACCAAAATCACCGGCTTTCCAGTGGCGACCGCCGCTTTGGCCAGCTCTAACTGATTTTGGTCCAGCGTCAGATCATCAATCACGCCAGGGCTTTCTGCATAGGCTTTTTCTCCCAAAAACAATATGATATGATCCGCTTTTGCAGCATCTTCCTTTAGTTGATTGACATCAAAATTGATGGGATTGTGGTAATCTGCATGGGCGCTTGAAATGACATTTTCTTTGCCAATTTTCTTTTCAAAAGCTTCTTTAATTGTAAGCGTAGTTTCCGGATAATGTTCCGCGTCATTGCCCTGCCAGGTATAAGACCAGCTACTATGTAGCGAGGTTAAATTATTGGCCGAGGGTCCTGCCAAAAGTACTTTTGAAGTCTTTTTGAGTGGTAGAATGTCACTATCATTTTTTAGCAAAGTCAAAGTTTCCAAGGTTGCTTCCAAAGCCGCCTGGTTGTATTCTTCTTTGTGTAATTGCTTAAGCGCGTTCTTTTTCAGCGGACCATTTTCAAACAAACCTACCTTGTATTTCAGCTTCAATATTCTCCTCACCGACTGGTCAATTCTTTCTTCGGAAATGCTTCCTTCTTTAACCAATTCCACCAGTAGATCATAAAATGAATAGTCAAGCGGAACCATACTCATATCCAGTCCTGCATCAACAGCCTGTCGTACTGCTTCTTTTGGAGAATCTGCTACCCTGTGCCGGGTATGTAGCCTGATCACGTCTTCCCAGTCGGACACCGCTACTCCTTCAAAGCCCAATTCGTCTCTGAGTATGGTGGTCAGGTAGTATTTACTGCCATGAACAGGGACACCATTGATTTCACCCGAATTGATCATAACCGTTGTTACACCGGCATCAACTGCACGTTGGAAAGGAGGGAGGATATATTCTCTCAGGATATTATCAGGAATGTACGAAGGTGTTCTGTCTTTGCCGGTTGCAGGCACTGAATAGCCCAAAAAGTGTTTCATACAAGAAGCTACCGCTGTCATTCCGCTCAGATCATCCTCTTCATAACCCCTGATTGCTGCTACCCCCATTTCGGACACCAGATAAACGTCCTCGCCAAACGTTTCTTCAAAACGTGGCCAAAGTGGCTGTCTGCCGACGTCAAGTACCGGATCAAAGTTCCAGGGAATACCTGTGGCCCTGGTTTCGATTGCTGTAATTTTTGCCGCCTTTTTTACAAGCTCAGGGTTGCGGCTAGCTGCCATCCCAATGTTGTGTGGAAACAGTGTAGAACCTTCTATATAATTTGCACCATGGATAGCGTCAATGCCGTAAATCACAGGAATTTTGTTGGGAGCCGTATTGGCCACATCCTGTATCTGATTGATAATATTATGCCAGGTTTCACCGGAATAAGCATGTCCTTTTACATTTAATATCGACCCGACATTTTTTTCGAGTATGGCTTTTCTTAACTTTTCTTTGTCTATTACCGTGGTGGCATCATCTTTTAAAATCAAGTCAACGGCGACCTGCGTCATTTGGCCAACCTTTTCTTCAATGGTCATCTTCGCCAATAATGCTTCTACTTTCGCATCTACATCCCCTTGCTGTGCCTGAAGTGTAATGGTGGGTAGGATTGCTAAAATCAACAGCACAACCATTGCGCTCCCTTTTATCGTTTGTGATTTCATTTTAATTTATTCATCCTTTTTAGTAAAAAGACAAATATTGGTAATAAACTTACCTGCCACAAGGTGCATTTGTTACCATTTAGGTGGTCAAATGTTTCGAATGCAGCCAATATCAGGCAAATAAAAGATTCTTAGATTTTATCGATGTGAGCACATCCCTCATAACGGTCTCAATAAAGTAATCCTCTAAATTTGTTCCCATCGAAGATTTGTTTCTAACAACCGAATGATTTATATGTTCATAAAGAAGAACATTGTGACGAAAGTCATCCGGCATGGATTTCCAGTCAACTAAAACTCAGAGCCTATGGCAATGCTTGGAAATAAGGTTCAAACGCGGCCTTATAAACTGCCTTTGTTGTCATCCATTCTATTTCTGGTGATAACAATTGTAATTTTTTCGGAAGCATATTTAAAATTGAATGAACGAAACGCTGCTTTGTTTGATTTGCGGGTGGATATTGCTAAAAATGCCATAGAAAAACGAATGGTTGATTATGCCCAGATCCTGAAGGGTGCACAGGGTTTGATCAATATGAGTGATACAGTAACCAGAAGAGAATTCCGGGACTACGTGGATAATTTAGATGTAGAAGAAAACTACCCGGGGGTGCAAGGCATTGGATACACCTTATTTATAAAGGAAAGCAGTAAACAAAAATTAGAAGAAGAAATCAGGATGGCCGGCTTTAATGACTTCAAGATTTGGCCACCAGCGCAGCGAAATATATATTCTTCTATAATTTACCTCGAGCCTTTTAATGAGCTGAATGTCAGGGCCATCGGATACGATATGTATTCCGATTCGATACGAAAAGAGGCAATGAAACGGGCCAGAGATACGGGTGAGGCTGCTTTATCTGGTGCGGTAATATTGGTTCAGGAAGGACAGGCCGCATCCCAGAAAGGATTTAATCTGTACCTGCCGATTTATAAAGGTGGCAAATCACCTGAATCGGTCGAAGCAAGAAGAAGCAGTATCAAAGGATATGTCTACAGTCCATTCAGGGTCAAAGACCTCATGAATGGAATTCTGCAATCTGATTTTAATGATTTAAATATCCAGCTTTTTGACGGGGCGATATTTACTGACGAAAATTTACTCTATTCCAAAAGCCAGCAGAACAATAGTAGAACGGGACTAACTAAAACTGTGGAGATGCAACAGGCGGGCAGGACCTGGTACATTATTTTTAGCGCTGCCGCCGGTTTTGGCTATGACAGAAATTTTCCGTTTTTCCTGTTAGGTGGCGGCTTTATCATCAGCATTTTAATTTTCTTCATACTTCTCTCTTTTGGATATGTGCGGAGATCAACACACTTAAAACAAGTGATAACGGACAATGCAACCGCTGGTTTGGTTATTATAAACAAAAGTGGCGTTTGTACCTTTATGAATCCCAGTGCTGAAAGCCTGACCGGCTATTCCTTTGCAGAAATGTCCAACAAGCACGTGCTGGAGTTATTCTACAATAAAAATGCGACCGGAAATAAGAAAGCGAAAAACAACAAACTGCTGCAGTCTTTTTTTGATGGCGAGTTTAAGGGTTTCGAGTCGGTGCTATTCACCAAATCTTCAAAAAAAATTTTCGTTAGTATTAATTCCAAGGTGATAGAGAAAGGCTCAAGCGAGGAATCCATCTTGTTGGAAATCAGGAATATAAGTCAGGAAAAAAAGGCAGAATCAGAGTTGAAGGAAAGAAACAAATCGCTCCAAACTCTGAATAAAATAGGAACTACACTCTCCGCCGAGCTGGAACTAACAAAGATATTGCAAATCATAACCGACTCCTGCACCGAGTTGACCAGGGCAGAATTCGGAGCTTTTTTTTATAATTCCGCTAAACATCCAGAAAACAGACTGTCTCTTTATACTGTTTCCGGAGTGGAAAAGGAACATTTTAAAGACTTATCCGATGCCCAGGTATATGCTATTTCTGCCCGCACCTTTATTGATGAAGGAATTATACGAATTGAAGATGTTGCTAAACACCCCGAATATCGGAAAATCAACATGCCTGATGAAGCACCTCCCGGGCCTTTTAAGATAACGAGCTATATGGCTGTGCCTGTCATTTCAAGAGATGCTTCTATTATCGGAAGTCTGGTATTTTTCCATAGCAAGGCAGGCAGGTTCAATAAAAAATCGGAAGACATTGTAAAAGGAATAGCGGCTCAGGCTGCCATCGCAATAGACAATTCCCAATTGTTCGAGTCGCTGACCAATAAAAATTCAGAACTGCTGAAAATTAATAATGACCTTGACAACTTCGTTTATACTGCCTCTCATGACCTGAAAGCGCCTGTTCTCAACATCGAAGGACTGGTTTACGCACTTACAAAAGCACTGGCAGAAGACCGGCCTGAGAAAATCAAACCCATGATGGAAATGATCAAAAAATCCATTTTGAAGTTTAAGGAAACCATTCAGGCACTTACAGAAGTCGCAAGGACCAACAGAAATGTAGACGACGATTTTGAGTTGGTAGACATGGAGGAGCTGGTGGATGATATAAAATGGAGTATTAAAGACATTTTGCTCAGCACCCGGGCAGAGATTGAAATGCACCTTCCGTGTAAGGAAATTTACCTCTCCAAATCCAATCTCAGAAGTATTGTTTTTAACCTCATTACCAATGCCATCAAGTACCGCTCTGCTCACCGTGATCCTAAAATTCGGATCACCTGTGTTAGAGAAGAAAATGATGTAATCATAGAAATTCAGGATAACGGTATAGGTATACTAAAAGAACATCAGCAAAAGATTTTCCTGATGTTTAAGCGGGTACATACTCATACCGAAGGCACTGGGATTGGGCTTTATCTGGTAAAAAGGATAGTGGAAAATGAAGGAGGAAGCATATTTGTGCAAAGTGAGGTGGAAAAAGGAACTAAATTTACCATTACATTGCCACAAAAAGTTCAGCATTTCGCAAATCAAAGCTGATGAGAGGTTTGGGAAAGTTCGAGTTGTATATCAGGTTTAGCGCCATCCCCCTCTGAATTATAAAGAGGAATTCTAATAGAAAAAGTAGTTCCTATGCCCTCCTTGCTCTTAACGGAAATACTTCCCTTGTTCATCTCCGTAAAATCGTAAGCTAATTGCAGTCCCAATCCCAAACCTTTTTCTCCAGCCGTTCCGTGCGAGTTCTTTTGTTCCATCAGTTCAAAAATACCTTTCAGTTTCTGTTCCGGAATTCCGATACCGTTGTCCGCCACTTCAATGATTGCCTGCCGGTTGTCTTCATAGGCAGAAATTACCACGGTACCTTCCGGATTGGTAAATTTAAGCGCATTGTTCACCAGGTTTCGTAATATGGTGGCCATGCTATTTTTATCTGCCCAAAGCAAGATATCGTCCGTTATGTTCACGTCCAACGCAATCTTTTTCGCATGGGCCGTCGTTTGGAAAATCTCTACTGTTTCTTCAATAATGGCGTTCAAATGCAATTTGCCGGGGTAGTACGGAAAACTTCCCTGTTGATTGACTGCCCAGTCCAGCAAGTTGTCCAGGAGGGTTGAAAGTTGACTGGCCGATTTGTCGATATATTCTGTAACCTCTACCAGGTTTTTCATGTCGTTTTCTTTGATATAATACTTTATCAAACTTGAAATCCCGTTAAAAGCATTTACAGGTCCCCGAAGATCATGAGAAATGATCGAAAAGAAACGGTCTTTTGTCTTGTTCAAAGACTGCAGTTGATCTCTGTGGTTTTTCAAAATCTGCTGTTGCTTGAGCAATTTATTGTTGATCACCTTTTTGCGCCTGTTATTTCTAAACAGCACATAAGACAAAGTTCCTACTAAAACGACCACCACGATAAGACTCACCGCCCACATCTTATTTCTTTTATCCTTTTCTGTAAGCAGATCAATTTCGGCCTGCTTTTGGGCCACTTCATAAGCCGTCCGCAGGTCCGCTATCTTTTGCGTTGTCTCTTCATTGTTAACGCTATCCCTGAATATGATATACTGCGACTGGTGTTGGTAGGCTTTTTCAAACTCGTTGGACGTTCCATACAATTCGGAGAGCTTCAAATGCGCATCCCTGATTTGTTCCTTATATCCTCTTTCTTCTGCAATTGTAAGACTTTTTTGGGCATAGGCCACTGCGCGTTCCCAGTCATGCTTCCCCAGGTAGATATCTGCCATGTAGGTCAAATAAACGGCGATCGGATAGTATTCACCTGCATCCGTCAATATCGCTATGGCCTCCTGTAGATGTTGTTCTGCCAGCTCAGTGCTATCTTGCGTTGCGAACACCAAGCCAAGGTTGCCAAGGCTATATCCCTGACCCACCCGGTACTTCGCCGCTGTAAAAATTTGGTAACCTTCATTCAAAAAGTGAACTGCTGAGTCGAGCTTGCCAACGTTAAAGTATTCGTCTCCGAGATTGGTTAGGGTTGAAGCCAGATTTAACGGATCATCCAGCTTTCTGAAGATATCAATGGCTTTGTAATAGTAAGCTTTCGAATTTTGATGGTCATTATTCAAGGAATACAAGTCTCCTAAAGCCAGGTATGCTGCACCTACGCCATTTTCAAAATCGATATCCTCGGCAATTCTTATGCTTTTGAAATAAAATTCGCCTGCCTTTGACAGGCTTCCCTTAAGCCGGTAGGCATTTCCGATTTGATAATAAGCTTTGTTGATGTACAGTAGGTTGTTCTTTTCCTCTGCCAGTGCTAGCAGGCTGTCGCAATAAAGTAGCATTATATCCGGGCTTGTATGGTAAAAAGCTATATCCCGCAATATGCCGAGTTGAACAGAATCCGGTAAAGCCTCCCGCGGTATAGCAATGAGGCTGTCCGCTACCTTTTGGTCCTGAGCCATCGACAAACAAGGGATAGTGGACATGCCTATGAAGAACGCCGCCCTAAAATAAGAATAATAGTATCTACTAAGTTTTAACCTGAATTTTAGGATCAACAGAAAATACATTTTGCCCTATTTTGAAATCTATGTTATATGCTTCAATCCCTGAGGCATTGCTTTTTACAATACCTTGCCATGTACCGTTTGGTCTTTTAAAGGGTTCCCCTGTAACGAAAATATTGAAAGCGCCATTTTTTGCGACTATACCCGTCAAATCATCTATGCCGGAATCATTGGCTAATTTCCACGTGATTATATCGCCTCTGTTGACGTCAGAAATGAAATCTTCTGCTCCGCCGGAATGACCTTCACTGTCGGTAAGATAAAGGTCGTGCGTTCCGGGAACCAAGCTAATAAAAATTTTAACATTTTTCATCTGTATATAATATGTTTTGTGCAATATTTTTTAAAAAATAATCCAATATTAAACTAGAATTTCCAACACCTTTTGACTCAATATTCATTTTCGTTCGGGTGTGCAAAGCTGCTCATGGAAATT
>CAZWQB010000006.1:0-38593 GCA_964636035.1 uncultured Roseivirgaceae bacterium
TGAAGCGGATACACACTTTCCAGGCGTGCGCCTTCGACCACTCGGCCACCTCTCTGTGTATTTTCATTTTACACAATTCACAAATAAATTAATAAAAAACACTATATGCAAATATAAGGTACAAATTTACAATTAATATAATATTAGGACATTTCTCCACGCAAAGGAACAATTAATTTCTCCTTTGTTGATGTAATATTCTTTTCTTTAGCCAACAAAAACATCATTTTGGTAATAGCTGCTTCCGTAGTAATATCACCCCCACTTAATACACCGGTATTAGCCAGGAAGCTACTAGTTTTATACCTTCCCTGCATCACTCTTCCCCCATTGCACTGTGAAACATTGAACACGATAATATCCCGCTCAATCGATTCCTGCAGGCAATTCAGAAACCAGGCACTGGTTGGCGCATTGCCTGAGCCAAAAGTTTCCAATACAATTCCTTTCAAATCAGGAATAGACAAAATTTGCCTCACAATGGGTTCACTGATTCCCGGAAAAAGTTTCAAAATAGCCACCCTGGTGTCCATTTCAGCGAAGAAGCTTAAACTTCTGCCTGGTTCAAAAGGTTTGATAAATGAAAATTTATAATCGATTTCAATGCCGGACTCTGCCAGGGGAGGATAATTTTCAGACATAAAGGCATCGAAATGCAAGCTCTCCACCTTTTTGCTCCTGTTTCCCCTAAACAAGTGGTTATTAAAATAAATGCATACCTCAGGAACCACGGCGTTTCCTCCGTTTTTTGCTGAAGCTATTTCTAAGGACGTAATCAGGTTTTCCCGCGCATCTGATCTCGCCGAGCCAATCGGCAACTGCGCACCGGTAAAAATAACAGGTTTATTGAGCCCTTCCAGCATATAGCTTAAGGCGGAAGCGCTGTAAGCCATGGTATCGGTACCGTGAATTACTACAAAACCATCGTATTTTTGATAGTTGTTCGTTATAATGGATCCAATTGTTCTCCAATGCCCCGGATTTACATTGGATGAGTCTATTAATTCTTCGAAAGAAATGACCGTTAAATGAAGGCCCAGATTTTTCAAATAAGGAACCTTCTCCAGAATCTGCTGAAAATTAAATGGTTCCAATGCCATTTTCGCATTGTGTACCATCCCAAGCGTGCCACCGGTATAGATAATCAATATGGATGCCTTTGGATGCTCCGGCGAGGCAGTATCTATATTTATTTGTTTATAAGTCAATTATCAGCAATTAGAAAGTATATTTCTCCCGTCCCGGAGGTTAGCGCCAAAAGAGAAAACAAGCATTGCAATATTACAAAACTCATCAACTTATGGTATTATTTTAAAGAACTAAATATTTTTTTTGCATTGCTCGTTGTCGTCTTAGCAACCTCATCAACAGAGGTTTGCTTTAGGTCGCCAATTTTCTGCGCAATGATAGACAAATAAGCCGGTTCATTTCTTTTGCCCCGGTAGGGAGCCGGCGAAAGGTAAGGACTATCGGTTTCCAGGAGGATATTCTCCAACGAAATTTCAGGAATTACTTTATCCAGTCCGCCATTTTTAAAGGTAACCACTCCTCCAATGCCCAGGTAAAAGCCTAAATCAGTGACCCGCTCCGCTTCCTCTTTGCTGCCTGAAAAACAGTGAAACACCCCGCTTAAAGTTTCATCATGCATTTCCTCTACAATGCTTATGGTTTCTTCGAAAGCGTTTCTGCAATGAATAACGATGGGTATACGGTGTTTTTTTGCAAAACCTATTTGAATTCGGAAAGCTTCCTCCTGCAAGTGTTTCAAACTCTGATCCCAATACAAATCAATGCCAATCTCCCCTACTGCTATAAAGTCTCTTTTATCCAACCATGCTTCTACCTCATAAAGCTGCTGCTGGAAATCTTTATCAACCGATGAAGGGTGCAGGCCCATCATGGCAAAACACATCTCCGGGTATTTACGCTCAACTGCCAGCATGAGGTCGACCGACTGGTGGTCAATATTAGGCATTAAAATTTTATCGACACCACTTTCCCCACAATTGACGATTATGTTTTCTAAATCGTCTTTAAACTCTTTGGTGTAAATGTGGGCATGTGTATCAATCATGTTAGGCATTGCGTTTAGCGGTTGGTGATTGGCATTTTGGTTGTTAGCTGTTGGCTGTTGGCTTTTAGATAGTTAACAATTAGGATTTAATAATCAGAATCAGGTATATTTCCTATCTTTCCACACGACCGGAGTTGGTAAAAAAAAGTAGACCAATAAGCTCAAAGATAGTGCGACCGCATAAATTTCATAAATGATCAGGTGAATAAGTTTCTCATTTTTCTCAATTTGCGATAGGGAGTAATTGATAAAGGCAGATTGAACCAATATTTTTGCGGCCCAAATTGCGATGGCCAGTTTAAAGTTCAGGACAAGAAGTAACAGAAACAAAGGAAAAAACAGCGCCTGGAGAAAAAGTATAGCAACCATTCCCCAGGGCAATTGAACGGCTCCTTTCATCCATCTCTTCCTTTGCTTCAGCAGGTTGATAATCTTTGGCTCCGGCATGGACCGGGCAAGCACCTTCTCCGAAAATAGCTGCTTCGCCTCGTACCCTTTCCTTTTAATATGCTTTAGGATTTCCAGGTCTTCCGTAATGGAAAATGGGAGACTCGCGTAGCCTCCAACGGCATCATAGGCTTCTTTGCTGATGGCCATGTTATTGCCAATCGCCGTAGCAGCATAACCAAGCTGATTTACCACTTTAACCATTCCCAATGCAAATATCCAGTCAACTGCCTGGCATCGAAAAAAAAGACTTTCGCCTTCTATTATTGTAATGCCAGATACCAAGCCTGTGTTGGGGGAAAACCCGGCTAACATCTCTTCTATCCAACTGTAGGGAACCTGAATGTCAGCATCCGTAAAAAACAAAAATTCGCCCTTCGCTTTTTTGCAGAGTTGTGCCAGTACATTTGCTTTGGCTTTTTGACCGGGAAAGGATTCAGTGATCCGGGTAACATGGATATTCTGATGTTGCGCCGCAAAATCGGTAATCAACTCAAAGGTCTTGTCACCAGAATCATCATCGCCTACCAGAATTTCTATTTTTTCTTTCGGATAATCCAAGGCTACCAACGCGTTAAGACATCGGAGGATGTTTTTTTCTTCATTCCGCGCAGCAACAATTACTGAAACAAAAGGAACTTCTGATTTTCTTTTTACTTCCCTTTCTTCTTTGTCTAAAAGCCAGGTCGCAAGCAACAGCATATCTAGGATGATGGGGATCAACATCAAAGAGGCAACCCACAGTTCATAATCTATCATAAAGGATGAAATTGAAATCCCGCATCAGCGAAATGTTTTAAAAATTTTGGGAGCACAAACCGGAGATTTTCCTCTGCTTTAATACTATCATGAAATATAATAATTGAACCGCTTTTTGTAGAAGATATGGTCTTGGACAAACAGATTTCTTTTTGAATATTTTTATCAAAATCGCCTGACAAGACTTCCCACATAATGATTTCATAATCGGACTTTAAAACCCTTGCCTGGCTCTTCCTGATCTTTCCATAAGGCGGTCTGAATAAATCTAAGGGTTGGTTGCTGGTGTATTCCCCTAAAATTTCCGCGCACCTGTTAACATTTTCCAAATAGGATGCGTCATCTGTTTTCCAACCGTCCAAATGGTTAAAGGTATGATTCCCGACCCTGTGGCCCCCTTCAATGATCTGCTGAAATACGCCGGGGTGCTTTTTTACATTTTCGCCCACACAAAAAAAGGTCGCTTTTGCCTGGTAAATGGCCAATTGCTCCAAAACAAATTCTGTGGGTCCCGGGACAGGCCCATCGTCGAATGTGAGGTAAAGAACCTTTTCTTTTTCATTGATTCGCCAGGTGTAGGAAGAAAAAGCATATTTTACCCAAAAAGGCGTTTTATGTAAATACATACGAACTGTTAAAAATCAATAGTACCTTCCCCGGGAGACAGCAACTAGTTTACTCTGCAGGAAAGCATGGTTATGTCATCCCTGTAAGCATTTTTCCCTCTGAATTTGTCAAGAGACCGGAGAATGGTTTTGTGAATCTCCTTTAAATCTTTTTGATTTGAGTCCTCTAAGATTTGCTGAACACGTTCCAGCGAAAACTCCTCCCCTTTGTTATTGAAAGTTTCTATTAGCCCGTCGGTATAGGCAAAGAATAAAAAACTCGTCAGGTCCTCCACCTTTCCAACTCTTAGGAATGGAAGCGGGTGAAAGCTTCCCAAAATGGTAGTTCCTTTCTCAAGCAGAACAGCTTCATTGCGATCATAATTGAACAAGACCGGGGGATTGTGCCCGGCATTCACATATTTTAAAGTCTTTGAAGCTTTATTATAAATCGCCACGAAAAAAGTAATGAAGTTTTCACCATTGGCATTATCAAGAATCTGAAGATTGAGTTCGTGGATAATCTTTTTCAGGTTGGTGGTTTGCCTTACCATGATGCGAAGCGAGGCCTGAAAGTTAGACATTAAAATCGCAGCAGGCATGCCCTTACCGGAAACATCCGCTACACACACGAGAAATTCTTCCTCATTGATGGCAATGTAATCATAATAATCCCCGCTCACCTGATGGTGCGGCAAGTAGCTTGCTTCCACCTTTAATTCATCGTTAAAGGGAAGCTTTTTCGGAAATAAAAATTTTTGTACCTCCCGGGCTATTTCAAGCTCTTTTCTAAATCCTTCCTGAATCAATTGATGTCTGGCCAGCTTTTTATTTTCTATGGCCACAATGATGATATTGGTAAGCGCCTGCAAAAAGTTGGTATGCGGCCCTCCACTGGCAACAGGCAGCTCTTCTTCCTTAAACCCGCTGACAAAAACAAAAGCAAGCATCTCGTTTTTATGCGCCACGGGAATAATAGTATCAAATTCACCAAAGGGCTCACAACCCTGGCAATCCTTCAACGCTGAAATTTGCCTGTAATTGAGAACAGCTTTATTTAAAGTTACATTTGAAAAATCGGCTCGTGTACCAAAGTTTACTTTACAATTCCAGGTCTCATCTTTTACAAATAAAGCGAGCTTTTTGATGTTAAGATTTGCTCTTAATATGAAGTTATAAATCTTGTACAGCGATTCTTCCGGCAGATTGTTATTAATAGACTGGGTAATCTCCAGCAGAGAATTCAGCTCCAATTCTTTTAGCTCAAACTTATCTTTTAATGTATGGACCTCCATTTTTTCTTTATTTTACCATGGTTTGAGGGTCGTAGGCATCTCTCAGGCCGTTTCCCAGTAAATTGAATGCCAAAACCAATGTGCTAATGGCAATGCCCGGCAATACAATCAGGTGCCAGCTATCTGCAGTGCCAATACTGCTATAGCCTTCATAAATCATTATTCCCCACGAAGGCGTAGGGGGTTGTACACTCATTCCGAAAAAACTCAGCCCTGCCTCCAGGATGATTGCTGCCGCAAAATTGGAAGTAGCGATCACGATCAGCGGCCCAAGGATGTTGGGCATCACATGTTTTCTAATAATTTGCATCTTTTTAATTCCGGCTGCCCGGGCTGCTTCGATATATAACTTTTGCTTAATGCTGATGATCTGTCCTCGCACCACCCGGGCCACATCCACCCACATGGTCAATCCTACGGCTAAAAAAGCAACCCACAAGCCCCTGCTCTGCAAAACCAGACTGATGGCGATCACCAACATAATACCAGGGATGGACCACACTACAGACATAAACCACATGATGATTTTATCTACACTACCCCCAAAATAGCCTGCCAATGCTCCCAACGTAATTCCCAAAATCATCGAAATTACTACAGCAATAAAACCGATGGCTAAAGAAATTCGCGTGCCGTAGATCAGTCGGCTAAGCATGTCTCTGCCCGCCCTGTCTGTTCCCAACCAATAGGTCCGGTTTTCAACATTTTTAACTTCAAATTCTCTGACCAGGTTTTCGTGCGAGGTTTCTTCAATTTCTCCTTTGGCGTTTAAAAATCTGATTTTCCCATCTTCAACCACAACCTTGTCGCCAGCCTCATTTAAAAGTGTACTTGCGCCAATATACAAAGGTTTAACTGCATTTACCAACGAGTATTCACGCGGATTTCCTGTACCATCCACCTCGTCAGCTAAAATCGTCAGTCCGCTGATTTCATAGCCATTAACAGGTATAATTGTAAATTTATTTTCCTGTCCGCCAATCATTTTCGAAAAGAACCCGACATCCTCAATTTCCCTGTTCTTTCTGATTTTTAAAAGTTTAACTGCAAAGCCCGGCAATTGCTTTTGAATTTGTATAGCGCCATCATTGGCATCCGGGGTCTGATCAGGCATGATCAGGTATCCCAGCAAGGCCACTAAAGTCGAGGCAAGAATTACAATCAGGCCTCCCACAGCAGGCTTGTTGTTGAGCAATCTTTTCCTGATGTAGTAGTTGGGTGACTTCAATGATTCCGAAAGATTTCTAACCATGAACTACCCTATTCTATTATGCGCCAGGAGGCCTGCTTTCGTGGCGAGATAAAAGTATTCGGCGAAATGTTGGTCATAATCTGAGGCGTCAAAAGCCAGTTCTTCCGACGCTGTTTTAAAGCATTTCACCCATCCCTTTTCAATCACCTCCTGCAAAAGCACTTTCAGCTCCCCGTTATTCATCGACAAATTTTCCTGAAGCTCTGAAAATGAGGTTACAAAATAGAGTTCATCTAATAAGTCAAATTCAAGATCAGTCATTGTTTATAGTTCCTTCCTTTCCATTCAAAACTACCAAAATTAGATAATACTCCAAATACTACTACATAAACGGAATATATTCCTTGTAAAAGTATGAAAACGCCCGGCCTCAGAGATTTCCCGAAGTGGCGAAACAAATTATGAATAAAGATGTATTCTCCCACTGCCTTTGCACAAAAACCTACTATAAAAATTAAAGGGTGGAGGTAGGTGAATACTGCACATATTAAAAAGCCAATCATGCTAAGATGGAAGCCAAAAACACTCAGGGCAACCAATTTAACAGTGACAGACTTGTGCAGCTTCCACTTGGAGGCCCATCGCCGCCGCTGATTGACAAACGTCGACAACTTTTTCACGGGCGATGTATACACCGCCGAAACTTTGGCCGTATTAAAATACACCTGCCCGGGAAATTGCCGGTGTATTTTTTGCAACAGGAATTCATCATCACCGGAAGGAATATGCAAATTTCCTTCATATCCACCTACTGCTTCAAATGCCTGTTTTTTAAACGCGAGATTTGCACCATTGCACATATTGGGATTTCCAGCATCCAAAGCCACTGCACCCGCACCAATCAACGCAGCGAATTCGATAGTCTGCATTTTCTCAAAAAGATTATTGGCACCGTCAAAAACAACAGGCCCTGCTAGCATTTGTACATGGCCAGCGCTGAAGTAGTCATCGATGGTTCGCAACCAATCTACTCCCATGTAGCAGTCCGCATCCGTGGTCACAATTATATCACCTGTAGCATGTATGATGCCCTGGGAAATTGCCTGCTTCTTTCCCGATAAGATAACTCCCTGACGTTTACTGATTTCCTCCAGCGATAACGCGATGAGCTTGAAAGGCCATTTTTTCTCTTCTATAAATTTTCGGGTTTCATCTGTCGAATGATCGTCTACCACAATAACCTCAAATAAGGAGCTGCTAAAACTTTGTCGGCCAATGGCACTGAGGAGCCTGGGAATTTGGACAGCTTCATTTCTGACTGGAATAATTACGGAAATAAAACCTGATGGATTCCCGGAAACCGGCATCTTCCTTTGCACCAGCTTTACCCATTTTACAGTAGCAAAAACGATAACGGTACTATAAACACCAACTATAAATAAAAACAGCAAATTCATGGTGTGGTAAAAATTTTCAAGCGGAGTACACCCGCCAACCCTATGATAGCAGGAAAAAGCAAATTAAGGCACCAAAGCGTAAAACTGGCCAGTAATACCAGGGTGTTATCTACAGCAAAATAACTAAAGAAAAACAAGGCGGAAAACTCCCGTACACCCAGGTCACTTAAAAAATTGAAGGAAGGGATGGTTGATTTGGCAAATAAAGTCCAGGTAACTCCCGCTATAAGGAGTACATGATCTTTGGAAACGCCGAAAAAGGCTAGTAGTAGATAGAATTGCAATACGAAAATGAGGTACCGCGAAAATGCCAAAACTAATAGAAAAATAATCTCCCGGTACGAGTACTGACCTACGATTTTGAAATATTTTCTAAATCGTCGTAATTTTTTGATATCTAATATTCGGAGAAATCTGCCTCTAAAGAACAAAAAAAGGGCACCACCTGTAGTAATCGAGAGCATAATAGAGCAGATGCTGATAAATGAAAAGGCTCGAACGCTTTCTGTATTGAAAAAGAAGTAAGTAATGCCAAACAATCCGAAAGAAAAAGTAGCAAAATACTGCGCAGCTCTCCCCAGCATGATAGCACCTAGAGACTCTATTCTCTTTTCGCCCTTCAATTGCCAGATACGGCCTGCATAATCTCCCAGGGCATGAGGCGTAATGAAGCCCATACTAAGGCCTAATAATACGCTTTGTATACTTTTGCTGAGACTGATATTTTCAACTTTCTTTACCAGAAGCTGCCATTTAAAGCCTTCGAGAATCCAATTTGCCGCTGTTAGCGCGACCAATCCACCCAAAATCAACAAACCATTTACTTGCAAAAATGAATGGAGAAGTGTGATTACCTGGCCAAATTTTCCAGGGTTCTCCTCTATTTTAAAATAAATAAATACAAGAACTCCAAAGAAGATAATTGCTTTTACAGCATTCGCAATGGTGGTGCGCGTGGAAGCTTTTTTAAGAATGGCTATATCCCTATATTGCATAAATGATTGAAGGTAAAGGAAAGCAAAACATTCTCAAAGAAAGAATAATTCTTGGAATAGACCCTGGTACAAATGTGATGGGGTATGGCATTATTTTAATCAGCAACAACTCCCTTAACCTGCTGCAATACGGTGTGATTCATTTGAGCAAATATACAAATCATGAGCTGAAACTTAAGAAAATATTTGAGAGGGTGATTGGCATTTTGGATGAATTTTCTCCCGATGAGGTAGCCCTGGAGGCGCCCTTCTTTGGAAAAAATGTACAATCGATGCTCAAACTGGGCAGAGCGCAGGGAGTGGCCATGGCCGCGGCGCTTTCCCGCGAAATTCCAATCAACGAGTATGCACCGAAAAAAGTGAAGCAGTCAGTAACCGGAAACGGAAATGCCTCTAAAGAGCAGGTGGCACAGATGCTAAAATCGCTCTTGAAAATTCAGGAAACGCCAAAACTTCTGGATGCAACCGACGCGTTGGCGGTGGCGGTGTGCCACTACTTTCAGGGAAGTTCACAACAATCAAAGACAAAAAGCTGGAATGCCTTTATCACAGATAATCCTGAGCGGGTTAAAAGCCAGACTTAAGTTTACTTATTTTTTTTCAAGGCGGTAATATAGGCCAGTATATCATCCAGGTCATCATTTGATATCTCTTCTTTAGAAAAAGATGGCATTACGCCGAGACCATGCCTTACCTGAAATCTCTTTGCAAATTTGGGAGCCGGATTGCTATTCAAGGCTGGACCAAGGCCGCTTTCACCAATAGGATGACATTTCTGGCAATAAATCATGTATTGCGCTTCGCCATTTTTTAATGCTTCGCTTTTTAAATCCAAGGGCCCGGTAGTGGGTTCGCTTCGTCTTACTGAACAAGAAGCAAATAGCAGTAGGGCGAGGCTAAACGCAAGGCAGGAGCGAAAGATGTTTTTTTCTCTGTTCATTTATTTACGTGTTATTTTCCAAACTACTCCTGTGTTTTCTACAGGTTCAGAGCCTTTCTTCGTCATCTTTAAGATGCCAAAATCCACAACATAGAGAGCGCTTCCGGCTGGATCAAACCGCGCTGCTATTGGCCTTTCCAGGCCACCGTTTTTGAGCCAGGTAGCCGGACCATTTCTTTTTCCTTTGTTTACCGCAAAGTCTGAAACGATACCCGAAGTTGGGTTTACCCTCACCACCTTAAAACCGACTGGGGAAAGTACCTTTCCTACCTCAGGAGCCATATCGCCAAACTGCGCTACGAATGCGTCTCCTTCGTACCCAAACGTATCATTGTATGAAAAATCGAATCCGTTTGAAGAAGAATGGACACCCAATATTGCCGCAGGATCCGGCGGAGTACCGGGGTAATCCTGCAGTATCTTCTGGAGATCATCTTCTCCGGGTGCGTCATAGCTACCGCCGACGATGGAATTACCGGCAGAAAAATCCGGCCAGCCATACCAGTTACCCTGTTCAACGCGCCACAACACATCCCCTACTCCCCAAACCGGCCTGCTCCCTCTGTCGTCGTAGCCATTGTCTGTGATATAAAGTTCCCCCTGCGGAGAAAAGGCCAGGCCATAGGGATTTCGAAAACCCCAGGCAACCAGTTCAAGCTCGCCCCCCTCAACCGGGACGCGCATTATAGCTCCCGAACAGGGAATGCTCCCTTTGATCACCTCCCCCTTTTTGGTTGGTATGCCATAAGCCACATAGGCCCCGGTTGTTGCTTTACCCGCTGATACATCAAGTACATTTTCTGTTACAACGTTGTAGCCTGCGAGCGTAACATCCTCACAGGGCACATCATGAAAATCAGGAAAACGCTCTAACCAGCCATAATCTTTGTTGTCGTTGCCGACGATGCCGGCATTTGTGGCAGTACCTTGGCCGAAGTACACATAACCATCTCTCACCAGCGGACCATTCGTGTGGTGATCTCCCAGGCTGGGAAGATCGGACACGAGGGTTGATATTTCGCCGTTGGCATCCACTTTCAGTATTTTCCCACCTTCCATTTGGCCACCTTCAGAGATATAAAAATTACCCTCGTAAAATGTGAGCCCATTCCATGGGCCGTTTTTCCCTCCGGTGGCAATTGTTTCTGTGGTGCCATCAGGAAGTACTTTTTTTAATTTTGGCGTCTCCCAGTCTTCTCCGTAGGAATAGCCAGATTCTGTAACATAAACGGAACCCTCCTCATCAAAAGCAATACCTGTGGGATATTTCAGTCCGGTAGCCACTACTTCAATTTTGTATCCCTCCGGAAGTGCAACATCGTTTACGTTGAGCTTCCTTTCAGAGGGAATGTGTTTTATCTCGCCACCACCATTGGAAGATCTGATTCTATAGCATCCGGACAGCAGGGAAAAAGCAATAATGCTGTAGCTAAGCATTAAAACAATATTCTTTTGATGAGTCATGAATAAGAAAAAGTTAAGCTTTGTAATTGCGGCTCCGAGATTATCTGCTTTCTATATCTCAACCCGCCTTCATTGGTAAAATAAAATGAATACTAAATCCCGGAGGTTTTTGTTTTTTAGATTTGAAAGAGGGTGAAGGGCTTATGAGAGCGAGTTTCAGATGGATTGCAAATCCTTTTGTTTATGGAGTGCCACCCCCAAAAAAAATGCCCAATGTCATAAGTTAAGTATTTTAAATACCTCAGCCTAGATCCGCCTCCCAAAGGAGAAGGATTAATCGCCATTCAACGACATTGCCGAAATGCCCAGGGCCGGCGCAAGCGGCGGTTCGCCCGAAAAGGCTTGAGCAGGGGGCGTCTCCTAAATTCTAATCCTGAAATATGGATCATTTGGGCTTTTAGTATCGGCCAAAAATGACACAAAAAAAGCATGCGATTTTGATTCGCATGCTCATAACATCGTTTGGGTCTTCTTACAATGCGCCTTTGATAGCTGCAGCAGTACTTTCAAGCTCCTCTTTGGAAGGGCTCAACTTTGGCTGGCTAAAATTGATATCATTCATACTGTTTAATGGTACAAGATGCACGTGGGTATGCGGAACCTCTAAACCTATTACTGCTACCCCTACTCTTAAGCAGGGAATAGCTTTTTTAACGCCGCTTGCAACTTTTTTAGAAAAGACCATTAGATTTGACAAAGCAGTATCATCGAGATCAAAAATATAATCGACCTCCTTTTTCGGCACTACCAGGCAATGTCCTTTTACCAGGGGATTTATGTCTAAGAAAGCAATATGATCAGCATCTTCGGCAATAATATGACCCGGAATTTCGCGGTTAATTATTTTGGTGAATATACTGGCCATCTTACAGACTTATATCAAGAATCTCAAAATCAATTTTTCCTGCGGGGGCATCGATTTGTGCTACTTCTCCAGCTTTTTTTCCCAGCAAACCTTTGCCTATGGGCGATTTCACGGAAATTTTTCCTTCTTTCAAATTGGCTTCTTCTTCAGAAACAATTGTGTAGGTAACAACCATACCATTTTTCTTATTCTTTATTTTCACCTTAGAAAGAATAGAAACTTTGGAAGTATCGATACTACTTTCATCGATCACCCGGGCATTGCTTACGACTTCTTCCAGCTTGGATATTTTCAATTCCAATAAACCCTGAGCATCTTTGGCTGCATCATATTCTGCATTTTCACTCAAATCCCCTTTGTCTCTTGCTTCAGCAATCTGACGTGCCATATCCGCTCTTCCTTTGGTTCTTAACTCATTCAGCTCATCTTTAAGCTTTTTCAAACCAGCTTCAGTATAATATGAAACATTTGTTGTAACCATAATAATTATATTAAACTATATAAAATAAAATAACGGCTCCGGAAGAAACCGTTTTGCAAAAATTAAAACTCTCTTTTTTTGAAAATCCCGTGACAGTATCATCGCGGGCTTGTTGAATTTACACTTCAATATGAAATCTGAGATCCCACATTTTGTTTAAAGATAAAAAAAATAAACCTATTCCTCAATCAAAAATGTCTTTTTACAGTACAAAAATAATTAATTTAAATACATCTCCAAAACCCACACACCAGCAGTTGATCTAAAATAGTGAAAAATCGTCAATTATATAACATGCCGCAGTAAAATTCAAAATAAATACAATTATTCGGAGTTTAATGTCTGAACTTTATTTGATAAAAATAAGCGCCTTAACCTAAATGAAAACCCAATTAAGAGCTGCTTTAAAGCGATGTGATTATGGTCAGAAAACTCCCGATCTATATTAATATAATCCTATTACTCCTGCTGTTGATATGTAAGCCCTGTAGCGCAATTATCTCCAAACCAAATGGCTCTTCCGATAGTCTGGAAGTAAAACTGATTTTAGCTCCCGATAGTTTAAAAATTAACCTGTTGAACCGGCTTGCGGAAAAGCACCTCGAATCTGATCCTCTAAAAGCCATTAAGACGGCGGATGCCGCGTTCAAATTAGCTGAACAATCCAACGATCATAGCGAGCAGGTCAAATCACTGATCATTCTGGGGCAGGCTAACCGAATGCTTTTGTCTGATTTTGAAAAAGCCCTTGAATATTGCTTTAAGGCGTTGAAAATTGCCGAAGAAAACCGCCTCAAATCTGAAGAAGCAATTTCGTTATCTGCAATTGCGGACATTTACAGCGAAGTAGGAAATAGCTATAAAGCAATTGAATATTATATGCAATCTCTCATTATCCATCAGGAATTACATGATGAGGAGGGTCTTATTAATACCAACAATGCGCTAGGCCGGGTTTATCTGCGGTTGGAGACGCCAAAAAAAGCACTGCAATACCACAAAGCCGCCCTTGCAATGAGCAAAAAAACAGGGGTAAAAAAACTGGAAGCCAATACCATTCATCACATTGGAGAAGCAGTTAAGAGAGACGGAAAGCCGAAAGAGGCCATCAACTATCAAAAGCAGGCGCTGGCTATCAGAAAAAGTATTAAGGACGAGGCGGGGATTGCTCAATCTTACACAGCTCTGGGGGAACTTTATCTCTCGGAAGAAGACACGGATCGTGCCCTGGAATACCAGCTTTTAGGCATAAAGAGCAAGAAAAAACTCAAGGACAACAAGGGCCTTGCACTTTCATATAATAATATTGGCGCTATATTCATCCAAACGAAAGAATACGAACGGGCCATTAAAAATATTGAAGTCGCCTTAGAATACGGGGTGCAGGAAAAAGGCAAAAAGCAGATCAGAGATAGCTATGAATTGCTATATTCCTGCTACTCTTCATTGGAAGACTATGCGATGGCGCTGGAGTACAAAGATTTGTTTATCGCCATAAGCGAATTTATTTACAGCGAAGAAAGTGAGCGTAAGCTGGCTGAGATGCAGACAAAATACGAGATTGATAAGAAAGAAAATGAAATCGAGATCCTGAAAAGAGACCAATTGCTTCAGGAATATAAATTAGAAAGTCAGGCGACTGTCAGAAACCTCCTGATTTTAGGTTTGGCCATGATTGCCATCATTGCCTGCCTGATTTACTATTCCTACTGGGTAAAAAAACGATCTAACATAGATCTTACCTGCAGAAACGCTGAAATCAACGATCAGAACAGAAAACTTGAGGAGCTAAATGCCACCAAAGACAAATTTTTCTCCATCATTAGCCACGATTTAAAGGGCCCACTTAATTCACTGACTTCATTTTCGAGCTTGTTGATTAACCATACCGCCCACTTGAGCAAGGAAGAAATCCAAATGCTGGCAAAAGACCTTGATAAGTCGGTAAAAGGTTTGTTTAGCCTTTTGGAGAACCTGTTGGAGTGGTCCAGGTCACAAAGCGGCAATATAGAACTAAAGCCTGAATCATTGGATTTGAACGATTTGATCAACCAAAGCAAGCATCTGCTTTCAAAAACGGCAGAATCAAAAAACATTGAAATTCAAACCACTGAATATTATAACATCTCGGTTCATGCAGACAGGAATTCAGTAAGTACAGTGATCAGAAACCTGATGTCAAATGCGTTGAAGTTTACACCAGAAGGCGGGCAGGTCAGGATTGAAGCAACAGAAAGCAGCAATATGGTCATGATTTCTGTACACGACAATGGTGTAGGAATGAGTGAGGAAGTAATGGATAAACTGTTTAGGATTGATAAAAAACACACCACTAAAGGCACCGCCAACGAAAAAGGCACTGGCCTGGGCCTGATTCTCTGTAAAGAATTTGTCGAGAAAAACGGCGGAACCATAGCGGTAGAGAGCAGAGAAGGCGAAGGCTCCATATTCTCCTTTACACTACCAAAAGCTCGTGCAACTGAATTTCAGGCTGGTTTAGCCTCTTAATAAATGGGGGTATTCCTTCAAGATTAGATTCCTGAATTCCTCGTCAAGCTGGGCCTGGTATAGGGTTTTTACTTTTTCAAACTGATCTACAGTAAGGCCGATCGTATTTCTAAGGTCGGCTTTATACAAATTCGCATTATCAAAGATTGCTCCGTTCAAGTACGAACCGTTGAGGTTGGTCTCCATCATATGCGCGTTAGAAAAATCAGCCTTTATCAAAAACGCTTTCTCAAAATTGGCTTTAATAAGAAATGCATCTTTAAAGTTAGCTCCACTGGCGTACGCGCTGTAGAGTTTTGCCTGGTTTAAGTTTGCGAACTCGAGATTGGTCTGATTTAGACGTGCGTTTTTGAGGTTACACTCTATCAATTTGGAATGCGAGAGGTTTGCATTGTTGAGGTTTGACTGCTCCAAAATTGCATAGTTGAGATTGGTCTTGGCTAAAAAACAATCTACGAGGTTCAGTTCGTATATTTTGTTTCTGTTAAGCCTTTTGATATTACCTACTGTTCTAAAGGCAGCCTCCTCAGACGTCCACAGGCGAAAATCATCAATCTCATCTTTGTAGGTTTTGATTCGAAGCCGTTTCTCACCACTTTTGTTCAGCCAGAATATGAGCATACCGATCACTGCAATATCGAAGATCATTCCATGCGCTTCGGCCAATACCTGCATGTAAAATTCCTCAAAATTGCTTACATAATAGGGCAAACTAAGGCCAACCACCAGCAAGGCAATAAAAATCAGGACTAAAAACGAAGTTAGAAGGGGCTGTTCCGGAATAGCAATTATATATTCTTTCAGGTTTCGAATCCGGTCCTTATATTTCATTCAAGTGATTGTTAGGGTTTTTCAGGTGTTAAATCAGATGGCTAAGATAGATAACCCGCCAGCCAATTTAATTTGGAAACTTAAAAAAACCTTACTTGTAAAAGCAATAGCAGTATTTAAAAGCTAAAGTTCAACTGCTTTATTTTGTCAATCAATACTTCATTGATTTTTACGTATGATTCGAATGTCCATCCTGCCACGTGGGGCGTCATTAACACCTTCGGAGACTTGGCCAAAATCTCAAAATGCTCCTGTTGCGTAGCGCTTAATTTTTGCAACTTTTCATTTTCCAGCACATCCAGCACAGCGCCCGCTATTTTCCCTTCTTCAAGGCCTCGCACGATTGTGCTAAATGGCGCTACTTCGCCACGGGCCGTATTGACCAGGTAAAATGGCTTTTTAAATTGCGCCACGTAGCTGTCATTAAAGAGTCCACGGGTTTCCGGTGTTAGTGGTGTGTGAAAGCTCAGCACCTCTGCCTCATTAAAGATCGCCTCCATATTTGATGCTACTGCAAAATCGGATTCAAAATCAGGAACATATTTATCATAAGCCAAAACTTTACAGCCAAAGGAGGAAAGACGCCTTGCAAAGGCCTGCCCCATATTTCCGTAGCCGATCAAGCCCACGGTTTTCCCCATCAGTTCTACGCCGCGATTGCCTTCCCGATCCCAAATTCCTGCTTTTACCTGGCTGTTCGCAAGGTGGATCTTGTTGAACAGGCAAAGCAACATGCCTATGGTATGCTCCCCCAGCGCATCCCGATTTCCTTCAGGAGCATTTAGTATCCTGATTCCCTTATGGTTTAATAAATCCACATCCAGTTGATCCAGGCCTGCCCCGGCCCTCCCAATAAAACGAAGGCGTGCTGCTTTCTCTATTAATTCTGCATCTACGCCGGTTTTGCTCCGGATTAAAAGACCATCGAAATCCGCAATAATTTCCAGTATCTCCTCTCGGGTTATATTCGGTCTGTACACCGGATCGTATCCTGCAGATTCGAGCATGGGGACAATGCTTTCATGCATTTTATCGACAACTAAGCATTTCAAATTTGCCATAATAATTTTTGAAGAACATTTTTACAAAATAAAACCAATAGAAGGGGATTTAAAAATGATTGGAAAACCTAAGCCAGCTTTATAAATTATACAAGAGGTGAGCAAGGCCAAAATAAACGCCCAAACCCAGAAGATCATTTGCTGTAGTAATAAAAGGCCCTGAAGCCAAAGCGGGGTTAATTCCAAATTTATCCAGTACAATTGGAGTGACCGTACCCATAAAAGAAGCCAAAATAACCACACAAAACAATGCGGATGAGACGATGGCCGATAGTTTCAAACTTTCGCCAATCAGCATGTTCACTCCCATGACTATAGAAGCCAACACAACACCGTTGATGATGGCCACAATAAAAGCACGAAATAATCTCCTGGCATAGCGATCTCCAAAGGCAGAGCGATTTGCAAGACTTTGTAAAACAATCGAGGATGACTGAATTCCGACGTTTCCGCCGGTAGCCATTATAAGAGGAATGAATAACGCCATCGCCGGAATTTGCGCTATATCACTCTCAAATAAACCCATGAAACTGGCTCCTAACAATCCTCCGGCCATGCCCACTGTCAGCCAGGGTAGACGCGCCCTCGCCAAAACCCACACCGAGTCATCCTCCTCCACATCTTCGGAAATACCAGACATTAACTGCCGTTCCTGTTCGGCAATCTCACGCATTACATCAATTACGTCGTCAATAGTAATTCTTCCGACCAGTTTGCCCTGGAGATTAATGACCGGCACTGCTTCCAGGTCATATTTCTCCATTACCCTGGCCACGTCTTCCTCATCCATATACGTTTCAACCGCCACCAAATCGCCGGGATCATATATATCTGCAATCTTTGTCTGGTCATCCGCGATGATCAACTTTTTCAGTGAGACCCTCCCAAGCAGCTTATCTTTATTATCGACCACGTAGACCGAATACATTTTTTGAACATTCCCTGCTTGTTTCCTGATCTGTTCAATACACTTTCCTACTGTCCAGTTTACGTTTGTCTTTATCAACTCTTTGGCCATCAGCCCCCCTGCACAGTCTTCATCATAGCGCAGCAAATCTATAATGTGATTCGCCTTTTCTTCATTGACCAGCAATGCGATTACTTCCTCTCTTCGCTTTACCGGCAAATCATTTAATATGTCGGCCGCATCATCAGAATCGATATATTCAAGGTAAGAGGAAATCGTCTCCGAAGAAAAATTCTTCAGAAACTTCTCCCGGGTATCTTCGTCCAGCTCAGCCAGAATTTCCGCACCCGTTTCTTTGTCTAGCTGGTCAAAAACATATTTGGAATCTTCCGTATCAAACTCCTGTAAAACAGAGGATATATCAGCAGCATTTACCCCATCCAGGGTATTTTGAATGAAGATGACGTCTTCATTATCTATCGCTTCTCTCAGCTTATCCAGATATTCCTTGGATAATTCAAATGTTACTGTATTTTCCAATTTCCCGTCGTCTTTAAAGTTAGGGACACAAAATCTTCTACTGACAGTTGCTCTGCCCTTTTATCCAACAGTTCCAATGCTACCACTTCAGGCGGTAAATTAATTGCTTTCAAGGCGTTGCGCAACGTTTTTCTCCTATTTTGGAAGCCTTGTTTCACCAACCTTTTGAACAATGCTTCATCACAGCCCAGCTCCTGTTTCTCGTTCCTCTTGAGCCTGATCACTGCAGATCTTACCTTCGGGGGCGGATTAAAAACCACGGGTTCTACGGTAAACAAGTATTCTATGTCATAATAGGCCTGTAAGAGTACACTTAAAATACCATATTGTTTATTTCCGGGCCCCGAGGCTATTCGTTCGGCAACTTCTTTTTGAAGCATTCCCACGATTTCGGGCACCTGGTTTCTATGCTCCAGTATCTTAAAAAAAATTTGTGACGAAATGTTGTAGGGAAAATTTCCAATGATGGCAAAAGGCGCGGAAAAAAGCTTAGCGAGGTCGGCTTTTAAAAAATCTCCCTGAATGATTCGGTCGCTCAAATCTTTATATTTTTTATTCAGGTAGCTTACAGACTCATGGTCTATATCCATAAGATAAAGGTCATCTGCGCGCTCTTCCAACAAAAAATCGGTAAGCACCCCCATGCCCGGCCCTATTTCCAATACCGTAGCGTAATTCTTGTGGCCGCTGAGCGCTTGCACTATCTGTCGGGCGATGTTCAGGTCTTTAAGAAAATGCTGACCTAAGTGCTTTTTTGGCGTTACGCGATCCATTTTTTATACTTCTTTAAAAAAATTAAATTTGCACTTAAACTAATGCAAAAGAAAGGATTTTATATTTCAGATTATAAAGATTGATTATATATTCTTTATTTTGGCGGGTAATTACATACTATATATATACAGAGAAGCTCAATGGACAAAGCAACAAGAGTAGCAAATGACGAAAAACCTGTAATAGGGATCACGGTGGGCGACATCAATGGAATAGGCCCTGAGGTGATCATAAAAACTTTTGCGGATAATAGAATGCTTCGGATTTGCACACCTGTTATATACGGGTCCACCAAAGTTTTAGCGTACTACAAAAAGGCGCTACAAATCGAGGACTTTAATTACTCCCAATCTAAAGAGGCCGAACATTTTCACAGCAAAAGGATCAATGTTGTCAACTGTTGGGGCGATATGGTGGAGATCAATACCGGCGCCGTGACTCCAGAAGCAGGAAGTAGTGCATTTGCTGCCCTTGAAAAAGCTTGTCAGGACCTGAAGAGTGGCCTTTTAGACGGCATCGTGACAGCACCCATCAATAAACATAACATCCAAAATGACAATTTCAGATTTCCCGGCCATACTGAGTACCTGACACAGTACTTTGAATCTAAAGACAGCCTGATGTTTCTGGTGAGCGAAGGACTCAGAGTAGGCGTGGTTACTGGTCACATTCCCTTGCAGGATGTAAGCAAAAGCATTACCTCGGAGCTGATCATTTCTAAAATAAAGCTCATGAACGCTTCTTTAAAGGGAGATTTTGGAATCCAGAAGCCAAAAATTGCTGTTTTGGGCCTAAATCCACATGCCGGTGAGGAGGGGCTTTTGGGGCAGGAAGAAAATACGGTTATTAAACCAGCCATTGAAGCATGCAAAAGCAAAGGAATGCTCGTGTTCGGGCCGTATCCTGCAGACGGTTTTTTCGGAACTTCTCATTATAAGAAGGTAGACGGAATCCTTGCCATGTACCACGACCAGGGACTGATCCCTTTCAAGACCCTGGCTTTTGATTCGGGAATCAACTTTACGGCTGGACTGCCTGTGGTGAGAACATCTCCTGATCATGGCACGGCCTATGATATTGCTGGAAAAAACCTTGCGAGCGAGAACTCCATGCGGGAGGCGGTATATCTGGCCTGTGATATCATCAGAAACAGGAGGAGTTAAATTCTAAAGTCTGCTTTTCTAAGTTGAGCTATCAGCAGCAGGCAGCAAAACTGCCAGATAGATAAATTACTTCGGCGGACTGCTGCAAAATGCAGGTTAGATTTTTAATTTAGAGGGAAGGATTCACTTTCATGCACAAGCAATGAAACTTTCCGCTTGTACGGGTGTTTTACTGTGGAAGCAATTAGGCTTTTTTAATATTTCTATTTTTTAAATTAAAATTATCTCCTTAAATTTGCGGTCTTAACTGGAGAGGTAAGTGATGAAAGGTCTTGATAAATACAACATAGATATATTTAAGCTTAGCAATGGCAAGCATGAATATGATTTTGAAGTAGGTGATGCCTTCTTTGAAGAATTTGAAAACAGCCTTGTGAACGAAGGCAAAGTGAACGTTCACCTTAATTTAGATAAGCGGGAAACGTTTATTGAAGCTGTATTTGAGTTTAGCGGAAGCATTGTACTTACCTGCGACAGAAGTCTTGAACTGTTTGATTTTCCTTTACAAGAAAAGGGGAAATTGATCTTCAAATACGGCGAAGAAGAGATGGAAGTAGATGATGAGATCAGCATCATTACCAAATCGACGCAACGGATTAATATTGCACAGTATATATATGATACAATTTGCCTGAGCATCCCATACAAGAAGCTTCATCCCCGTTTTGTAGACGAAGATGATGACAGTGAGGGAACTTTGATCTACCGGGACGAAAGCCCGAAAGACGCAGATGACACGGCTCAGGAGAATGAAATTATTGATCCCCGGTGGGAAATACTTAAAAATTTAAAAAACAATTAATTAAAAATAGTTAAAGAAATGGCGCATCCTAAACGCAAAACCTCCACGTCCAGAAGAGATAAGAGAAGAACTCATTATAAAGCAGAACCTAAGAATCTTTCTATTTGCCCAACAACTGGCGAATTTCATCTACCTCACCGGGCATACTGGCATGAAGGGAAATTGTACTGGAAAGGTCAGGTAATGATGGAAAAAGACGTATTGGTATAGTCCTTTATAAAATCACTTTTTTAAACAGCTTTATGTTTCCTGAACCAGGCAATATAAAGCTGTTTAACTTTTGACCATTCTGTAACGAGTTTGCTGAAAAAGTCTCAACTGCGTCAGGTACACGACGGCAAAGCAGACCTGAAATGCAAATTTTAAGACAAACTGTAGCGCCAGGCCGCAGTTGCAATGTGTTGAATTTGCCCGGTTAGATCATCTTCTATATTTCTAACGCTAATAGCAATAAAAAGCATTGTTATTCCTAAGTGACAGCAGTGGAAGATTCAGGAATTAACTGATTATTATGATTTGGTTATTTCACCTGCTATATTGCATCCAAAAAATATTCCGCTTCCAATTTTTACCATGCATCAAGAATATTTTCTTTGGATTAACTGATTAATAATAAGAATACAAAATGAGTAATATAAGAGCAGCAATTACAGGCGTTCAAGGTTTTGTGCCCGAATACGTCCTTACCAACCAGGAACTCGAAACCATGGTAGAGACGAACGATGAGTGGATTCTAAGCAGAACGGGGATAAAGGAAAGGCGAATTCTGAAGGGAGAAAACCAGGGAACATCGGTATTGGGTACAGAAGCTTTAAAAGGGTTGCTCAAGAAAACAAACACGGATCCTTCTGAAATAGACCTGATTATCTGCGCTACAACTACTCCCGATATGTTGTTTCCCGCTACCGCAAACATCATTGCTAATAAAGTGGGTGCTAAAAACGCTTTTGGATATGATATTTCCGCTGCCTGTTCAGGTTTTTTATATGCCCTCGTCACCGGTTCTCAATTTATAGAAACCGGAAAATACAGAAAAGTGGTAGTAATAGGTGCAGATAAAATGTCTTCCATTGTAGATTATGAAGACCGAACTACCTGCATCATTTTTGGAGATGGTGGTGGGGCCGTATTATTAGAACCTACAGAGGAAAATCTTGGGATCATGGACTCCATCCTAAAGACCGACGGAAGTGGAGAAGTTCACCTGCACATGAAAGCAGGAGGAAGCAGAAAACCAGCCACTGTAGAAACCATTGCTGCAAGAGAACACTATGTATATCAGGAAGGCGCGGCTGTTTTTAAATTTGCTGTTACCAACATGGCAGACGTCTCAGCCGAGATAATGACAAAAAATAATTTAAAATCTGAGGACATCAATTGGCTCGTTCCACATCAGGCCAATAAAAGAATAATAGACGCCACGGCAAACAGAATGGGCATTGGGCCGGAGAAGGTAATGCTGAACATTCAAAAATATGGCAATACGACCAGTGGTACCATTCCACTTTGTTTGTGGGATTACGAACCGCTCCTTAAAAAAGGAGACAACCTTATCCTCTCTGCGTTTGGCGGGGGATTTACCTGGGGCTCGATTTATTTAAAGTGGGCTTACGATTAGACGCTAGATGTTAGACGCTAGATGTTAGATGTGAGATGTTAGACGCTCGATAATAGATAATAGATAATAGATATTAGATATTAGATGCTTGATAATAGATTTTAGATAATGGATTCAGAGATTTGATGATCAGAGGATAGGCGAGTAATAAAAACAAAACTGTCTGAAATCTGATGTCTAATATCTGAAATCTGACATCTCATGTCTCATGTCTAAAATCTAAAGTCTGAAATCTGATGTCTAATACCTGAAATCTTGTTTCTAATTGCTAATAAAATTACTTTTGAAAAAAATTATTCATAGATAAGATGGCTAGTACGGCAGATTTTAAAAATGGTCTTTGTATTGAATTTAACAATGACCTGTTTACTATAGTGGAATTTCAACATGTAAAGCCCGGAAAAGGCGCGGCTTTTGTGAGAACAAAACTTAAAAGTTTGACTACAGGCAAGGTACTTGAGAATACCTTTAATTCAGGGGTGAAGGTAACTACCGCCCGTATAGAAAGAAGGCCTCACCAGTATCTTTACAAAGATGACCTGGGTTATCATTTTATGGACAGCAACAGCTTCGAACAAGTTGCGCTTCCCGAAAAGTTGATCAACACCCCTGAATTTTTAAAAGATGGGCAGGAAGTAGAGATCATATACCACGATGAAACAGAAACAGCACTAAGTTGTGAATTACCTCCTTTTGTAGACCTCGTAATCACCTATACTGAACCTGGAATAAAAGGAGACACGGCTACCAATGCATCTAAACCTGCGACCTTAGAAACAGGAGCTATCATTCAGGTGCCACTTTTTATAAACCAGGACGAGAAAATCAGGGTAGATACAAGAACCAGCTCATACCACGAGCGGGTAAAATAATAAAAAAGGAAACATTAGTTGCTTAAACTTATTACATATTAAATCTATTTTTGTACAAACGCCTGCTTTAGTACCAGGCGCCATTTAAACCAGGAGACCCTTTCATTGAAAACCATTGGAAACACTGGAACTTAATGTGAGAATTTGCCTCTGCTTATAAAAAACAAAAGAAACGGATGAAAGCGAAAGAAATTCAAGAACTGATAGATTTTATTTCCAAGTCGGGATTGGAGGAAGTGAATATTGAGACAGAAGAATTCAAAATCAAAGTAAGAAAAAGCTCTAAAGTAGAAACCAAGTACATTCAACCCTCTGGCTCATCTTCTGGCGCCGGACAGTCTGAAGCCACTTCTCAACCTCCTGCAGCTACTCCCGAAAAAGATACAGTTCAGGCGAAACCGGCAGTTGCGACAGATAAAGAAAGTAATTATGTAACTGTAAAATCGCCTATGATTGGCACATTCTACAGGTCATCAAATCCTGAATCGGAACCGTTTGTAAAAGTAGGCGATAAAATTACCGCCGGGCAGACAGTCTGTATTGTGGAGGCAATGAAACTTTTTAACGAAATTGAATCTGAGATTTCAGGAACTATAGTTAAAGTATTAATAGACAATGCATCTCCTGTAGAGTACGATCAGCCATTATTTTTAGTTGATCCATCTTAGTATTTTAAAAAGTCACTGCAAGCCCCAATTTGACCATTGACGGGCATGTTTTCTAATATTTGGAAGGCAGGCCAAATTATAAAAGTTCAAACTTTAAAATCAAAAAGGAACTCGGGTGTACAGTGGCAGATTGATTGAAACCTATTGAAGTAAGGAAGTGCCATTTTTACCAACAGTAATATGTTTCCGGTGAAAAAAGCAACATTGAATGGCAAACAAAGCTTCATCTTTTGCGATAAACTTTTACGCTATTGCTTGAATGCCTTTTACTGATTACCTATTTCTAAATCATAAATATTAACTGTGTTTAAAAAAATTTTAATTGCCAACAGAGGGGAGATTGCTCTCAGGATCATCAGAACCTGTAGAGAAATGGGCATCAGCACGGTTGCTGTCTATTCTACAGCAGACAGAGAAAGCCTTCATGTAAGATTTGCTGACGAAGCAGTTTGCATAGGCCCCGCCCCAAGCAAATTATCATATTTAAGTATACCCAACATTATTGCTGCGGCAGAGATAACCAATGCAGATGCGATTCATCCCGGGTACGGATTTTTAGCGGAAAATGCAGAATTCTCTAGGGTATGCCAGGAATACAACATAAAATTCATAGGAGCGTCTCCGGATATGATCAACCGGATGGGCGATAAAGCCACCGCTAAAGATACTATGAAAAAAGCGGGCGTACCGACCATACCAGGTTCAAAAGGACTGTTAAAGTCTAAAGAGGAAGGCCTTGTGCTGGCCAATTCAATTGGCTATCCGGTGATTCTAAAAGCCACAGCAGGCGGTGGTGGTAAAGGCATGCGGATTGTAAAAGAGGAAAGGGAATTTATAAAAGCCTGGAATGATGCCAGACAAGAAGCATCTGCTTCTTTTGGCAACGATGGCCTCTACCTTGAAAAATTTATAGAAGAACCAAGGCACATTGAAATCCAAATTGTGGGCGACAAAACCGGAAAGGCCTGCCATTTGTCTGAAAGAGATTGCTCTATCCAAAGGAGGCATCAAAAACTGGTAGAGGAAACCCCTTCACCAGTGGTAAGTCAGAAATTGCGGGAGAAAATGGGTAAAGCGGCCATTGCAGGTGCACAAGCTATAAAATATGAGGGAGCCGGAACTATAGAATTTTTGGTAGACAAAAAAGGTGACTTCTATTTCATGGAAATGAACACCCGAATCCAGGTGGAACATCCTATTACAGAAGAAGTTACCGATTTCGACCTTATTAAAGAACAAATAAAGGTTGCTGCCGGCATCAAAATTTCCGGTAACAATTATTTTCCTAAAACCTACGCCATGGAATGCCGGATCAATGCGGAAGATCCCGCCAATGGTTTCCGTCCGAGCCCTGGAAAAATCACAAATTTACATATACCAGGAGGCCACGGCGTAAGGGTTGACAGCCACGTTTACGCGGGTTATACCATTCCGCCAAATTACGACTCTATGATTGCTAAGTTAATTGTGAGCGGGCAATCCAGGGAAGAAACCATTACCAGGATGAAAAGGGCGCTTCAGGAATTTGTGATCGAAGGGATAAAAACTACGATTCCATTTCACATAAAGCTGATGGACGATGAGAAATTTAAATCAGGAAAATTCACTACGGCTTTTCTCGACACTTTTGATTTCTCAGATCTGTAAGAAACCGTTTTCAGCTTTTCAAAAAATTAAAGCCACTAGTCTTCATGATTGGTGGCTTTTTTATTAAAAACCTGAGTTCGATTAGTAAAGGGTGGCATCATGCCGGAAAATTAAGACTTACTTTTCAAAAAGTCTTAATTTATCCGGGATCACACACACAATGATGATGGGCTCACGGATAATTTTCTTTTTTTGAAAAAGAAAATTTCCGAGATGACGCACTAATAAGGTTTTGGCCTGAATCAAAAATCGAACTCAGGTTAAAAAGAAAAATGCCCTTTGAAAGCCAACAGGTCTTCTTTCAAATCCCTTTCAACAGGCCACTTTATATATTGCTTTAGCAGCATATTTTCATCCAGACTAATTTCCCGTAGGTTCAGGTGCTGATTTATAAAAATGAATTCCAGATCAGGATAAATTTCTTTCAATACATCTACAATATCCAACACCTGATAATTTTTATCAAAAACGTTATAAATTCCTGATGGAACATCATTAAAAAGGATGCCTGAAAAAACCTCGCTTGCTGTATTGATATTCACAAAAGCACGTTGCTGCTTTCCGGTTCCATGGATGGAAATTCTGCGGTTATAGTTTGCGTTGAACATAAACTGGTTGATGACCATTTCAAATCGCACACTCTTGTTGTATCCGTAAACATTGCCACACCTTAATATATACGTTTTACGGCTGTCCATTAAACGTGCTACCTGCTCTTCGCCCCTGAATTTTGAAATGGCATAGATGGTTCTCGGATTGGGCGGATGGCTTTCATTCCTGATTTTTGAAGAAGAGCCATATACAGAAGCACTGCTGGCATAAATGAATTTTTGAACATCACTTTCTTCTACGGCATACACCAACTCTGCGGTTCCCCAGTGGTTAACCTGCTCATAAGAGTGGCCGTCAGAATTCACATAAGGTGTATTTACCTTTGCGGCAAGGTGATAAACTACGTCTACGCCGGCCAAAACCTTCCTGAGTTTCCTGGAATCTAAAAGATCTCCCTGAACAAAGCTCATCTTCACGTTGGGAGAAAGGCTATTCCCCAGAAACATGTTATACCCTCCCCTGCTCAAATTATCGTAAATGATTATCTCCGATACATCAGGCATTAGTGACAATCTGGAAATAATCCCCGTACCTAAATAACCGGCGCCACCTGTGACAAGAATTTTCATATTATATACTATTTGGATTCAAACCTCAATTTTGAGCAAGAAATGCCAAGAAAGCTAATTATTGAAGCTTTTCATAGAAAATTAATGGCTAATTATGCTACTTATGAATTAAATCGGTGTGCAGGCCACATTCTGATTTATTTAAGCCATACCACCTGGCTTCTCTTTCCGTCATGTCCGGATCCATTCTTCGAGTACAAGGTTCACAACCAATACTAAAATAGCTCTTGGCTTCCAGGGGATGTTTAGGAAGATCGTATTTCCTGATGTACTGGTACACCTGCTGGCTGGTCCAGTCGAGCATTGGATGGAAACGGACTACGTTATGAGGTGCAGCCTGTTCTGTTCTCATGGCCTTTCTCGCCGCACTTTGATCTGCCCTGACGCCGTTGATCCAAATATCATATTGCATTAGAATCTGATCAAGCGGTTGGGTTTTGTTTAGGTAACAGCAAAAATCAGGATCGGATGTAAAAAGCAACTTCCCTTCACTGTCCTTCTGCATGTTTTTAGGCGTGAGCGGTTTCAAATCGACCGTCTTCAGTCCAAACAACTTCGAAACCTTATCTTTAAATGCAAGGGTCTCAGGAAAATGGTAGCCGGTATTTGCAAAATAAACTGGAATATCAGCATCTATTCTGCTAATCATGTGCAACAAGACGAGACTGTGGGTTTGAAATGATGAAGTAGTAAATAGCTTTTTCCCCTCACTTTTATACCTTATGATTTGATCTTTTATCGCTTCAAATTCCACTTTTAATCTGTTTTAGGTGCGTGCAAAGATAAAGATTTTTTTGTGGCTGTAGCCCCAAACTACGCCTTAAAATGAGGTAAGATGAATGGTTACTCTGAGGCTGCCGCATCAATTCTCAATTTATAGGCACACACTCATAGTAATTCATTAAATTTGAGGATTGGAAGTTAATCGAGTTGAAAATCAAAGAAATGAAGGTTTCTGTATTTAGGAAAGAACATTTTAATGCAGCACACCGACTGAATAATCCCAACTGGTCTGCTGAAAAAAATGAACGAATATTTGGTAAATGCAACAATCCCAATTACCATGGGCACAACTATGAATTGGTTGTAAAACTTACCGGAGAGCCCGATCCGGAAACGGGATATGTATTTGATCTGAAAAAGTTGAGCGACCTTATAAAGGAAAATATCTTAAAAAAATTCGATCACAAGAACTTAAATGAGGATGTAGCTGCATTCAAAAATTTAAATCCGACGGCAGAAAATATTGCTGTGGTGGTTTATGACATCTTGCGTTCCAAAATAGAGCCTGAATTTGATTTAAAAATTACGTTGTACGAGACTGAAAGAAATTATGTTGAATACCCAGCCTGATGAAAAACCCCGGAAAAGCGATGCCGAAGATGGCAGACTGCTTTCTATATACGAGACTCCGATGAGGCCTGATGCTTTTGATCTTCAGGATTCTGAAAAAATAGAAATTATCTCCAAACATTTTCGGGAAATTATGCATACCCTGGGCCTCGATCTTGAGGATGACAGCCTGAAGGGTACACCAGCTCGTGTAGCAAAAATGTATGTAAAAGAAATATTCAGCGGCCTGAATCCGGCAAACAAACCAAAGGCGCGGCTATTCGAAAATAAGTATCAGTACCAGGAAATGCTGGTAGAAAAAGACATTACTTTTTATTCAAGCTGCGAACATCATTTTGTGCCCATCATTGGCAAAGCCCACGTAGCATACATCAGTAGCGGAAAAGTAATTGGGCTGTCTAAAATCAACAGAATTGTGCAGTATTACGCAAAGAGACCGCAGGTTCAGGAGAGGCTCACCGTTCAAATTGCCCACGAACTAAAGAAGGCGCTGAATACCGAACACGTGGGAGTGGTGGTTGATGCTACGCATTTATGTGTCTCGTCAAGGGGAGTAAATGACACCAACAGCACCACAGGAACAGCTCATTTTTCAGGAAGATTTAACGAAGAAAAGACAAGATCAGAGTTTCTGAATTTCATCAACAGCTAATTTAAGATGCAGGAAGCATGACTTTCTTGTCCTTTATGGTTTAAATGATTATATTTCGATTTTTTTGGAGAAGATCAGCGGATGATCATTTGTTTGATTACCAACTATGGACGATGAAATATGGGTTTAGAAGATGATATAGTACAGTCGAACTTCGATTCGGTTCATCATAAAGCGCTCGTAAATATAATCTACACACACAACTACCTCAACAACGAGCTAAGCGATATATTTAGAAACTATCAGATTACAAGGCAGCAATTTAACGTTCTGAGGATACTGAGAGGACAGTATCCCAAACCGGCTAACATTAACCTGATCAAAGACCGAATGCTCGACAAGATGTCTGACGCGTCGAGAATTGTGGAAAGACTCAGGGTGAAAGGCCTGGTGGTAAGGGAGCAATGTGTGGAAGACAGAAGGGCTGTAGAGGTTACCATCTCTGAGGAAGGATTGAACCTTTTAAAAAACACCGATGTGCATTCCAAAAGGTTCAAATCGCTTCTGAGCAACCTTTCTGACAAAGAAGCACATAAGTTGAACGAATTGCTCGACAAAATCAGGCGCTGATAAACATTCCATTTCGGTCGGAGTTTCTCCCCTATGACTTCAAACAGTTTACTGGAAAATACCGGAGCCGGAATTTATTGCGCAAAAGCAGACATCTATATTGATCCCTGGTTGCCTGTTTCTAGAGCCATTATCACGCATGCCCATTCAGACCATGCCCGAAGCGGGCATCAATGGTATCTGTCCACCAACAGCTCGCGGGAAATTTTAAAATTAAGGCTGGGGCACGAAATTAATCTGGAAACAATGGCATATCATGAGCCCAGAACGATAAACGGGGTGAAATTCAGTTTTCATCCTGCGGGACATATTGTGGGATCTGCACAAGTGCGGGTTGAACATAAAGGAGAAGTTTGGGTGGTTTCAGGCGATTATAAGACAGAGGAAGATCATATCAGTGAGCCTTTTGAAATTGTTCCCTGTCATACCTTTATCTCAGAATCTACCTTTGCCCTTCCTGTATTCCATTGGAAGCCACAAGCTGAAATTTTCGCTGAAATTAACAGGTGGTGGTTAAAAAACGCTCAAGACGGCATCACGACCATTTTAGGCTGTTACTCATTGGGAAAGGCGCAGCGGATTTTAAGGAACGTAGACCATAGCATCGGCAGGATATTTACGCACGGAGCCATAGCCAATTCAAACGATGCTTTAATTAATAATGGAATTGCCTTACCTCCTTTTTTGAGAATTACGCCGGAAACATCTAAAAGCGACTTCAAGGGTGCACTTGTCCTTGCCCCGCCCGCTGCACTCAGTTCTCCCTGGGCCAGGAAATTCAAACCTTACAGCAGTGGCATTGCTTCTGGCTGGATGAATCTGAGAGGTGCCAAGCGAAGACGAGCCGTCGACCGCGGCTTTATCCTTTCAGACCACGCCGACTGGAGCCAGCTCAATGCAGTAGTAAAGGGTACCGGAGCCCAGCAGGTTTACCTCACCCACGGATACACAGCCGTTTTCAGCAAATGGCTCAACGAATCAGGGATTGAAGCAAAAGAAATCACAACCAGATTTGCCGGGGAACAGGATGAGCAGGCGGAAGCGGTTTGAAAAACTTTTTTTTCAGATATCAATTATCTTTTGCAGATTTCCAATACAAAAAGCCATTTACTTTTATTGAAAGTATTTTATAATAAGGCATGTTCTTCTATCTTTGTGCGAATTAAAAAAATCATATAAGATATATAAATATGGAGTACACGCTTTATTTAGTACCAGCACTTGGTATCCTGGGTCTGATAGTAATGGCTGTAAAATCCGCATGGGTGACAAAACAGAATGCGGGAGATGCTAATATGATTGAACTTGCTGATCATATAGCCAAAGGATCTATGGCTTTCTTAAAAGCCGAATGGAAAGTATTAGCTTATTTTGCTGTCATTACCGCCATTCTGTTGGCCTGGTCCGGCACCTTAATAGATACCTCCAGCCCTGTAATTGCCATATCTTTCTTAATTGGTGCAATCCTTTCCGCGCTGGCAGGATACATCGGCATGAATATCGCCACCAAAGCCAATGTTAGAACTACACAGGCTGCCCGAACCAGCTTATCAAAAGCATTACAAGTGTCTTTTACCGGAGGGACAGTGATGGGCCTTGGCGTGGCAGGTCTTGCCATTTTAGGCCTTGGAGGATTATTTATCATATTCTACCAGATGTATGTAGTAAATGTGGGTGGCGATGTTAACGGAGTGCCCATGATAAAAGCCCTGGAAGTATTAGCGGGTTTCTCTTTGGGAGCTGAAAGTATCGCACTTTTTGCCCGTGTGGGAGGTGGTATTTATACCAAGGCAGCAGATGTTGGAGCTGACCTTGTAGGAAAAGTGGAAGCCGGTATTCCGGAAGATGACGTTAGGAACCCTGCAACCATCGCAGACAACGTAGGTGACAATGTGGGTGACGTGGCAGGAATGGGCGCGGATCTTTTCGGCTCTTATGTAGCGACAATTCTGGCTACCATGGTATTGGGAAGAGAGATTGTATCCGATGACCAATTTGGCGGCATTGCTCCGGTATTGCTCCCAATGGTAATTGCAGGCGTGGGTCTTGTATTTTCAATCGTTGGCTGTGCACTGGTAAAAGTGAAAGAAGACGGAGATGTACAGAAAGCACTGAATTTAGGGAACTGGTCGTCGATTATACTTACCGTCATCGCTTCTTATTTTGTTATTGATTGGATACTTCCTGACGGAGATTTGGTAATGTCGCGTGGAAATTCGCTTGCTTTTGATAAGTTGGATGTTTTCGGAGCGGTAGTAGTTGGTTTAGTAGTTGGAGCGTTAATGAGTATCATCACAGAATATTACACTGCCATGGGCAAAAAGCCTGTGAATTCAATTATCAAGCAATCTTCGACAGGCCACGCTACCAACATCATCGGCGGTTTGGCGGTAGGCATGGAATCCACGGTACTTCCCATTCTTGTTTTAGCAACTGGTATTGTTTCTTCTTATGCATTTGCCGGACTTTATGGTGTAGCGATTGCCGCTGCCGGGATGATGGCTACAACCGCTATGCAATTGGCAATAGATGCTTTTGGCCCTATTGCAGACAATGCAGGTGGAATTGCAGAAATGAGTGGTTTGCCTGAAGAAGTTCGGGGAAGAACAGACATCCTTGATGCGGTGGGAAACACTACTGCAGCAACAGGAAAAGGATTTGCGATTGCTTCTGCTGCTTTAACAGCATTGGCATTATTTGCTGCATTTGTAGGGATAGCGGGTATCGACAGCATCGACATCTACAAAGCCCCGGTGTTGGGAGCGTTGTTTGTAGGTGCCATGATTCCTTTTATTTTCTCTTCACTGGCTATTGCCGCTGTAGGCCGTGCCGCCATGGACATGGTACAGGAAGTGAGAAGACAATTCAGGGAAATACCGGGTATTATGGAATACAAGGCCAAACCGGAATACGAAAAATGTGTCGAAATCTCAACCAAAGCCTCTATTCGGGAAATGATGCTTCCGGGTGCCATTGCCCTGGTAGTTCCTGTCCTGGTAGGTTTCGGATTAAAAGACGTCTTCCCTGATTCAAGTTCTGCTGAAATCCTCGGAGGCCTGTTAGCAGGCGTTACTGTTTCCGGCGTTTTGATGGGAATTTTCATGAACAATGCCGGTGGTGCCTGGGACAACGCCAAGAAATCATTTGAAAAAGGAGTGATGATCAATGGCGTAATGGAGTACAAAGGATCAGAACCTCACAAAGCTTCTGTAACGGGTGATACCGTGGGTGACCCTTTTAAAGATACTTCCGGACCTTCAATGAATATTTTGATTAAGCTGATGTCCATTGTGGCATTGGTAATTGCACCGCATATTGCAGTAGACAACGCAGGTCACGCGCAGGCAGAGGAGGCTGTTAAAGAAATAACCCTGAAATCAACAACTGAAGACTTAATAGAACCATTGAATTAAAAATTAATGTAGCATATTGAAAGAGCCGGGAGAAATTCCGGCTTTTTTATTATCTTAATTTCTTGTTCAAAGGATCAGAAAACATATAAACTAAAAGATTAGACTATGGGAATATTAGATGGATTGATGGGCCACGCGACCGAGGTTTCATTAGAAAAATTACAGGCAGAGTTTTCACCGATACTAGTCGAGGGCGAAGTATTAGAAAAAGCTTACAAGCTGGTAAGAGACATGTTTGTTTTTACCAACAAGCGATTGATATTGATCGATAAGCAGGGTATTACCGGTTCCAAGGTTGAATTCCAATCCATTCCTTATTCCAGCATTACCAAATTCTCAAAGGAAAGCCCGGGGTTGCTTGACCTGGACGCTGAGCTAAAAATATGGGTTCGGGGAGAATCGTTGCCGATCAAAAAAGAATTCAAGAAAAACAATAACATCAACGAGGCCTATTTGATTCTCAGCAAATATGTCCTAAAATAAACTACGGATTAGAGACGCCTCGCAGGCTATAAACATTCTCATTCGCTTAGGGGTTTCTTTGGATAAAATCCAATGATATCCTTTGAAACAATTTGCTGAATTATTTGTCCGATTAGACCAAACCAACAAGACTTCAGAAAAAGTCAAGATCCTAAAGGCGTATTTTGAAGCTGCTCCGGATAAAGACAAACTGTGGACTTTAGCACTTTTCACCCACAAACGTCCGCGAAGACAAATTAGGCCTGGTCTTTTGAAGGAATGGATTTCAGAGCTCGCGGATATTCCCCTTTGGTTGTTTTCAGAGTCATACAATGTAGTGGGCGATTTGGCAGAAACCTTCTCGCTCTTGCTGCCGCCTCCAAAAACTGAACAAGACCGGTCCTTGGCATGGTGGATCAATTTTATTGTAGCCCTGGGAAAGGAAGACGATGCTTCAAAAAAGGCCAAGGTACTCACAGCCTGGGAATCGATGACACAACAAGAAGTCTTCGTGTTTACCAAACTTATGACAGGCAGTTTTCGGATTGGCGTATCTCAGAACCTGGTTGTGAAGGCAGTTTCAGAAGTAACAGGTGTAAATAAAGCTGTAGTGGCACATAGAATCATGGGGCATTGGCATCCTGATACAACCAGTTTTCAAAAACTAATTTTAGAAGAATCCTCCGAGGACAACCTCTCCCGCCCCTATCCTTTTTATTTGGCCTATCCATTGGAATCACCACCCGAACAATTAGGAGATCCTCAGGAATGGCAGGCGGAATGGAAGTGGGATGGCATACGCGGACAAATCATCTTTCGGAAAGAAACGGTTTTCATCTGGTCACGTGGTGAAGAGCTGGTGACAGACAAATTTCCCGAGCTGGTCAACTTTGCGCAGAGCTTGCCCAATGGTACTGTTTTAGATGGTGAAATACTTCCTTTCAAAGATGATCAGCCGCTCCCTTTTGGTATTTTACAGACAAGAATTGGCAGAAAAAACATCACTAAAAAACATCTACAGGAGGCACCGATCAGCTTTATGGCATACGACGTCCTGGAATGGCAGGGAGAAGATTATCGACATCAACCGCTATCGCAAAGGAGAAAGGTTTTGGAAAAGCTACAAAAAGAACTTAGTCCCGACCACCCGGAGTTTTTAATCTCAAAGGTGGTCTATTTCTCTCAATGGGAGGAGCTCATTGCCTCCCGCAACAAATCCCGTGAAATGTTTGCAGAAGGGCTCATGCTGAAATCTCGCTCATCTGATTATAAAGTAGGTAGAAAAAGAGGCGACTGGTGGAAATGGAAAATAGATCCTCTTACCATTGATGGCGTGCTTATCTATGCGCAAAAAGGAAGCGGCAGGCGGGCCGATCTGTATACCGACTATACCTTTGGCCTGTGGGAAAACGAGCAACTAATTCCATTTGCTAAAGCATATTCCGGCCTCACAGATGAAGAAATCAAGAAAGTGGATGCTTTCGTGAAGAGAAATACAAAAGAAAGGTTCGGCCCTGTAAGAACTGTCACGCCCAAGCTGGTTTTCGAAATAGCCTTTGAAGGCATTCAAAAATCTACCCGGCATAAATCTGGTGTGGCCTTACGATTTCCGAGGATTATGCGCTGGAGGCATGACAAAAAAATAGAAGATGCCAACTCGCTGGAAGAATTAAAGGGAATTTTAACGCTCTACAGTGGTGTCTAAATCAGCAATGCAAAAGGCGGGGAATGACCAGGACGAACTCATTTCAATAGGTAAGAGCTGGTTCTCGTCAAAAAAATGGACGGCCTTTCCATTCCAAACCGAAACCTGGCAGGCTTATCTTGATGGAAAAAGTGGATTGTTAAATGCGCCGACGGGAAGTGGAAAAACCTATGCACTCTGGATGCCGGTGCTTCTGGAATTTATTCGCGATTACCCGCAAAACTATGCCGAAAAACCAAACAACGGCTTGCGGGTATTGTGGATTACGCCACTTCGAGCTTTGGCAAAAGATATTGGCATTGCTATGGAAAGACTTTGCCATGACCTGGATATCCCCTGGAGAATTGCAGTGCGGAGTGGTGATACCTCTCTCGCCGAAAGACAAAAGCAAAAAAAAGAAGCGCCCGAATGCCTCATTACTACTCCCGAAAGTCTGCACCTCCTGATGAGTCAGATTGGCTATGAAAATTATTTTAAAAACCTGAAATGTGTGGTGATTGATGAGTGGCATGAACTATTGGGGAACAAAAGAGGAACCCAGGTAGAGCTGGCCTTGTCAAGATTGAAAGCCATTGTCCCGAATCTAAAAACATGGGGAATATCTGCGACCATTGGAAATTTAGATCAGGCTTTGGAAGTACTGACCGGCCACACTGATACCACTCAAAGTGTCATAATAAAAGCCAATATCGAAAAATCCCTGCACATAGAGTCCATCCTACCTGATACTGTAGAAAAATTTCCATGGGCGGGGCACCTGGGAATTCGATTGATGGACAAAATCTTCCCTATCCTTGAAAAAAGCACTACTACCCTACTCTTTACCAATACCCGATCGCAGACAGAAATATGGTATCAAAAATTGCTGGAGGCGCGGCCGGGCCTTGCAGGGATTATGGCCATGCATCACGGCTCTCTTTCCAACGAAATTCGCAACTGGGTGGAGGAAGAATTACACCGCGGCAGACTGAAGTTGGTAATCTGCACCTCAAGTCTGGACTTAGGTGTGGATTTCAGACCGGTAGAAACCATTATTCAGGTAGGAAGTCCGAAAGGCGTAGCCCGGTTTTTACAAAGAGCGGGAAGAAGTGGCCACAGTCCCGGAGCGGAAAGCAAGATATATTTTTTACCGACCAACTCCCTTGAACTCATAGAGTCAGCGGCATTGCAAATGGCCATAGCGAACAAGATCTTTGAGCACCGGAAACCATTGGAGCGCTCCTTTGATGTATTGGTGCAATATCTGGTCACATTGGCTGTGGGTGGTGGATTCAAAGAAAAGCAGATTTTTGAAGAAATCAGGGGCACATTCGCTTATAGAAACATCACACCTCAGGAATGGCAATGGGCATTGCAGTTTATCACTACAGGAGGTGAGAGCCTGGGTCAATACGATGAGTTTTTTAAAGTAGACATTGAGCATGAAGTTTATAAAGTAACGCGGCGAAAAGTTGCCATGCGGCATCGGCTTTCCATTGGAACCATCGTCAGTGATCCGGTCATAAAAATCCAGTACATAACGGGTGGTTATATTGGGACAGTGGAGGAAAGCTTTATTACGTTTTTAAAACCCGGAGACACGTTTTGGTTTGCTGGCAGGAGTTTGGAGTATGTAAGGATCAAAGAATTTACACTGCAGGTAAAGAAGAGCGGGAAAAGTAAAGGCATTATACCCAAGTGGATGGGCGGCAGAATGCCCCTGTCCTCCCAACTGGCGGAAATGATCCGTCAAAAACTGAGCGAAGCAAGTCACGGCAATTACATCGGAATAGAACTGAACACGCTGAAACCCCTACTTGAACTACAGCAAAGGTGGTCAGGCATTCCCCGTAGTAACCAGATTTTAATGGAGCGACTGCAGTCTCCAGAGGGGCACCATGTTTTCTTTTATCCATTTGAGGGAAGAGCGGTTCACGAAGTGCTTGCGGCGCTTGTTGCCTATCGAATCAGCATAATTGAACCGATTTCCTTTTCTATAGCTATGAATGATTATGGCTTCGAACTGTTGTCAGATCAGGAAATTCCGCTTGAGGAAGCACTCGAATTGGATCTTTTTTCCAAAGAGAATCTTTTGGAAGACATCCACCAGAGCATCAATGGCACAGAAATGGCGAAGAGAAAGTTTAGAGACATAGCTTCCATTGCCGGCCTGATTTTTATGGGATATCCCGGAAAAAACATTAGCAACAAGCACTTGCAATCCTCTTCTCAAATACTGTATGATGTGTTTTCGGCCTATGACCCTGATAACCTTTTAGTACATCAGGCTATGCATGAAGTACTGACCCTGCAACTGGAGCAATCCCGCTTATTTGAGGCAATAGACAGAATTGGCAAACAGGAAATAATTATAAAAAATTTAAAAAGACCCACTCCATTTGCATTCCCGATCATGGTTGATAGACTAAGAGAAAAACTGACCTCAGAAAAACTGGAAGACAGAATATTAAAAATGAAGTTAAAGTTGGAAGATTATGCAGAAAATCATTAACATTAATGATGAAGCGCTTTAGACTGCTTCAAGAATTTTGGCATTATATCTGCGTTTAAACTCTTATACAAAAAATTCGATTCTATGAAAAAATTATTAATTCTTGCCCTTGGTATTCTAATTTTCGGCAATGGCAACCTGCTTGCCCAACAAACTATTTTTGGTGAGTGGAAGACCATAGATGATGAAACAGGAGAGGCCAAATCTATTGTGGAAATCTACGAACAAAATGGAAAAGCTTTTGGGAAGGTAACCAAAATTTTCCGCCAGGATAAACAGGATGCCGTATGCTCCGAATGTGATGAGGATGACCCGCGAAAAGGCCAAAAGATCTTAGGCATGGTGATCCTCAAGAATATGGAAAAGGATGATGACGAGTGGACCAATGGAAGAATCCTGGATCCGAACAAAGGCAGCGAATACAAATGCACAATGTGGGTAGAAAACGGCAAATTGCATGTAAGAGGGTATATTGGCTTTTCTATGATAGGCAGAACCCAGGTTTGGGAGCGGGTTGAATGATAGGCTTTTTACTCGTCGGTTCACAGCACTTGAATATCTATATCCCAACAATCTTAAGGCGTATTTTGGAGAAAGTATCCTCTCATGCTTTCAGAGCACCTAATTGGGGCGTTGGGCTGTCTTCGCTGGTCTTCAGTGTCTGCCGTTATACTGGTCAAATCGGCTGAGTTTAGTGTAGTAATGAAAAAACAGAGCAATGATGGCAAAAAATAAATTCAGAAATATCCTCGTGATCAACAGCAGCAATAGCATCGGCCTTGGCCTTGCCGGCTTATTTGC
>CAZWQB010000007.1:0-37269 GCA_964636035.1 uncultured Roseivirgaceae bacterium
TCGTAGGGCTGGCTTTGTATTATTATGCCTATTCTACTTGGAAAGGGAAATTTCTGTATCTGGAGGATTTGATTGTAACAGCATCTTATCGTGGGAAAGGTTTGGGAAAGCAGTTGTTCGATGCTATTATGCTCAAAGCGAAAGAAGAAGATGTTGCGCTGGTAGGCTGGCAGGTGCTGGATTGGAATGAGCCAGCCATTGATTTTTATAAAAAGCTGGGTGCTTCCCTGCATCCCGAATGGGTCAATTGCAGGTTGTATAAGGAGCAGATTGAGGGATACGCAGGTTAAATAGGCCTGAGCTGCGATTAATTGGCATCTCCAGGCATAATAAATTGTGGATCAACTTGTTATTCCTTATCTTTAAGATAAGACCATATTTAAAACTCCCTAAAGAAGAGACATAATTTTGATATTTATCGTTTATTTAAGTAAAACAGAATAAGTACATGGAATTAAAGTTAAATATGGATTTTGAGCAACTTTTAAACCTAGTCAAGCAGTTACCGAAGGCTGAAAAGGAAAAATTAATGGCTGCTCTTCAAACTAGCACGGCAAGTCCAATGGACAAAAAGCCCGAAAGGGAGTTGGGAAAATTTCAGGGAAAGATCTGGATGTCGGATGATTTTAATGAACCTCTCGATGATTTTAACGAATACTCCAAATGAAATATCTTATCGATACTCAGGTATTAATTTGGAGCTTAGGACAAACAGATAAATTATCTTCTGATGCTAAATCAATATTGAAAAATCAAGAAAATACTATCCTGGTAAGCCTCGTGTCATTTTGGGAAATCGCAGTAAAAATTAGTATTGATAAGTTGATGCTACCATTCAGTTTAGCGAATTTGATAGAGGAAACCTTGGGGAATAATATTGGAATATTAGGAATTGAATTTGACCATATATTGGAGGTTTCTGTCTTACCTTTTCATCATCGAGACCCTTTTGATCGATTAATCATCTCTCAAGCTATTGCAGAAAAGATCCCGATAATTTCAAGTGATAACAAGTTTAGCATGTATGAGATTGAACATACTTGGTGAATCCCTTATTCCGTGAAGTTAAGATTGTCTTTAGACCAAAAATCAACCACCTTTTCAATCACTTATTCCAAATAAATTACATCCGTAATCTTCCCTGAAATTGGACATAAGCTGCGAGAATCAACTTGATTATCTTTAGCTGCTAAATGTAAACTGATGAAGACACTCTACTACTTGTTGATTTTTGTTTTTTCCGTGACAGTCTTTTCCTGCTCGTCCGGGAAAAAAGCTTTTGAAAATGGAAATTATGCAGAAGCTGTGCTAAAATCGGTGAACAGGCTTCGGAAAAACCCGGATCATAAAAAGTCTAAGGAAACGCTGAGGAAAAGTTATCCGCTGGCGATTGAAAACCTTGAACGGTCTGCGAGTGACAAGCTTGCCAGCATGAGCCCCACCAAATATACAGAGGCGTTGAGGATCTATGAGGATATCAATTATTTGGGTGAAGAGATACGCCGTTCGCCCGGGGCATTGACTGTAATACCCAATCCAAAAATTAACAAGGCTAAAGTAGAAGAACTGAAGCAGTTGGCCGCAAAGGAAAACTATGATGCTGCACTGGTGCTGCTAAACAGAAATACCCGGGAGGACGCTCGAGAAGCGTACATCATGTTCAGAAGAGCGCATGAATTTGTCCCGAACTACAAAGACGTTCGTAATCTGATGGAAGAGGCTTTATTTGAAGCCACCTTGAAGGTAGTTGTTGAGCAAATACCGGTTCCCGCCCGTTATAATTTAAGCGGAAAATATTTTCAGGACAAGATAGAAGAATACCTGCATACGCAATTTAGGGGCAGTGAATTTGTGAAGTTTTATACAAAAAATGAAGCGGAGGCCGAGCAGCTCCCTTATGTAGATCAATATCTGCGATTGCAGTTCGAAGATTTTGTAGTTGGTGAAACCCACCTCACAAAGGTGGTGGAAACAGTTACGAAAGACAGCGTAGTGGTAGGGACTGTAAAACTTGAAGATGGAACAAAGGCCAATGTTTACAATACGGTGAGTGCTAAAGTTACGATTTTCAGAAAAGAAGTAATCTCCAGAGGATTATTTAGCATGCAGATTTTCGATGCCCATACCAATGCCATGCTGCACCACAGGAAGTTCAATCCCGAATCTGTATGGTTCTCAACCTGGGGAAGTTTCAACGGGGACGAAAGGGCCTTGTCGGATGAACAATTTAAAATCTGCCAGAACTCCGAGGTGCCTCCCCCTCCTCCTCAGGAACTTTTTATCAGTTTTGCCATGCCCATATATGACCAACTGATCCCCAACATAAACTCCTATTATAGCAAATACTAGGCAATGTCTCCGATAGATGCCTTTGGATTTAGCTGATATTCCAATTTAAACCCGGCCGGAATTTCTTCGCGCTGATGGGTGACATAAAGTACAGTGACATAATGAGTTCTGCACAGCGCTTCCACAATTTTTCGGAAATGCTTTTGCTGCCGTTCGTCCAATCCCTGACATGGTTCATCCAAAATCAGCAATGGAGGATTTTTTACCAATGCGCGGGCTAAAAGCAGTATTCGCTGGTGGCTAGAAGAAGTATTTCTGAACGGTTTTTCAGCGAATTCCGCGAGATCAAAAACTTTCATCCATTTTAAAGCAACAGTCTTTTTATCAGGATCACTTTTTTTAAACAAGCCTTGTGTATCATAAAAGCCAGATTCGACCACTTGTGCACAGGAGATATTTACCGGGAAATACTGATGCAGCTCGGGCGAAACAAATCCAATCTTCTTTTTAATTTCCCAGATGCTTTCCCCTGAGCCTCGTTTTCTGTCAAACAAGGTCACATCATTGGCGTAGGCCTGCGGGTTATCGCCATTTAGTAAGCTCAACAGCGTAGTTTTACCTGATCCATTGGGGCCAGATAAGATCCAGTGCTCACCCTGTCGCACGTCCCAGTTTATATTTTCCAGGATAATTCTGGCGCCGTATTTAACTGAAACGTTTTTTAACCTGATGATAAAATCATATTGTTGAGGTGATTTCTCCGATAAAAGCTGGTGAAGCAATTCGCTGTCAAATGTTTTTTGAAAATACTTCTCCTTTTCCTCGCTGTAACTACCAGGGTCAAATTCCGACGCTTCCATCACGCTGATGTCAGGGTTTGCTAAAATTCCTACATGGCTGATCACGGATGGGATGTAATTTGGCTTTCCCGTCATTACGATGGTAATCCCACTGTAGGCAATGGGCTCCAATATGCTGTCAAAGCCGGCGCGCGTCTGTACGTCTAAACCTTCCAATGGATTGTCCAGAAGCAGCAAAAGAGGGTTTTTGACCAATGCAGCCGCTATGAGCAATCTCTTTGTTTCACCGTTTGAAAGCTTGATTACCTGTTTATCGGCCAGATGAGACAGATTCAGGAGCGATTGCACTTTGAGAACATCCCATCTGTTGTCTGTCGTGAGCCTTTTCACCCAAATATCGTCAAGATACTCCTGTACAGTGGGGGCGTCTTCAGCGTCCATAGCGTTATATCTTTGCTGATAGTACAGGTCGGTGGTGTTAGAAGCATTTTTGAAATGGGGCCTTTCCGGTACAGTTGCAATTAAACTTGAAAAGTTAAACAAAGGATCCTCAATTCGATACCGCGATTTGTAATCTTCATAAAAATGCCGGACGATTTTTCCCTCTGAAATATTTGATCTCCCTGCAAGCGCTTTCAAAAATATCGTTTTTCCGGAGCCACTCGGACCCGTCAACAGGAGGTGACCTCCCTTCCGGATATGGAGATTAAGGTTCTGAAAAAGTATTTGCTGTTGGATTTTAATTGTCACATCCTCAAAGGAGAACACTAAATTATTTTCGTTTTTTTCAATCATCTATACTACCTCGTTTCAAGTCTTACCGAATCAATCATGTTTTAAAGCAATGCTGTGCGACCTGCTATGCACCAGTTCCGTCATTATGAAAAATGAACAATTTGTCTCCTTCGGGCAACAGTACCTCTTTATGTATTTGACCTGGCATTATTGGTGCAGCTATTCCTGCTTCAAACCTGATGGGGGCTTTAAAAACCCGGATCTCATCCCATAGCTGTCTTTTTATAAACTCATTGTGAATAATTGCGCCTCCTTCAACTAACACGGAATGGATTTTCCGCACGAAAAGGTCCTGCAGCATTTGTTCTAAAAAAGCATCTTCATCAAGTGTTATAAAATGAAGATTCGGCAATTCCTCATTTTTTTTCAGGTTGTAACAGATGGTGTAATGCGAGCCATCAAACAATTGTAAACCGCCATCCAGGCTTAGATGCCTATCGATAACCACACGAATAGGATTTCTGCCCTTCCAGTCTCTTGCACCGAGCTGTGGATTGTCATGAGCAGCCGTTTTAGACCCTACCAGGATTGCATCCTCTTCCGTTCGCCATTTATGCACCAATTTTCTTGAATACCAACTGCTGATCCATTTTGAATCATAATTGGCTCGGGCCATAAAACCATCAGCAGTTTCTGCCCATTTTAAGACTACATAGGGCCTTCTGTATCGGAGTGCATTGAAGAAACGCCTGTTTATGGCTGTGCCTTCTGCCTCAAGTATACCGGTTTCTACTGATATGCCAGCGTCGCGTAATTTTTGAATTCCTTTTCCTCCCACCAGCGGATTCGGGTCAACCACGGAAATTATTACTTTTCTCACCCCGTGCTTTACCAGTAAATCTGCACAGGGCGGTGTCTTTCCGAAATGCGCACAAGGTTCCAGGGTCACATACACCGCACTTTCCTTTAGCAGAGCCTTATTTTTGACCTGCTCTATGGCATTCGCTTCAGCATGATTTTCGCCGTACATTTGATGCCAGCCTTCCCCTATTATTTTATCATCATGAACAATAACACATCCTACCAGGGGATTCGGGCTTACACTGCCTTTTCCTAATGTAGCCAGTGCCAGGGCGCGCTGCATGTAATACTGATCGTTCATTAATTAAAATCACTCATTTTAATGTTGTAAAAATGCAAAATTACGTACGCTTTTATCGTCATGAGCGAATCTTGCTATTTATTTAATTCAAAACTAAGAAAATAATGCTTTTATAAGGTAAAGCCACCAAAATCTTATATTTTTGAGTACAATTCATTATTTATGGTCTTATGATCGATACAATTACTGACGCACGTTTATTGTTTAATTACCTCAAACAGGAGGTATCGAAATATTATGATGAGAGAGAGGCCGGCAGCATTTCTTATCATTTGCTGGAAAAATTTTTTGGCCTTGACAAGAATGATGTGATTGCTAAAAAGCCGGTGAGCTCTGAAAATATAAACAAGCCTTATTTTGCACAAATCTTTAAAAGGGTGAAGGCCATGGAGCCTGTGCAATACATTACCGGACGCGCCTTCTTTTATGGGCGAGCATTCGAGGTAAACCGATCTGTTCTGATTCCAAGACCGGAAACCGAAGAGCTCGTGGATCTGATTGTACGGGAGAATACAGCCCCGAACCTGAAAGTCCTTGATATAGGCACCGGAAGCGGCTGTATAGCCATTAGTCTGAAGTTAGAACTTGCCGCTCCTGAGATGTACGCATTAGACATCGACGCTGATGCCCTTGCTGTGGCTGGAAATAACGCAGTTCAGAATAATGCTTCCGTCACCTTTATGCAGCATGATATTTTAAAAGAAACGCCTTCGGAAGTTAATTTTGATATCATAGTGAGCAATCCGCCTTATGTACGGAAGAAAGAAAGTAAGCTAATGAATAAGAATGTGCTCAATTATGAGCCTCACGTTGCTTTGTTTGTACCGGATAAAGATCCTCTCCTTTTTTATAAACGAATTATTACCTTATCAAAGAGCTTGTTAAAACAGCAGGGCAAATTATATTTTGAGATCAACGAAGCTTATGGTCAGGAATTGAAAGACTATATGGCTAGCAATAATTTTGAAGAAGTGGAAATATTTCAGGACTTTCAGGGCAAGGAACGCATGATCAAAGGTCAGCTTGGTCAATAAAATCAATAAAAAACTCTTGTTTTTTTATCCGCATAAACAAACACCCTGTTGGATTATTTTAAAAATCTAAACCCATTTATTCATTTTCCGCCTTCATTTGCCCATATTTTTATACCTTTATATCCTAAAATAGAGATTTTTTGCAATAATGTTTATTTTAGTGCCTCCTAAACTAAAAAGTTGGTGAGCAGCCGATTTGGCAGCCGGAGCCAAGGCAGGATTAGCGAATAAATGCAATTTCGCCTTCCTGACCATAAAAATAATTTTCGAACATTTATAATCTCAACATGAATAGAATACTTGTCCCGACCGATTTCTCAGACATTGCCCATTTTGGAATTGAAACCGCAGTTGCCCTTGCAAAAAAAATGGATGCCCAGATATTCCTGGTAAATTTCATTTCTCCAGTACGTGGAGCCAATCTAAACGCAACGGGTGCGGCCACCGGAACTGGGATTTCTGAAGATGCGAGGTTTATCATGGAGTTACATAGTAAAAACGAGGAGCGTTTATCCGTGCTAGCCAAGAAGTTAAGTTTGGAAGACCTGCACATTACTACATCAGTGCTCGTGAAGGAAATGCAATCGGGAATCAGTGACTTTATTGACGAACACAACATCGATCTTGTAGTTGCCGGTACCAGTGGTGAAAGTACCTTCACCGAGTTTTTTGTAGGCAACCATACAGAACAAATCATTAGAATTTCCCATTGCCCGGTGTTGGCTGTTAAACAGGCACATCCAAATATGGAGATTAAGAACATTGTATTGGCCACTGATCTCAACCCTGATGCTTTCGAAGGCGTAACGCACATAAAGCGATTTGCATCTTACTTCAACGCCCACCTGCATATCCTCCACGTGATAACAGATAAGGCCACTTCGCACGCAGAAGTAACGAGTAAATTAGACTCATTTGCTCACAGACATCATTTTGCCAATTTTTCCTTGCATTGCATATATGATAGTGATCAAAAGAAAGGTATTTTAAAATTTGCGAAGGAAAAATCTGCTGACCTGATAGCCGCAATTACACATGGAAGAACAGGCCTCGCCAACCTGGTAAAAGGCAGCGTGTCTGAAGACCTTGTGAAACAGGCAAGCATTCCTATTTTAACGGCGCACATGTCAAATTAGAAGGGCAAGTAAACAAACTGTGGTGGTGAAATTAGACGCATTAAGAAAAAACATCGATGACATCGACGATCAAATTATAGCGCTCCTGAACCAAAGGATGGAGCATGTAAAGAGCATCGGTGATTTAAAGCGGGTAAAGCACGAGGTCGTCTATCGGCCAGAACGGGAAAAGGCAATTCTGGAAAGACTTTATCAGCAGGAAGGACTACTAACGCGGCAGGCGATAGATGCCATATTTTTAGAAATCTTTGCCGTTAGCCGGAATCTCGAATTGCCGGAAAAGATTGCTTTTCTGGGTCCGTTAGGAAGCTTTACTCATCAGGCTGCAGAAAGCAGATTTGGAGCAATGAGCGAATACCTTTCATTTGGCTCGATAAGATCGGTTTTTCAGGCAGTTGACACGGGCAAAACCAGATTTGGCGTGGTACCCATAGAAAACAACCAGGAGGGTATAGTGGGTGAAACTTTGGATCTTTTGGAAGGTTTGGATTTGAAAATTGCCGCTGAAGTTCCTATGCCCATTCACTTTTCCTTTGCGACCATCGCCGACGAGGTGAAGAGCATCAGGAAAATTTATTCGAAAGATATCGCCTTCAGGCAATGCAAAACCTTCATCGACGATATGTACGGGGAGGACATTACCCTGGTGGCTGTGGAATCAACCTCCAAAGCTGCAAAAATAGCTGCTTCTGAAAAAGATTCGGCTGCAATTTGTTCGCATATTGCGGCCAAACTGTCGCATCTCCCAATCCTTTTTGAAAATATTGAGGACTCTGAAAACAATCAAACGCGGTTTATTATCATTAGCAAGGGATTTTTAAACCAAAAGGGAAAAGCCGACAAAACAACAATCCTGGCCAAACTGAGCAACCAGCCTGGCGCACTGGCTGATTTCCTCTTGGAGTTCCATCGGGCTAACATAAACCTTACAAAAATTGAAAGCAGACCAGCAAAAAGGCAAAAAACCTTTAAATATTGGTTTTTGATTGATTTTGAAGGCCATTACGACGACCCCCCGGTGAAAGCAATTATAGAGAAATATAAAAATAACATTAAACTGTTAGGCAGCTATCCAAAATTATGCTAGGGTTTTTCGATACGCTTAATTAAAGGCTCTCAGATTGCGTAATCACAAACAGTCTCGAACGGGGCGGGGAAAACGTATAAAAACCTCCTAATCCGACAGGCACCTGGTCCACAGCACCCTCTTACTAATGACTAAGCTGGCAAAAAGAACCTGGACTAAATCAATTCATACAAGGAGCGGCTTCACAACTCCCAAGCTCCTTGTATGAACACATAGGCGTAAAGAAATCCTGGAATATAGGTTTATTGACTCCTGAGATGACTTTATCTTATTCCTGAAGACCAACACCGCTGCCGCAGTTGGCTTTTTCCAAATGACCCACCGGCCGCTGCATTGATACAAATCTTGTCGATAGGACAAACGCTAATTTGTAACTGTCCAGGAAATCCTTAAATTAATAGAAAATTACTGAAGGATTAGGGATGGTCTGCAAAATCAAATATTATTTTGTCGTCGCACTGCTTTCGCTGGGACTATTCAATCCATGCCCGGCGCAAACGATTGGGTTTGTTTTGAAAGACGGTGCCAAAAAAATTGATATTCCATTTGAAACCTTCAACAACCTAATCATTGTCCCTGTCACTCTAAATGATGCCATTCCCTTGCGGTTTATTTTAGATACGGGTGTCCAGACCACAATTCTGACAGAAAGAACCTTTAGTGATTTATTGAACATACAATATCACAGAAAGCTCACCCTCTATGGCGCGGATGGAGACAAGGGTGTGGATGCTTACGTGGCAGGAGACGTCACCCTGGAGCTTCCGGGCACCATTGGAAAGGGACAGGTAATGCTTGTGTTAGAAGAAGACTACCTGCAACTTAAAAACTACCTGGGTGAGAATGTGCACGGAATTCTTGGCTATGAAATATTCAGGCGGTTTGTCGTTAAAATCGACTATGATAGTAATATTTTGACGCTTTATGAGCCATCATCGTTCAGGCCCCCGAAAGGATACACCAGTGTTCCGATTACGGTTGAAGAAACAAAGCCTTATATGATGGCCACGGTCACCCTCGAAAACAAATCGACAACCAGTTCGAAGCTCATGATCGACACCGGGGCAAGTCACTCCTTGCTGCTCGATGCCAATTCGCACCCGTCCTATGAACTGCCCCAAAAACGAGTGCGATGCAATTTAGGGCGAGGATTAGGCGGCGATATTAATGGTTACCTTGGAAGGATAGAAGAAATTGCCTTTGATGATTTCGCTTTTGAGCGGGTAATCAGCTCATTTCCGGACACTTCCCGTCTGGGCGCTTCTTTTAGGAGCACGGGGAGGCAGGGCACGCTTGGGGCCGGCATTCTTAAAAGATTTACGGTTATCATTGACTACAGCGACAATAAGTTGTTTTTTAAAAAGAACAAGTACTATAGGGATGATTTTGAATATAATATGAGCGGATTGGAGATGATTGCAGTTGGAGAGGGCTTAAATACTTTTGTGGTTGATGACGTAAGGGCTGACTCTCCGGCTCATAAGGCAGGGATCATGGTAGGCGATACTATACGAAAATTAAACGGGATGAATGCGAACAATCTTGACCTCAACGACCTGCATAATATCTTCCGCTCAAAAGAGGGGAAGAAAATGCGCATTAAAATCCAAAGAGATGGCGCGGTATTAAGAAAAGTATTCAGATTAGAAAGGCTGATATAGCAGTGGTTAGGCGGATGCTTTTTTACTTCCAAACAGCGATAAAAACAATTTACTCATCCGCTTTTCCAATGTGTTTTCCTCCGCATCCAGACTTTGTTTTAACATTTGGTTGTTGATGGCGGTCAGGACTTTCTCTGGCAGCCCCTCAGATTCAAGATTTTCTTTCAACAGGAATTCTACGGCATTATTGCTAATTCCTGCGTGATAATAGTTGCTGTTTTTTAATACAATCACCGGAATGTGGTGATAGCGGGAATCTTTGTACAGCTTCTCCGTGATTTCCATGAGGTTCATAAACCCAACGCTATCATCTAAAATAATAACAGAAGGTTTTAATTTCGCAATTTTCTTAAAACACTCCTCCGGGCTAAAGGCGGTATCAATCTTGAATTTTCTTTTTTTGAAATTAACTAGTAGTTGAGAACAATGTGCCAGTTCAAGCGGATTATTTCCTACCAGTAAAACTTTAACTGAAGAAAATTTCAGTTCAGTATTGTTTCCAACGGTGTTTTGGGTGATATCAGTTATAGATTTCATAATAGTCAGTTTAAAAAATTGAACTTCCTTGGCCACAATGGGTGAACTTCTTTTACGATAATCTTCTTAGGAAGTTGTGAAATTGGTATAATTATTTGGATTAACTAAATTCTGTTCAATCGGTTAATCATAACCACGGCGATTTTAAAACGTGTCAATTACCAGATAATGATTATCTTGAGTTCCGCTCAACAATAAATTTGGAAAGCATAAAAGGCCCGAATCACGGAAATTTACCAGATTTGGTACCGGTGAAACTTGGCACCCCATTGCTCCGAAAACAGGTGGTGGTAATATGATAAAGAAGCAGAAGATTGAATTGATTTTTACAAACATGGTAGCATCTTAAAATGATTGATGTATTAATTATCGGGGGCGGACTCGCCGGACTTACGAGTGCTTTGTTGCTGTCAAAATCCGGGTTATCTGTTGGTCTGGTTGAGAAAAAGAAATACCCTTTTCACAGAGTCTGTGGGGAGTACATATCCAATGAAGTGATTCCATTTTTGGAAACGATTGATGCCTATCCGGAAAACCTCGGGTTGCCTGTCATCAATAAGCTGTTACTGACTGACACCCACGGAAACAGCGTACATTTAAAGCTGCCCTTAGGTGGTTTTGGAGTAAGCAGGCATGTCTTTGATCATTACCTCTATGAAAAAGCAGCGAAAGCGGGAGTTGTTTTTCACACCGGCCTACAGGTAGCAGATGTTTCACTGCTTGACGATGTTTTTGAAAGTAAACTCTCCAACGGGAATGTCATCCAATCTACGATCGTAATTGGCGCCCATGGAAAGCGCTCCAGGCTTGATAAATCGCTTGGACGCGCCTTTATACAGAATCGTTCTCCCTATATCGGCGTCAAGTACCATGTTAAGACAGATTTCCCTCAGGAAACGATCGGCCTCTATAATTTTAAGAATGGCTATTTGGGAATTAATTCTATTGAGGATGATAAGTTCAACATCTGTTACCTCAGCCACAGGGATAATCTAAAATCAGCAGCCGACATTGAAACCATGGAGAAGGAAGTATTATGGCGAAATCCTCAGATCAGGAAGATTTTAGAGAATTCTGAATATCTTTTGGAAAAACCTCTGGTAATCAACGAAATTTCCTTTTCCCCAAAAACTGCAGTTGAGAAGCATGTATTAATGGCAGGCGACGCGGCAGGAATGATTACACCCCTTTGTGGAAACGGAATGGCCATGGCCATACACAGTGCGAAAATTCTTTCCGAATTGATCATTTATCATTTGGATCAAAAAGCTTTTAACCGAGCCCTGCTGGAAAAGGAATACGAAGCTTGTTGGAACAGAATCTTTAAAAAAAGATTGCTGTTTGGCAGACTCACACAGCGATTTTTCGGGCAACCAGCGACTTCAATGTTTACAGTTTCGCTGGCAAGGAGTTCAAAAAAGATCGCGGATCTAATAATTAAACAGACTCATGGAGAACCATTCTAAGGCTGCGCCAATGGCTAACGCATGCGAGACAGCAAGCATTGGGTTGTTTGATATACTTGATATCGAATCAACTTGCGCTCCTAGTCGATTACAAGCCCAGAAAATAAATTAGCGCAAAAAAAAGGTTTAAACACACTGAAGATACCAGGTTTAATCGCATGGTATTTTTAAAGTTTGCCTCGTTCCTGTTTTTACGAACCTTTACATACCAGATCATAAAAAAAACCAGCATGGGCACGACGAATAGCTGAAACAGTAAAGCCTGATTAAAGCTGTAATACCTGGAATAGAAATACAAAAATAGAATGTCAGCGATAAGGAAAACCAGCGCTGTAAAGTGAAAGGTCCCCAAAACACCCAGCTTCAGGCTGATCGTCTGGTCTCCCCTCCTGCTGTCTTCTTTGTGTTGGTACACCTGCGTCATAGGATATGATCCCCAAAGCAATAAGGTTGATAACGTGCCTGCAAATAGTACATGATCCTGATGTATGACGGCAGCAAACACCAGGTCATTCAATCCCATATACACCATCAAAAAGGTAAAAAAGCCCTGAAACACTCCTGCGATGAACCAGCCTGTAATGGCATATTTCTTCAAACGAACCGCAGGGTGACTGTAAGCCTTGGAGACCAGACCATAAATAACCAGCATGATTGCAAATTGCCATCCGATATACAATCCGGCAATGATGGCGACAAGATCTAGAATCAGGCTAACATAATACAGTTCAGTGGTTACCTTCGGAGGTGTCTTAAGTCCACCAATGCTTTCTTCGTCTTTGTCAAAGTAGCTATTAAACCCATTGCTGGCCGGATATAAAAAGAAATGCAGGATGATAAAAACAAAAACGGCAGGAAATAATTTTACGTCAGAGGAAACGCTTAGGGCAAACAGGTAAACTGGCAGTAAAAAAATGGAAAAGGGAATCCGCAAATGCAGCCAGGTCGACCTTTGTATCATGGGCTTTTTAAACAAGTTATCAATAATTTGCTTATTATAGAAAAATGAAATCTTTTATATCTTCAATTGGTACGGCAAATCCTAAACATGTTACCCCCCAAAGCAATATCGCGGAGTTTATGGCGAGTGCCTTGTCAATGAATGAAGATGAAAAGCAACGATTGAAGGCGCTCTACCGGGCCTCAGGAATTTCTCAAAGATATTCGGTTTTAGAGGATTATGGAAATAAGGTTGAAGACTATAACTTCTATCCGCGTAATGAAGTCCTTGAGCCATTTCCAGGGATCGGCGCCCGGATGGAAATATACAAGCAGGAAGCGCTCGCCCTTTCCTTGCAGGCTATAAGAAGTTGTCTTTCAAAGCAAACTGCACTCACCCCGAAGGACTTTACCCATTTGATAACAGTAAGCTGTACGGGCATGTACGCTCCCGGGATAGACATCGAAATTGTTCAGGAGCTGAAAATGCGCACGCACGTGCAAAGGACGGCTATCAACTTTATGGGTTGTTACGCGGCTTTCAATGCCATTAAGGTGGCTGATGCGATATGCAAAGCCCATGCTGAGGCAAATGTGCTTATCGTATGCGTGGAATTGTGCAGTATTCATTTTCAGAAAGTAAAAGATGATGATAATATATTGTCAAATGCGCTGTTTGGTGATGGAGCTGCAGCCATGATTATGCAATCCATGGCGCCTGAACATCCATCTCTTGCCTTAGAAAAATTTTATTGCGATCTGAATTTTGAAGGAAATGAGGAGATGGCCTGGCATATCGGCGACCATGGGTTTGAGATGAAATTATCATCCTATGTGCCTGATATGATCAGGGGCGGAATCGCAAAGCTCACCCATAATTTACTCGAATCTTTTAACCTGAATGTGGGAGATATTGATTATTTTGTAATTCATCCCGGTGGCAAACGAATTTTGGAAGTAATAGAGCAGGAGCTGGGAATCAGTAAGGAGGATAACAGATACGCTTACAGCGTATTAAAGCAATATGGAAATATGTCCTCTCCTACCATTCTTTTTGTGCTGCAGATGCTGTTGCAAGATTTGGAAGAAGAGGATAGGGGCAGAAGTGTCTTGAGTTTCGCTTTCGGACCTGGTTTGACGCTGGAAAGCATGCTGTTAAAAGTTCACAGTGACTAAAAGGTAAATGATATATGATTTCGTGAAGCCACGGAAATCTAAGATTACGGGAAGAAGCTGCGGAAAAGCTTTGACGTTCAAATCTGTGTTGCAAATTCCTGCTGATCCAGGGCTTGTTAAAAAAGGTTAGAATAGAAAACATCTATAATGGTTAAAAGACAAACTTAGGTCGGGAGTCTCTTCGACCTGTTTTTCAGCATCCCTTATCTATAAAATTGAACATGAATTTCCTGTATGAACTTTACGCACAAATTTACTTACAGATCCAATGAAGAAGAAATAATGGATGACCTGACAAGCTCTGGAGAAGTAATAGACCAAACTTTGAAGGAGCTTGATGAAATTAACCGAAAACTGGGTGGAAATAATGTTACTATTGACGGCCTCAAGAAACTGCTTGCCAAAAATCCACCACTAAGAAGGTTAACAATTGCGGATATAGGCTGTGGGGGCGGAGACATTTTAATTGAAATTGCCAGGTGGGCCGAAAAAAGAAGATTAAGCATCGATCTGATTGGTATTGATGCCAACCCGCATATTATCGAGTTTGCAAAACGAAATGCGGCAGGTTTTCCTCAAATCAAGTTTGCTTCAGTTGATGTTTTTTCAGAAGCATTTCAGGAACAATCATTTGATATCATTATCAGCAGTCTGTTTACACACCATTTCAGCGATGATGCTTTGATCACACTCTTCAGAAGTCTAAAGCGCCAGGCGAGGTTTGGCGTCATCATAAACGACCTTCATCGGCATTGGCTGGCTTATTACTCCATCAAAATAATTGTTAAATTTTTATCAAAGTCGCCGATGGTTCGGCACGACGGCCCGGTTTCGGTTCTGAGGGCTTTCAAAAAGAAAGAGCTCATTAATCTTTTAAGAAAAGCCGGTATCTATAATTATTCCATCAAATGGATGTGGGCATTCAGATACCAGGTGATTTTCTGGTAGTATTGAAACCATAACTAGCCCCTGTTTTAAGCCCTCAGCTTTTCCTTTTTGACATTTTGACTTTCTTCTCCTTCCTTAAAGAAGCCCCTGATTCAAAGAAACCTTAAAAGACTGAAAGAGCTCCTTATCAATAAAACCCTTAGTTTTGCAAAGCAATATTGAGAAGGTATGACCAGAAAACAGAGATATGAGGAATTTATAAATTATTTCTCTACGCATCAGCCGGAGGCTGAAACAGAATTAAATTACAGCAATGCCTTTGAATTACTCATCGCAGTAATCCTGAGCGCTCAATGCACGGACAAGCGGATTAATATGGTGACTCCGGCTATTTTCCGGGACTTTCCCAGCCCCAAGCACCTGGCCGCAAGCAATTTCGATGAACTTTTTCCTTACATCAAATCAGTTTCTTATCCCAACAATAAGACGAAACACCTGTTAGGCATGGCAAAGATGCTGGTAGAGGATTTTGGCAGTGAAATTCCAGATACCGTGCCTGAACTCCAAAAACTGCCCGGAGTAGGGAGAAAAACAGCCAATGTGATTGCTTCGGTCATCTATGACCAGCCTACCATGGCGGTAGATACCCATGTATTCAGGGTTTCAAAAAGAATTGGTTTGGCGACATTATCTGCTAAAACTCCTTTTGAAGTTGAAAAGCAACTAATGAAGTACATACCCATCGAATTTGTCCCCAAAGCCCATCATTGGCTCATTTTGCATGGAAGATACGTTTGCGTAGCCCGGAAGCCAAAATGTGAGATATGTCCTTTAACCTACTTCTGTAGATATTACCAGAAAAATCAAAGATATTTGCTTTAGGCATCCAGTTGAATTGCTTTAACTTTGCAGAAAATTTATAATTGAGTAAAATTGAGGTTTAATCGATGAATTTCAATTGAAAATTTGGATAGGCGAGGATCTTACTGTTGAAAGGAAAGCACTTCTCCTATTGCTCACTTAATGCTTTCGTGTGAAAATTTTATACATTCATCAATATTTCAAAACTCCTGAAGAGGGAGGCTCCATCAGATCTTACTATTTGGCAAGAGGCCTGGTAGATAATGGATATGAGGTGGAAATGATTACTTCGCATAACGGAAAAAATTACAAAGTTGAAGACGTAGCGGGCATTACAGTACACTATCTTCCTGTGCCTTATGACAATTCAATGGCGTTCTGGCAACGAACAAAGGCCTTTTTCCTGTTTATTTTTCAAGCCTGGAGACTGATCCCAAAGTTGAAACGCCCTGATATTTCCTATGCGATGACTACCCCACTGACGGTAGGTATTTTAGCTTTATGGCTCAAAAAGCGCCTCAGGATTCCCTATTATTTCGAGATTGGCGATTTGTGGCCTGAAGCGCCTGTACAGATGGGTTTCATCCGGAATCCGATCCTGAAATCTGCACTCTATTGGCTGGAAAAGAAAATCTATCAGAATGCCACTAAGATTATAGCGTTATCACCGGCAATCAGAGACAGCGTTGAATCAGTAGTTCCTGATAAAGATGTTTACATGATTCCAAATATGGCAGATTGTTCATTTTTTAAAATGGAATGCAAGGATTCGGAAGTTGAGGACGCGTTCAATGTGAAGCATAAATTTGTTATCAGTTATATAGGTGCCGCCGGAAAAGCCAATCATCTGGAGTATTTAGTAGAGGCTGCCTATGAGTGTCAGCAGGCAGGCGAGTTTACGGTTCAGTTTTTGGTGGCGGCAAGCGGCTCGGAGTTGGAAAGAATTAAAGGCCTGGCAAAAGAAAAGCAACTGACCAACATTGAATTTCTCCCTTTCCAAAGCAAGGCCGGACTTAAAAAGATGTTGAACATAACCGATGCAATTTTTATTTCTTACGCTGACTTTCCGGTGTTACAGACAGGAAGTCCGAACAAGTATTTTGATGCACTGGCGGCAGGTAAACTGGTGATTTTGAACACAGGTGGCTGGTTACGGGAGATTACAGAGCTAAACAAATGCGGCCTCTATTATAACCCCAAAGAACCAAACGCATTTGTTAAAAAAATCCTGCCTTATGTAAATGACTCTAATTTATTATTTAGCAGTCAAAAAAATGCCCGGCAGGTTGCTGAGCAATATTATTCCAAAGAGCTACAGATACAAAAGCTTCTAAAGGTGTTCAATAAAAGTCACCAGATGAAAGTTAAGGATGACTCGGTTTATATTTTGACTGCGTAAAAATACGCTGCGCATCGTCTATTTCCATCAGCTGCGGCAGCGTAACCTGGTCGTTTTCTTCCATAAAGCGCTTCACAATTTCCCAACCCAGCCACACACCTATTCTTCCAGGTGCTTTATCGCCTATTTCGAGCGTTTTGGGTCGCTCATCAATGTATTTCTTCTTGATAAAGTGGCTTTTTTCATAAAGAAGTTCATTTTCTATAAAATGCGCCCATACGACTACCTGGTTTTTATGAACATCCTGAAGTTCCTGGCCGGTATAGCCAATAATTACAGAATCAGGAACCTCCGGCAATACGCGGTCAGCAAAATAAAATGACTTTCCGTAGTAAATCATATCGGCTAACATGGTATTATCCTTTTGATCCAGACGGTTGTATTTTGTGCTCATTAAAAGAATACAGGAAGGGACAATATATTCGCTGGAGTAGCGCTGAACTATATAATTTGGAATGTCCAGGGGCCTGTAGGTGGCTCCTTGTCCCAGATAAAAATCCAAACCGATGATTATAAGGCTGTCAGAGACAAACAAATCGCGGCCGAATCCGGTAATGATTGTCTGTACCTCAGGTGCCACAAATTCAGGGTAATAATATTTTAGATATCTGAAGGCCTGCTCAAACTGCTCCTCTATTTCTTTAAAGTCTCCAAAAACCTTCTCCGTTTCATTGTAAAGCGTATCAATGTGGGGATCATTGATCAATTGATGCAGTGCGTTGATGAGGATGGAGTCATGCGGGTATTGATCAATTTGAAAAAAATGTTCAGCAAGGCCCGGATTTTCCCGCAAAAATTCTCTCAGCTTATTTTTATCGTCAATGGCAAACAATTCCCGTTCCAGCCGTTTTACCTTAATGTCGACTTTTATTGTACTGATATCAGGTTGATCTCCAGATGTTTTGCCACAGGAGATGAGAATGGGGAGTAAGAGAAAAATTATTAATCGAATCATAGATTTTTTAATGATTGGCAAATGCCTATTTTTGCCGGCAACCGGAACAACTAACAAAACGTAAAATGGGTGGTTTTCTTCTAACGCCCACTGAATTTTTCGGACTTTGATGCCTGCAAAGTTCATAAAATTTTGATCAGATAAAAATATGAAAAAATACCTGGTAATCTTAACAATACTCGTGAGTATCTCTTTTGCGGAGGCACAAACTGAACTGGGATTGAAAATTTCGCCCTTGCTGTCTGTCAACAGGGCTACTGATGATGAGGACGCGCTAAATGTGAGTGCTGATGGTGTTGGCTTTAGAATGTCATTTGGTCCGATAGTGGATATATACCTAAAGGAAAACTATTACTTCAGTACCGGGCTGTTTTACACGCCAAAACGTGCCGGAATAGCTGTAAATGATGGCGGCATCTCTAAAAAAGAAGATTATAAACTACAGTATCTGCAACTCCCGGCTACGCTGAAGTTATACACCAATGAGCTTGCACTTGATAAAAGATTGTATTTTCAGCTCGGAGGAATTGCCGAAATAAAGATTCATGAGAAAAATGATAACGGCGACATCTATATTGAGAAGTTTAGGCCAATTGATTTTTCTGTGATGGCAGGCCTGGGTTTAGAGTATCGTTTGGGAGTAAGTTCCTCAATATTTGGCGGTATCAGCTACACAAGGGGCTTGATCAATGCGGCTTCGAAGCGTTTGGGAGACGCGGATTTCTCTTTGAAAAACGACCTGGTCAGTCTTGATTTCGGGATCAAGTTTTGAGTCTCTGAAAAGAGACTCCGGAAATTTGAAAATATTTTTTAGACACGGGTTGGTCAGTATTGAAATCCAATAGAAAAAAAAGCCCCGGCTACAATATGTAACCGGGGCTTTAGAATTTTAGCGTCTTTAAACAAGTTCTATTTCGGCTCCCTGGCTATTCAGGAAGCTGTATTCCGTAATTCCCATAGATGAATCCTGTATGATATTTACCCACTTATGGTAGGTAAACAGCCACTTGACCCTCTTTGAAATAATACCCTTGGTGTAATAAGAATATAAGTAAGGGTGTAATACAATGGTGACGCCCTTTTCATTTTGAGTGGAAAGGATATACTCCAGATGCTTTTCAATCTTGTCCGATACCAATATTGACGCACTGATCGTACCAGTGCCATTGCAGGTCGGACACTTTTCTTTTGTAATGATGTTTAATTCCGGCCTTACCCGCTGACGGGTAATTTGCATTAAGCCAAATTTTGTAAGAGGAAGAACAGTGAATTTGGAGCGATCGTCCTTCATCTCGTCCTTCATTTTTTCAAAGACCTTGCGCTTGTTCTCGGCTTTGCGCATATCGATAAAGTCCACTACAATTATTCCCCCCATATCCCGGAGTCTTAATTGCCGTGCAACTTCTTTTGCTGCCTGCAAGTTCACATTTAGCGCTGTGTTTTCCTGGTCGTTTTCAGCGTTGGATTTGTTGCCGCTGTTTACGTCAATTACATGAAGGGCTTCAGTATGTTCAATGATAAGATAGCCGCCTCCGGGAATACTTACAGATTGGCCAAACAAAGATTTTAGTTGCCGTTCAATGTTGAACTGCTCAAATATCTTTGCTTTTCCGTGATAAAGCTTAAGGATCTTTTCCTTGTCAGGCGCAATGGACTTAATGTAATTGCGTACTTCGTCGAGGATCCCCTTGTCGTCTACGGTAATACTGTCAAACGATTCGTTGAGCATATCCCTCAAAATAGAAGAGGCCCTGCTCATTTCCCCAATTACTTTCTCTTTTGGCTTTGCCTGTTTAAGCTTCTGTACTCCGTCTTCCCAAATTTTAAGGAGGTTACGGAGGTCCTTGTCAAGTTCGGCAACTTCTTTTCCTGCCGCGACTGTCCGTATAATTATACCAAAATTCTCGGGCTTAATGGAAGACAATAACCGCATCAACCGTTTTCTTTCATCGTTATCAGTTATTTTCTTAGAAATGTTAACTGTATTCGAAAACGGCACCAAAATAATATATCTGCCGGCTATAGATAACTCGCAGGATAATCGTGGACCCTTTGTTGAAATAGGTTCTTTTACAACCTGTACCAGTATTTGTTGATTTTTGGATAAGACATTATTGATCTTTCCAAGCTTATCAATATCTGGTTCAAGCTTAAACTTTGAAAGCTTATTTACCGCATCTTTATTATTGAGAGCTAATTTGGTAAATTTATTCAACGACCTGACCTGGGGACCCAGATCTAGGTAGTGTAAAAAAGCATCTTTTTCATAACCTATGTCTATGAAAGCGGCATTTAACCCCTGCACAACTTTCTTCACTGTTCCCAGGTAGATATCGCCAACGGTAAATTGGCTTTCTCCTTCGTCATAGTGAAACTCAACAAGGTTTTTATCCTTTAAAAGGGCTATTCGACATCCATTTTGAGTAGCATTAATTATTAATTCGTTACTCAATGATGTAGATTTAAAGTTAAAAATTTATTAAACTTTAACTTCTGGATGAAGTGAAAAATAGAAATGCAGCAGCTATTCTGAAAATTTTTTTTAACAGAAAAAGGCGTATATCAACGCCTATAGATTTTGCAGTATAGCTGCCCTACAAATTATTTTTTCTTATGTCTGTTCTTTCTTAGACGCTTTTTTCTCTTGTGAGTCGAAATTTTATGACGTTTTCTCTTTTTACCGCAAGGCATAAATTTAAATTTTTAATGATGAATATTATTTAATTTCTTCCAGATAAGAATCCACAGTAGCTTGTACCTCAGGATCCTCATCCAGCGCTTTTACTTTTTCAAATTGTTCTCTGGCTTTTTCCTGATCTCCTGCCTCTTTATAGCTCAGGCCTAAATAGAACTGCGCCTGCAAATTCTCAGGATAAAGCGAAACCAGTTTTTCAAACCGCTCCACCGCTTTGTCATACTGCGTGGACTGGATTGAAAGTATTCCTAAGTTGTATATCGCTGCTTCATGCTCTGAGTCTCTTTCAAGTATTTCAGTAAGCATGCTTATTCCTTTCATCGGGTTGGATGAAGCTATGTATGTCATGGCCGCATTCGCTTCCATGTCTAAAACCTGCTTCTGCTCACCTTCCCCGGTTTCTTTGGCTCTATTGTAATACGAACGCGCTTTTTCGGCCATTTCGTTCGCTTTGGTTTGATCCATTGCGAAAGTAAAAGCCTCATAATATGCATCCCCGGCTTTTTTATAGCTCGCAAAGGTAGTGCTTTTATCAGCAGCAATTCCTAAGTAATGCGCGGCACTATCGTATAAATTATGGCTTTTAAGTATACCTGCCAAAGAATCTGCAAAGATAACAATTTTTTTATTATCATCACTATTAATGATGTTTTCCCGAAGATTATTCACCAGAGATTGGTTTTCAGGGGCAAGTGTGGTGTTGTGCAGGTCTCCCGAGGCACTTGAGGTTGCAGTTTCGTCGTTTTCATCTATGTTCTCAACAGATGCAGACTCCTCGTTATCCACCACCACTTTGGGTAGTAGAAAAAGGGCAACAATTAAAAGTAAGGCTCCTAAAGATAAGAATATTTGTGTTCTCGACATAAAAAAAGCTTAATCCGAAAGCTCTTGCTAACGGATTAAGCTGAGTAAAGTTTTTTAATTTTCAGATAATTTAACTTTATCGCTGTTTTTAATTTTCTCAACAAAAGTCTTTGACGGCTTAAAGCTCGGAATGAAATGCTCGTCAATTACAATTGCCGTGTTTTTTGAAATGTTTCTGGCAATTTTCTTCGCTCTTTTTTTGTTTACAAAGCTTCCAAAACCGCGGACGTAGATATTTTCGCCATCCGCCATAGAAGATTTAACTACATTGAAAAAGGCTTCCACTGTGACTTGCACATCCATTTTGTCGATACCTGTCTTCTCTGAAATTTCTGATATTACCTCTGCTTTTGTCACTTGATCTAAATTTAATTAACAATACAATTCCGATGATGATTTTAAATCATCATATATTAACATTAGTTTTAAACTCTTTTTATAAGATTAAAATTGTGTGGAAAACAATTTGAATAACCTTTTATATTTAGCTCTATAGCACAAAGTTAGCTGCACCCTTGATAAATTAAAAGTAAATTAGTTGAAAAATAGGGCATGTGTTATTAATACAATTATTGAGAATAATTTCATTTAATTTTGACAAAATACCATAACCCTTTCGCTAATAATCTGCTGCTTTGGTATGAGCACAATAAGCGCGAATTACCATGGAGGAGTTCGGCGGACCCCTATAAGATATGGCTATCGGAGATTATCTTGCAGCAAACCCGTGTAAAACAGGGACTTCCTTATTTTGAAAAATTTGTCGAAACCTTCCCGACAGTCGGTGATTTGGCACGAGCAGACGAGCAGTCTGTATTGCGGCTGTGGCAAGGCCTGGGATATTATTCAAGAGCCAAAAACTTACATGCATGCGCCAAAATCATTTTGACCAAATTCAACGGAGTCTTTCCGGATAATTTTGAAGAATTGCTCTCTTTGCGTGGGGTCGGTAAATATACCGCAGCTGCTATTGCTTCTTTTGCTTTTGATGAGAAAGTGGCAGTAGTTGACGGGAATGTGTACAGGGTGCTTTCAAGAGTATTCGGATTAGAAGACGACATTGCAGGTGGCACAGGCCAGAAAAAGTTTCAGCAGTTCGCCAATGAAATTTTACCTGCCAAAAATACGGCAACCTACAACCAGGCCATTATGGAGTTCGGCGCCTTACAATGTGTGCCTGCCAATCCTCGTTGTGAAGCTTGCCCCAACAGCAGTTTCTGTATAGCTTACAAATTCAGCCTGCAACACAAACTGCCTGTAAAGTCTAAAAAGCTGAAAATAAAAATCAGACATTTGAACTACTTTGTCATTCGTAGCCAGGGAAAGATTCTCATGAAGAAGAGAATTCAGAAAGACATCTGGAGCGGTTTGTATGATTTTCACCTTGTAGAATCGGAAAAGGCAAAAGAAGTGGATGCCCTTCAGGATGCTGTATTGGAAATGCTTCGGGGGATGGAAAAGCTAACTATTGAGGATATTTCAACAACCTACAAACATGTTCTGACACATCAGCGGCTGTTTGCTAAAATTTACTTGTTGGATATCCCCGACCTTGCGATGATGCAGCGGGTACTCCTGGAGGCTAACAAATCGGGTAGCTATGCATTATATTCCGTTGAAGAGATTGTGCAATTGCCTAAGCCGATTTTAATTGATAAATATTTGTCAGAAAACATTTTTTAACTAATTTTAAAAAGATTAACTAATTTTGCACCTTAAAAAAAGATAAAGCTATGGCTGGAGTAAACAAAGTCATTTTAGTAGGTAATCTGGGAAAAGATCCAGAAGTGAGGCACCTCGAAAGCGGGCGTGCAGTAGCAAATTTTTCATTGGCTACAACGGAATTCTATAAAAATAAAAACGGCGAAAGAGTCTCTAACACGGAGTGGCATAACATTGTAGTGTGGACGCCTTTAGCGGAGATTGCAGAAAAATATCTGCGTAAAGGAAATTCTGTCTACGTGGAAGGGAAACTGCAAACCCGAACCTACGATGATAAAGACGGCAATAGGAAATATATTACTGAAGTGGTAGTACAGACCCTGAATATGTTAGGCTCAAAGAATGATGGGAATTCCGACGCAAATCCTGGTGATTATTCCAAAAATAACGCATCTGATGAAGCGGTTCCTGCGTTCAATGAAGAAACGGACGACCTGCCGTTTTAGATGTTTCACTAATTAATTGATTTTGGAAGCCGCTACTGAAGACCCTTACCCCCTTTTTATATTATTGGCAGCATTTTTTGATTCGAACATCGTCTTTTATGCTGTCAATAGTATTATACTAATCATTTTGCTTTTTTTATCTGCAATGATCTCAGGATCGGAAGTTGGCTTCTTTTCCCTCTCATCCGACGAAATTGCAAAGGCTAAAACCAGCAGTGCCCGTGTAGATCAGTTCATTGTCAGACTGCTGGATCAGCCAAAAAAACTCCTGGCTACAATTTTGATTCTTAACAATCTGGTAAACGTCGCATTTGTTACACTCTCTACCTTCATTTCCTGGCAAATAGTAGGCCAGAAAACCACAGAAGGGGTAGTAGTAGCCAGCCTAACTGCTATCGTGACTTTCAGCATATTGTTCTTTGGCGAGATCATTCCGAAGAATTACGCTACGCAGAATCCCGTCGGGTTTATACGGAAAACCGCCATCCCACTTTCTTTCTTTAGTAGTTTATTTCACCCCTTGTCTTGGGTATTGATGTCGATGAGTAACGTTATCGAAAAAAGGATGGAAAAAAAAGGCTATGAGTTATCGTTGGACGGGTTGCATCATGCATTGGAAATTACCGGAACCGAAACAACGGTGGAAGAAAAGGGCATCCTCAAAGGAATTGTGAATTTTGGGACCATCTCAGTAAGGCAGGTAATGCGCTCCAGAATGGACATTATGGCTGTGGATATCGAAACAGACTTCCATGAGTTGATGGACAAGGTAAATAAAAGTGGTTACTCCAGGATTCCGGCATATAATGAAACTATTGATAAAATTGAAGGTGTATTGTATATAAAAGATTTACTTCCATATATTGAAGGGGATGAGACCTTCAAATGGCAAGATCTTCTTCGGCCTGGTTTCTTTATTCCTGAAAGTAAAAAGATTGATGGGCTGCTCAAAGATTTTCAGGAAAAAAGGGTGCACATGGCCATAGTGGTAGATGAGTACGGTGGCACCTCTGGGCTCATTACGCTGGAGGACATCATTGAAGAAATTGTAGGTGAAATAAACGACGAATTCGATGATGATGACATTGCTTATAATAAACTGGACGAGCAGACCTATATTTTTGAAGGAAAAACTTCTTTGAACGATTTTTGCAAGATATTGGGTGAGGATCCCGATATTTTTGAGGACATCAAAGGGGAGAGTGAATCATTAGGTGGGCTAATTTTGGAGCTTTATTCAAAACTACCACGTGTAGGCGAAAAAGTTAAATTTAATAAATTTGTCTTTACCGTAGTGTCCGTTGATAACAAGCGCATTAAACGGGTAAGGGTTTTTATAAAACAAGAGGTAGTTGATGAGCAGAATAGGAAGATCTAAAGCGGCTTTTGGTTTGAAAAAGTCTATTCTTGAAATATTAATTTTTTCTTGTGGTGCATTGTTTTTCACTGCTTGTACTCAGGATTATGTTCCTAAACCAAAAGGATACAATAGAATAGAATTACCGGCACATGAATACGTGCAGCTTCACGATTCCTTTCCATACCAATTTCAGTATTCGAAACATGCCAGGATTGTTTTCGACTCCTCGTGGATGAAAGAACCTTACTGGATAGATATTTCCTACCCTGAATTCGTAGCCACCATTCAGATCACTTATAAAAAGTTAGATAATGACGAAAAGCGCTTACAGGAACTGCTTAGTGATGCCTATAAGTTAACTGCGAAACATCAGATCAAAGCGTATTCGATTGAAGAAACTATTCTTCAGACGCCCAATAATCACACTGCAGTTGTGGCAGAACTTGAGGGCGAGGTACCCACTCCTTTTCAATTTTATTCTACCGATTCTACCAACCACTTTATCCGGGGTGCACTCTACTTCAGAACAGCGTCGCAAAACGACTCTTTAGCACCAATAATAGATTTTATAAAAATGGATATTGTTCATATGCTAAACACACTTTCCTGGGACGGTGATAGTCAATAAGGAACGAGCAATTGACAGTAGGTAAAAAATGCATCAAAATCTGCTATAGTTATCACCCAGAAATTATTTCTTTTATTTTAAAGTAGGATCACCGAATTTTTAATTCCCAAAGCACAAAACCTTAAAACCTAAAACCCAAGACCCAAAATCCAGTACCTAACACCCAATACCCAAACCTAAAATGGCAGGTTATTTCGATACAAAGATTGAGTTTTTAAAAGGAGTCGGGACACAGAAGGCTGCTTTGCTACAAAAAGAAATCGGGATAGCTACATTTGGTGATCTTGTTCAATATTATCCTTTCCGCTACGAGGACAGAACGAAGTTTTACCAAATTTCCATGCTGCATGATCAACTGCCCTTTGTGCAGATAAAGGGAAAGATCAGGAAAGTAGAAACTTTGGGAATGGGAAGAAAACAGCGTCTTGTCGCCCACTTTTACGATGAAACAGGCGAGATAGAGTTGGTCTGGTTTAAAGGCATTCAATGGGTATTAAAAAAACTGGTGGTTGGTGTTGATTTTGTAGCCGTTGGAAAGCCAAGTTCCTTTGGCCACAAGATCAATATTGCGCATCCGGAACTGGAGCCATATACCATCAACTCTGGAAGTCAACACTATCTGCAGCCGGTATACTCCACCACTGAAAGATTGAAACAGAAATACCTGGACAGCAAGGCGATTTCAAAACTTCAGTATACGTTGCTCCAACAGGCCCTTCCCAGGGTAAGGGAAATCTTGCCCGAGAGCATCATGGACTGGTATAAGCTGGCAGGAAAGGCAGCAGCCTTGAAAAACATCCATTTTCCCTCCGATTACAACGCTTTGCAAGCGGCACGCTTCAGATTAAAATTCGAGGAGTTGTTTTACGTACAGCTTCGCCTGCTAAAGTTGAAGCATGCCCGGATTGACAAGTTCAAAGGACAAATTTTTAATGAGGTTCGGTTGGTGACGGAGTTTTATCACCATCATCTGCCCTTTACCCTTACAAATGCGCAAAAGAGGGTAATAAAGGAAGTTTATGCCGATATAAAATCAGGAAACCAGATGAACAGGTTGCTGCAGGGCGATGTGGGAAGCGGCAAAACCATGGTAGCCTTTATCTGTTCTTTGCTGGTGATCGGAAGCGGAGGGCAGGTAGCGTTAATGGCGCCTACAGAAATTTTGGCCGGTCAGCACTACCAGGGATTACTGCCTTTTGCTGAAAAAATGAACCTGAATATTGCCCTGCTTTCGGGATCTACGAAAAAGAAAGAAAGGAAGGTCATTCATCAGGCTTTAGAAGATGGCACCTTGCATCTTTTAATTGGTACACATGCCCTTTTGGAAGACGTGGTCCAGTTTAAGAACCTTGGCTTGGCTATTGTAGACGAACAACATCGATTTGGCGTAGCCCAGCGTGCGAAGTTATGGCAAAAGAACAGTGACTATTTTCCACATGTATTGGTAATGACTGCCACGCCCATTCCCAGAACCCTGGCGATGACCTTGTACGGAGATTTAGAAATCTCTGTGATCGATGAACTTCCTGCAGGAAGAAAACCCATTGAGACCATTCACCGGTACGACGCTAACCGGCTGAAGGTCTTCGGTTTTGTAAGGCAGCAAATCAAATTGGGGCGGCAGGTTTATATTGTTTATCCCCTCATAGAAGAGTCTGAGAAACTGGCTGAGCAATCTGGCAAAGACTATAAAAACCTGATGGAAGGCTATGAAAGCATATGCCGGGCTTTCCCTGAATATCAGGTGAGCATCGTTCATGGAAAAATGAAGCCGGAGGCAAAGGATTACGAAATGCAGCGGTTTGTAAAGGGAGATACCCAAATTATGGTAGCTACAACGGTGATTGAAGTAGGAGTAAACGTGCCCAATGCTTCTGTAATGATCATTGAAAATGCAGAACGTTTCGGATTGGCACAGCTCCACCAATTGAGGGGCCGGGTAGGAAGAGGGGCGGATCAGTCTTATTGCATATTGATGAGCGACTACAAGCTTACCAAAGAAAGCAAACTCAGGCTCGAAACGATGGTGCGAACCAACAATGGCTTTGAAATAGCTGATGTAGATTTAAAGCTACGCGGCCCGGGCGACCTGATGGGTACACAGCAAAGCGGCGTTTTGGATTTATTGATCGCTGATCTGGGCCAGGACGGCAAAATTTTGCAAGTGGCAAGAGATGCTGCTATAGCGCTGCTTGAAAAGGACCCCAATTTACAGAATCCTGAAAACGAAAATATCCGGAATCAGTTAACAAATGTAAACCCCGAGGCATTTAACTGGAGCAAAATTAGTTGACATCTTCCCCTACAATACTCTCACCTCCGAAACAAGTTTGGAACAAGCTCTTTCAGGATTGGATTTCATTATCCAATTGCGAGGTGTCCCTGTTCCGGCTTCGGTCTGCGGTTTTCATCATGTCATGTCCTGATTTTAGTTGACCTGGTTCCATTTGCCACAAAACACAAGGTCGCGAAGGTCTTTTATAGCTGGCAGTAGTCATTAGCGCCAGTTGTTAGCTGCTTTTTGCCTTTTGCAAGCTGCCAATTGGCTTTTGCTACCTCCTTCCTACTCCCCACTTCCCACTCCCCACTTCCCACTTCTAACTTTCCACTTCAAATAGAAGTTTTACCTTCCCATTTGTTTTGATGATTTCTGAAAGTCCATGGCGGTATTTGCTCCGGGTCTTTCCAAAGGCCTTTTTTCTTTTGCTTGGCTTTTTCTTCCAATGAGAGATACAGTGAGGTGTTGGGATGCGTTGAAAGTCCTTTGACATAATTCCAGGCAAGGCCCTGTTCCAAAAGCAAGGCCCCCAGGTCCTTCTGGTTCTTGATCAAAACATCTGCCATCACGTTCCTGTCCCTGTCATACTCGGAATAGCTAAGCGTAACTGACTTCTTCAGACAGAGCTTCTCCGTATATGCCTTGGCAATATTTCCAAAAGCCTGCGCAATCTCCGGACATTCAATATGGTTGATCTTCGCCGACAATGTATCTCCATCATTCAAAGCAACCAAAATGATATCGCCTTCTTTCACCTCAAAAACAATGCCTTCTACTACATTTTGAGAAACCCCCGCCAATGACGACAGCATTAGGATCAATATTATAGAAAACCTGATCATGATTTACCTCCTTCATTTGTTATGTTGGTAAAGTTCGTTTAATTTCCTGTCGACGGCCGGTTGATGTGATTGTCGAAATAACCCATGTAATAATTCCGGTAAAATTATTTATATTGTGGCACCTTTATCAGGCAATTGAACTCCTGTGCACTAATTCAAGATTTACTCCTTATGAACTACAGATTTTATTCCATTTGGCTTTTGGTAATAGCCGGGTTTTGCTTTTCCTGTAATGGTTTATCGGGAGAAAATCCTCCTGCTGAGGGCTTTAACCAGGCCGCTTCGGACCCTAAGGCTGTTGAACTTGCAGATGAGGTGATGCGAGCAATGGGGGGACGGGATAGTTGGGATAAGACAAAGTATATTGCCTGGAATTTTTTTGGCATCAGGGATTTAATTTGGAACAAGTCTTCCGGCGATGTAAGAATTGAGATACCAAATGATCGCCTTGAAATCATTGTAAATGTAAATTCTCTTGATGGTAAAGTGCGTAAAGAAGGTGAAATGCTAGAAAACCCGGACTCACTGGAAAAATATCTTGAGATGGGTAAAAACATCTGGATTAACGACTCCTATTGGCTGGTAATGCCTTTTAAGCTGAAGGATTCCGGTGTAACCATTAAGTATTTAGGCGAAGACCTTACTGAAAGCGGAGACAGTGCAGATGTGGTTGTCCTTACGTTTCAAAATGTTGGACACACGCCGCAGAACAAGTACCATGTCTTTATTGACAAAACTACAAAGCTTGTTTCTCAATGGGCTTATTTTGCAGAAGCTTCACAGGATGAGCCCAATTTTGTAATGCCCTGGGTGGATTACAACAAACATGGTGAGATTCTCCTATCCGGAAATCGGGGCGAGCGCAAGTTAAGCGATATCAAGGTTCTGGAGTCTGTGCCCGATCATACATTCAAGTCATTTGATCCCGTCAATTTGTGACGATAAGATGCCCGCGAGAAACAGGAGAGTTAAATTTGGTCCTCATTCGGGATGGCATGTTGCTTTACTACTTCCACGAAAGCATCCCAGTCCTCTCGGGGATATTGGTTTTTGGAAGTATAGTCAATCAGGCGATCGATAATTTCTACGGCAAAACCGAATTTTTTTGCAACGCCATTTACGAATTCAATTTCCACAGGTTCAATGATACCATCTGCTAGCATCATTCCTACCAGGTCAAACAGTTGATTTACTTTTTGGGCATGCTCAGAGGGAATTTCTGCTTTTATTGTCTCCTTACCGTTGAGAATATTGGTGATGTGCCTGTCTTTCAATCCGTATTTTCTACCTACCTTGTAGATAAAATCTATTTCAGCATCGTGAAGTTCATCATCAATTTGTGCGAGGGCAACCAGATTTGCTATATGATTTTTTTTAAAACTTAAATATTGGTGTTCAAAAAAGCCTCTCATGTTGACACATTCCGATTTGGTGATTGCTTAATTGCAAATTTAGGCGTTTAAAATGTCCCGATCAATTTTAAAGATTAAAAGGACGCATTTATCCTAAAGTAGGCAATTATGGCGAGGTTTGAAGGCACGGTCCTGTAAAATTTAATTTTGGCCCAGATGTTACCTGAAAGCTATATCTGCCGAATTATTATCTTCTAAAAGGAGACAATTTTATAGATTTGACTCGTTATTACAGTTACAAAAATTACTACGATGATCAGACTTATTTTATTTTTTCTATTTATTGTTTCCGTGGGTTTAGCCCCGGCGACTGCTCAGAAAGGAGAAATGTTTCCTTATCTGGAAGGCGTTACGCTAACCGATAAAGAGCTAAAGCTTCCTGAAGATTCAAAGGGAAAATTTACGCTCATTGGAATGGCTTATTCCAAAAAATCAGAAGACGACCTGAAAACCTGGTTTAATCCAGTTTACAATACCTTTATACACAAATCTAGCAGTAGCTTATTTGGAGACATTGGCTATGACGTAAATGTATATTTTATTCCCATGTTTACAGGCGTGAAGAAAGCTGCAGCAAATACCGCCGAAAAGCAGATGAAGAAAAAGACTGATCCTAAACTTCTTCCACATGTTTTATTTTATAGAGGGGATCTAAAGACATACAAAGACGCCCTTGATTTTGAAAAAAAGGATGTCCCATATTTCTTTGTTCTGGATAAAGACGGAAGAATTGTTTATGCTACCTCTGGATCGTATTCTGATAAGAAGATGAAAGAGGTAGAAGATCTAATGGAAGAGTGGTAGTAACCGGCCCGATAAGCTGTCGCTAAAGAAATTGCTATAGAGAGGAGCCGATGGCAAGATCGCAGAGGATAAAAGACTATCCTCTCACGAGCAATATCAATTCATTTTCGATTTTCCAATCTTTAGCCAATTTGAGCATGGCTGTGGCTTCCATCTCGGTGATATAGCCTTTCTGATTATTGGCTTTCCATACCATGTCCAGAATCGTCAAACGTCTGTCTTTGCTCAATGGCCTGATAACCTCATTTAAATAATCCCGGGCTCTTTCGAAAGCTGTAAGATAATCCTTGGATATAAATTCATTCGCCCATTGTAATTCATTTACCGCATCCAGATCCCTCGCCGTTTCATCCAGAATTTTTTGCTCGTCTTCATCCAAACCATGATAATGGAATATGACGGATTTTAGTAAAAGGAAGGCTTTTTTTTCTTCGCTTGACATTGGAACAATTTTAATTACAATTATACATTATTTAAATATTATTAGAAAATAAAACTTTCGCTCCGTCCCGAAATTGCACTGTCTGATTCTGATATTATCTGCGTCAATTTTGCTGACCCGGCCCATGAATTTTTGTGAGCTTCTTTTGCGAAAAGATGTCGCGACAATCGAATAATTTAATTCACAATCAATAAACGCTGCAACAAATAAAGTTAAAATCAGCGAATAAAACTCTTTTTGAAGTCCCTTTCTTACTTAGTTAAATCCAAATACTATCCAATAAAAAGGTCTTCTATAATCTTGTCTGCAATCAGTTTTCCCGAATCAGTCAGGGTTAATAAATTGCCAGTTAAGAATACTAATTTTGAGTTTAATAGTTTCAAAAGATAGTCTTTGTGGTGCAATTTTATGTCTACATCAAATTTGAGCTTAAGATAATCCAAATTGCAGCCCCAACTGGTTCGGAGACTCGTCATCAAATATTCGTTTGCCCTGGCGATATTGTCAAGGGGATCAAGTGTAAACGGAACTGAATCCTTTTCAAGAGCCTTGATATAAATGGCATTATTGGAAACATTAAATTGTCTCGACGAGAAGTTGTACGAATGAGCACCGGGACCTACGCCTAAATATTTTTCCTGCTTCCAGTAGTTGCTGTTATGTCTGGACACACGCCCCGGCTTGCAGAAATTTGAAATCTCATAATGTTCGAAGCCATTTTCATTTAAGGTTTCCATCAAAATTTCATACTGGCGCGCCGCAAGTTCTTCATCTACGGGCGGCATTTTTTTCTTTCTGGTCCAGTTCCCAAACACGGTATCAGGTTCAATAGTGAGGCAATAGGAAGAAATATGTTGTGTATTCAATGCCAGGGCTATGTCAAGATCATTCTTCCAGACATCATCATTTTCAGAAGGAATTGCGTAAATCAAATCGATGCTGATGTTATTGAACCCAGCCTCCTGCGCCTGTAGCACGCAGCTTTTGGCCTGATGTGAATTATGCGCCCTGTTCAGGAAGCGCAGTTGTTCCTCATCAAAAGTTTGAATGCCGATACTGAGCCTGTTGATACCATGTTCGCGAAAAGTGAGCAGGTTTTTTCTGTCCAGATCATCCGGATTTGCTTCCAGCGTTATTTCCACGTCGTCTGCTATTGTGTAATTTTCCTTTATTTTAAGAAAAAGCAGCTTTAATTCATCATCGTTGAGAAGAGAGGGAGTCCCTCCGCCAAAGTAGATAGAAGAAATGGTTTCTCCTGCCAAATAAGCTTTTTGAAGCTCCAGTTCCCGGCCAATGGCTTTCACCATCTCCGTTTTTCTGCTCAAATTCGTGCTGAAGTGGAAATCACAATAGTGGCAAGCCTGCTTGCAAAATGGGATATGGAGGTAAATTCCGGCCAATTGATTTCTATGAATAGTTAAAAGTATATGATTTCGGGTCAGAAATGTCTTCGAGGCGCTATGGTTGTAAGCAGCCTTCTGCCTGCATGTCGAGGTGCTTAACTGCTAATTTACGCCACTATTTTAACGCGCTTACTGCTACTAGCAGTTTCTTTTCCCCATTGGGCGATGGCTCTCAATAAGGGAATGAGCGTTTTGCCAAATTCCGTCAGCTCATATTCCACCTTCAATGGCGGTTTGCTTGTATAAACAGTGCGTTTGATTAAACCGTCAGCTTCCAGTTCTTTTAGTTGTAGGCTGATGGTGCGCTCTGTTACCATGGGAAGTTCCTTTCTTAGCTCATTGTATCTTTTTTTCTCGATTAAATGAATAAGAATTGCCGACTTCCATTTTCCACCTATGTACTTCATTGTCACGCTCGTGCTGCAGGGAAAGTGCTTGTTGTCTATACAATACATCTGATACTATCATTTTTGACCGTTATTGCAAAGGTATGATACTATATATATTTTTGCAACAATAAAAAGTATAGTAAAAAAAATTGAAAGAAAATGAGCTTTTTAGAACTTGCCGAAAAAAGATATACCACAAAACGGTACAATGCACAGGAGAAAATTGCCGATGAAAAAGTTCGGCAGCTAAAGGAAATTTTACGCCTGAGTCCCTCATCCATCAACAGCCAACCGTGGAAATTCACTTTCGTTTCAGACGAAAAAACAAAACAGCAACTTGCGAGCGTTTCTTATTTCAACGAGCAAAAGATCAATGAAGCCAGTCATTTGGTTGTGTTCAGCGCGATTGATGATGTTGCAGCATTTGAAGAGAAAATTAGACAAAATTTGCCGGAGGGCGCGGTTGCCTATTTTAACAACTTTTTAAAGCCCCTGCCCGAAACAGAAATCAAATCCTGGTTTCAACATCAGGTTTATCTTTCGCTTGGCTTCTTTCTTTCGGCCTGCGCAAGCCTCAACATTGACAGTACGCCCATGGAAGGAATTAAAGCCGAAGAATATGACAAGATACTGCAACAGAAAGGCTACAAAACCCTGTTCGCAGTGGCCATTGGCTTCAGAAATCCGGAAGACAGCAATCACCCATCCGTAAAGGCAAAGACTCGTTTACCATTAGAAGATGTAGTCCATTCCATATAGGTTAAGAGGTAAAATTTGGTAGGCTTAAATGCCTGTAGGTAGGTAATTATCAAGTTTCGGATTGATTGCTGCGCCTTCGGCAGGCCTGCCTTCTTATACAATGTTGCGCACTGGTTTTTCAAATCAAGTCGGTCTTTGTCAGTTTCATTTCGAGAAAACTTTCCCACTCATTTTGGTTATCTAATTTTTCCCACATTCCTTTAATTTGGTTCTCGCTACCATTCAATTGGCCGCGAAATCGAAGTGCTTCACCGTCTATTTTAAGTTCATTACTTTTTAAAGTTCCTGTCATTTTTCCCGAAGAGCCTTGATTGTTATAATGTTCAAGTGTTGCTTGGTTGTCGGTTTTGTCAAGTCCGATTATCTCGAACGTTTGGCTTTTTTCATTACCCATCAACACGTCAGCCTTATGCAGAATGAAGAATCCGTCGAGAATCAATTCGTAAGTATCGGTACCCACTATTTTTATTTCGGGATTATTATCGTTCCCTAAATCCGACCTTCGGTTTTCCATTTTCCGATTAACTTTTTAAACTCGGTACTCTCGATCCGGTTGTTATTCATTTGATAGATTTTCGTTTTTTCAGATTGGTCTTATCAGCTTCACAACGTTACCGGGCTTTCGTGCATTATTGTTTCAGTATCTCAATCAATTCTTTATTTATATACAATGTTTCTCTACCTACTTTTTGCCATTCTACACTCCCAATACTCTCTAAATCTTTTAGGTATCTAGCTGCAGCTATTCTTTCTACATTTAGTTTATCAACTACAAATTCTATTTTACAATACGGCTGTTCAAACAATAATTCAACAAGTTCTTTTCTATAGACCACTTTTTCTCTAGCAGGCGGGAGAACATCAAGATTGAAACGTGGTGCATTTTGTCTTATATTTTTCACACTTGTAGCAAATAAATGAAGTTCTGTACAAGTATTTATTTTAGCAGTGCCTTTTTGCGTGAAGCTAACGGTTTAAAAAAACGATAGAGGCCGGGGCAAGAGCCAAGTCATTGTCCCTCTTGAGAGAGCAAGTGAATGGCTGTAAAGCTGGTAAGGCCAATAAACCGGCCTTTGATGTTTTTTTGGGTTGGGGCCAGCTTCAATTTATTTCTTCAGCAACTTATCAAGTTTATCAGGATTTTGTCTGCTATCCCAAACCAGCAGTATTTCAATCCTATCTTTCATCTCCTCATAGAATAGCAAATAATCTCGAACAATTTTTAAACCGCACATTTCCATGATTTGTCGGCTTTCCAATCTGAGGATAGTCTGCAATTAAATCAGCGGCTTGATTAAACAGCAGAAAAAGCTTTCGAGAATAAGTTTTTGATTTATTCCTCTCACTCCAATATTCCAAAATGGCTATCCTGTCCTGCTGCGCCCTAATTGACTAAATTACTTGTTTTTTAGCCACTCCTGAATCTCGTTGTTAGCTTCTTCATTTGTCAAAAACTGCCCATTTTTAATTTGCTCCCTGGATTCTTCAATCCCGGCAATCTGCTCTGGTGTCAATTGATAGATTTCCTCATCGGCACCCGTCTCTAGGAGTCTATTTACTTCCTGAAGAATCCTTTCATCTGTGGTAGATGAAATTTTTTGTATTAGTATTTCTTGTAGTTTTGTCATATCTCATTAACGTTTTTGTCTGCCGAGGCGTTTCCTTAATTGGCGCACACGGATGGCAACCTGCGCGTTGGACATTTGAGAGCGCTTAATTATCCGCCTAAACTTTAGCTTGTAAATGGCTGTGCCGCCTGAATTCTAGTGTATGCCCAATAATCTGTTTGTATTGTTGTACACTGGCTTTTTTGACAATTATAAGTTAAGGCTCCTTGGATTCCTCCGAGAGTCCCAAATCCTTACCACTTCGATATATTTTTCTTGAATTCTGTAAAAAATCAGATAGTTACTAACGATCTTTATTCTAATATCTTTGTAGTCTGTATTTTTACCAGATCCCGGGTTTTTAGCTGCGCTACTTAATTTTTTATCGAATAGCCTGTCCAGCTTTCGACTATAAGTTTTTGAATTATTTCTATTTATCCAATAGTCAAGGATTTCTATTTTATCATGAATGGCTTTTAAAGACCACCTTATCTCTTTTTCATCCATTCATCAACCATTTTACGCGCCTCTTCATTTGAGTAAAATCTCCCCTCTTGAATGTCTTTCAGTCCCTCATCTATGGCCGATTTTTGATCGTCACTTAGCTGTACAGTATCACCAACCATATCCAGTTCTAAGTCAATAATTTCCAGCAAGTCCTCCAGTATTGACTCATCCTCTATATTCTGGATTTTCTCTATTATTTTTTCTTTCGTTCTCATATTCTAAATATACGAAATTTCTGATGTTCTGGCTTGTGTATAACGTTTTGCAGCTAAGAAACGTGGGGCATTCGAAGCTATAAGCTATTCGCCCGTGACAAATTTAGCCACGAAGAAAGAACCTGGCGTTTGCCATTGTCCGCCCCATGTTTTCTTAGATGCTGTTGTAGCCATTTATTATTGTAAAATTTTTATCATCTTTTCTCTGTATTTCTTTTGTCCACCCGACCCTGGAAAGTCAATGGATTCTTTGTTGATCACAGGAATTCCTTGATTCCTTAGAAAGTCAAAGTTCACTTTGAAAACAGGGGAAGCAATAAGAATTACTTTAGTTTTTTCTGTGAGCAAGTTTTGAATTTTTCAAGCAGTTGTTTCTGTCCAAGTTTAATGAATCTGACTTTTTCTGTCGAGCTATATCTCTTTTCAAAAGGTTCATCTAAGGAGTCAATAAGATAAAATCCATCCGTCATAAATTTGTTGAGGAATTCTTTTTTTCTTCTTCTGACTTCCTTAGTCGAAGTAAGGTCAGTTTCGTTTGGGTATAGCAGCTTCATTGTCTCAAGGAACAAACTGTCTTGTCTATCAACCTTTTCAAAATAAAAGAATCTATTTGAGCCAGACTTTGGAGGCGTCTCTGCAACCACTAGATACTTTATCTCTTTAGGTTTATATTTCTGTCTTGCTTTTTCGAAACGGTTCATTTTTCAAATTGACTACAACTTCTATATAACAACAGCTCTCTCTCCAACTGTTGTTATATACGCCTATAAT